>CAYHHL010000123.1:11085-17080 GCA_964356325.1 uncultured Enterobacteriaceae bacterium | reverse complement strand
CTGAGGCTAGCTAGCGCGAGGCGCCGATGGTGTCAAGGTGGGCTGGAGCCGGAGCCGGGAGCCGGGAGCCGGGGCCGGGGCCGGGGCCGGGAGCCGGGAGCCGGGAGCCGGGGCCGGGGCCGGAGCCGGGAGCCGGGGCCGGGGCCGCACCCGTGCCCGAACCCGAACCCGAACCCGCACCCGAACCCGAACCCGAACCCGAACCCGTGCCCGTGCCCGCACCCGCACCCGCCCGCCGATTTGAGCCTACGCCCTCCATACCGTACACTCCGCCTCCTTCCATGCCCGTGCCGCCCGACCGCCACCACTTCGCTTTCCGTACGCTGCTGCCGGCGCTGCTCGCGCTCGCGGTGTGGCCGCTGTGGGCCGTGGACCTGCTGCCCCTGCCGCAGTACGCCCAGCACCTGCGCGTCGCCACGATCCTGCACGACTGGCACGCGCTACCGCTCTACCGCCAGACTTTCGAGCGCCTGCCGTTCCCGACGCCCTACTCCGGTTTCGCCTGGTTGACGCATGGTCTCGCGAGGTTGCACGACGTCGAGTGGGCCGGCCGCGTGGTCCTGACCCTGAGCGTGCTCGGGCTCGTGCTGGCCGCGCGCTGGCTGCTCTCGGTCGCCGGCCACTCGCGCTGGCTGTTGCTCGGCGTGCTGCCGTGGGCGCTGAATCCCGATTTGATCCGCGGTGATGCCAACCTGGTCCTGGCCTTGCCCCTGTTCCTGGCCGTGCTCGCGTCGCACCTGTGGTTGCTCAAACAGGCCTCGCCGTGGCGCGCGCTGGCCCTGGCCGTACTGTTGTGCATGCTCGCAGTTTCGCACTGGATCTGGCTGCTGGCCGTGCTCATGCTGCCCCTGCTGGCCACCTGGCAAGGCGCGCACCGCGGCTGGCGGCAGGCGTTGCTGTGGCCCGTCCAGACCCTGCTGCTGATCCTGCCTTCCGTAGCGCTTCTAATGCCTTGGGCGCGAATGACCTGGCGCGAGGCGGTCCTGGCCCACGGCGGCACGCAGAACCTCCTCGCAGGCATGCCGAAGATGCCCCTGGACAGCGGCCGGCACCTGATCGACCGGCTTTTCGACGTGTTCGCTCCCCACGGCGCGGGGTTGGACAGCGTAGCCGACCTGTTCCTGCACCGACCGGGCGAGATCGCGTCCTTCCTGTGGCTGACCGGGCTGAGCATGTGGTTGCTCGGCGCCATCCGCCAGCATCGCCAGCGTGTCATGGAGCAGACCGAACTGCCGAATCTGCAACAGGTCGATGGCACGGCCTACCTCTGCCAGGCGCTGGTGCTGGTCGCCGTGGCCTACCTGCTGGCGCCCACGCTGGTGCTCAGCCCGATTCAGCTGGCCGGCATGGGCGACCGGCTCGTGAACCTGCTGGCGATCCTCGCGGTTCTGGCGCTGCCCCTGCAGCCGATGCTGCCGCCCCTGACCGCCCGCAAGCGCACCTGGCTGGGCACGACGGCGATGCTGGTGGTTTGCGCGCAACTGCCTCTGTCGACACTGGAAGCGTTCACCATGGCGCGCACTGAACTCGGGCCGCTGCGCCAGGTCCACGCCAGCATTCCAGTCGGGGCCTCGGTCGCAATCCTGCGCACGCGCACGCAAGGCAAGTGGCTGCGAGTGCCCCAGTTCGCCAATCTGGGGGCGTGGTTCGACGTCATGGTGGGCGGCTACGTCGCTGAAGGGCTGGACGACCCGCAACTCCAGCCGGTGCGCTTCCGGCCCGGTCAGCAACGGCCGCAACCGCCCCTGGATCCGGCCGAATTTCGCTGGCGGGACCACGGTCGCTGGTATGGCTGGTTCGTGGTGTACGCCCCGCCCGGAACGACGCAGCCCGAGTGGGACACATTCCTGCGCACCTTGCCGCGGGTCTATCAGCGCGGCGCGTGGTCGGTGTACCAGAACCTGGACGTGACGCCTTGGCCGCCGCCGCCCGAACTGACGCCGGCGGAGCACCGTGCCGCGACGCGCCTGACGGAATGCGCGCTGGGCCTGCAGGGTTGGCGTCTCAGCCGTCCCCTGGCGTTGGAGCCGGACTCCGCGGATCAGTGGCTGCGAACGCTGTGGAAATGCCCGGATCCCATCGAGTTGAAGCTTCCCGCGCGACCGACCGGGGACGTGCTACACTGACAACTCGTGCGCGTCACGTCGACAGGCTCTGATAAGGAGGAGGGGATTCGTGTTCGATCAGGACGTCCAAAGCCGCCCGCAATTCCGCATTTTCGGGGTGCCGGTCACGATCACGCTGTGGCACCTGTTCGTGCTCGTCATGGTCGCGTCCAGCATGCACTTCGACGAGCGCTCCTGGCCGTTGCCCAGTGACCGGATGCTGCTCTATGCCGGCGTCATGCTGGTTACCTCTCTGTCGGTCCTGTTGCATGAACTCGGCCACGCATTTGTCAGCCTTTACATGGGACTGCAGCCCGAGGTGGTGTTGTCCGGTCTGGGTGGTTTCACCCGTCACCAGCCGGCGACCCGGCCGCGCAACGACTTCCTGATCGTCGCCATGGGTCCCAGCGTGAACCTGGTGATTGCCGCGGTTTGCCTGTATGCCGGTCCGCAGCACGCGGCGACGATTCCGGACCATCTCATCGCGTTCGCGGGCCAGGCCAACCTCTTCTGGGCCATCTACAACCTGCTGCCGATCGTGCCGCTGGACGGTGGCCAATTGACCCGGATCGTGATGCGCCGCCTGTTCCGCAGCCAGATCAGCGCCGATCGCCTGACCTTCCGCCTGGGCCTGGGCTTGGCGACGATCCTCGCCGCGCTGTCCTTGTACGCGGGGCAGATCTTCGGCCTGATCATCCTGGGCATGGCCGCGTTCCAGAACTGGCAACTGCTCAAGATGTTGGCGGATCAGCCCGAGGCGCGTTCCGAGCAGAGCCATCCCCGCGTCCGGGAACTGGTCGAACTGGCCCGCCAGGCCTTCGCGGCCGGTCAGTACGAGGAAGCCTCCCGTTTCTGCCACCAAGCCCGCGCGGAACCCTATCTGTCCAAAGAGGAACTGCAGCACATCTGGCATCTCCTGGCAGTCTCGGCCGCCCGCCAGGAGGTGTGGGAAGAGGCCCTGCGCTTCGCCGAACGTGTGCCAGGATCAGCAGATATGGCGCAAATCCAGGCGGTTGCGCTGCTGGCTTTGGGCGATGCGCAGCGCGCCAGACGGTTCCTGTCCACGCCCGCCGCGGTGCTTCTGCCGGCTGAACGCGTCGGCGCCCTGCAGGAACTGGCGCGGGAACTCGGCTGATCCAGAGGCGCAACGCGAGCTGAACCGCGCACCGTTGACAGCCCCGCGCATTTGCCCCGATCCTCTCCGGCCTTGCGTGCTTTCCGCCCAAGGAGCTCCATGCGCCCCATCTGCCGCCTCGCCCTTCGTGTCTCCCTCGCCGCCTGCTTCGCGCCTTCGCTGGTGCTGGCGGCTGCACCCGCCGCGGGCGTCAAGCTGACTCCCAAGGAAAGCGCGCTGTTCGTGGTGCGCGCCGGTCTCAAGTCCGCGGACTTCACCGCCCGGGGCATGGCCTACCGCGGCCTCGCGCTCGACAAGGCCAACAAGGGCGCACGCCAATTGCTCGAAGACGGTATGAGCGATCCGCAGTGGACCGTGCGCCGCGGCGTGACCGAGGCCATGTACGCGATCGGCGACGTACGCTGGAAGAAGCTGGTACACGAAGGCCTGATGCAAACATTGCTCAGTCCCTACGACGTGTTGCCGGTGCTGGACGAACTCGCTGCCAAGGATTCGATTGCCGTCCTGATCGAGACGCTGGCGGACAAGGAGAACGGTCAGCAAGACGTCATCGTCAAGGCGCTGGTAGGTCGCAATCGAGACAACCTCGGGGATTTCTTCAAGGCCGCGCTGACGTCCAAGGATCCCCTGGTCCAGCAGAGCGTGCGCAAGGGCATCGCCCAGCTCGATCCGGTGCTGCAAGGCAAGCCCTTGGACGCCGTCGCGAAAGTGGCGGGCAGCGACGATGCGGTGGTGACGATCCTGGCCCAGATTGCCGCCGCGGCCGACGAGCGGATCGCGACGCCGTGGCTGGCCGCGCTCAAGCCCAAGGACGTCGGCTTGCAGTCGCGCGTGGTGCTGCTGCGGGCGGCGCACGGCGACAAGACCGTGGGTAAAGCCCTGCTGGCGATTGCGAAATCCACTACGGGCGCCGAGCAGACCAGCGCGCTGCAGTCCTACAAGAAGATCACCGACAAGGCCGATGCCCCAGCGCTCAAGGCGATGCTGGCCGGTGCGACTTCGGACGTGATCTTCCAGGTGTACGAGATCCTGGCGCGAATGGGCGATCGCTCGATGGCCCCCGAAGCGCAAAAGCTGGCCGATTCCACCGACGTGGACGTGCGCGCGCCGGGCGTGTTCTACCTCGGCTGGGTCGGCGGTGCGGGCCAGTTGGCCAAGATGCACGAGTACTTGAAGGACGGCATCCCCGGCGTTCGCACCGCGGCCGCGCGCGTGCTGGGCTACATCGGCTCGGGCGTGTCGGTCGGGCCGATTCGCGACGCCCTGGACGCCGAGCACGAGCCGGCGGTGCGCGTGGAATTGATCCGTGCTTTGACCGGGATCCGCGACAAGGACGGCTACCAGGCGCTCATGTTCTTCACCCGCGAGAAGGAGCCGGATTTGCGCCGCCTGGTAGTGAAAGCCCTGGCGGAATCGGGAGAATCCTTGGCGCGCCCGGGACTGCAGAACGCCTTGAACGACAACGAGCCGCGCATCCGTTTCGAGGCGGTGCGGGGCTTTCTGCTCTCGGATCCGGCCGAGGCGGTGAAGATCTGGAAGCGCGCGATCAAGTGGCTGCCCCGCGGCGCCGTGCTGGAACTGACCCACGAGATGGGCAAGACCATGGAAGGCTTCCTGGAAATCGCTGTGTTCGACTCGGCCAAGGACGAGCAGGGCACCAACGTGCGCGAGGAAGCACTGATGGCCCTTCAGCTACTGCCCGAGGCCGAGTCGCGCATCCTGCACAAGGTGCTGAACGGTAGTGACGACGCGGAGTTGCGCGTGCGGATGCTGGGTCGGCTGTTCGACATCGAAGGCAAGAAGGTCGCGACCGAGATCAAGACCGCGGCGCTGGGCCAACAGGTGCGCGCGCGCGTGGCGGCGATTCGCATGCTGGCCAAGCTCAAGGGCGACAAGGAGGCGAATGACCTGCTGATTCGCTTCCTGGACGAGCCCGACGAGCGGGTGCGCATCGCGGCGGCGCTGACCTTCCTGGGCGGCTAGATGCGGAAGAACCAAGGGCTTTGGCTCGCGATCGCCGTGGTGGCCACGAGCGCCTGTCGCGGCCAAGCGAAGGCGCCGGTCGTGCACCGCGATTTCCAGGCCGAAGCCAAGGCGCTGGTCGAGGGCCTCGGCGCCATGCGGACGTGCCGGACCGACCGCGACTGCACGCCGATCGAGCCAGTGACCAACGGCCTGCTCGCTCCCAAGATCCAAGATCCTGCCCAGAATCCGCGCGATCCCAGCGTAGCGCCGCCCGTCGAGGCCGCATGCGTGCTGGGCGCGTGCTTCGGCATCCTGTCGGCGGACAACCGGACCGCGCGCCAGACCGTGGTGACCCGACTCCGGTACGCGGACCAGGGCGTGCGCGACGCGGCGTGGCCGATGCTGAAAAAGGTGTTGGAGGGCGCGGAGTCCAGTCCGCTCGAGCTGGCGGCCGTGGATGGCGCCGGCGCGCTGCTGGAGGCCAAGCCCGACACGGCCGGCCAGTGCGGCGAGATTTGTCTGGCGATCCGGCGGGAAATGGCGACACCGGACGAACACGTCGCGGCGGCCGCGCGGCTGGCGCTGGGACGGGCAGGCGATCCGACCGTGACCGCGGCGTTGGTGGCGGATCTGATGCATGGCACGGAGTTGCAGCGCACCGAGGCGGTCCGGGCCCTGGCTCCAGCCGTGCGCCGTCACGATGCCGAAGCGCTGGCGGCGGTGGTCGATCGGCTGCAGGATCGCTCGCCTGTTGTGGCGGAGGCGGCGGTGCGAACGCTGGCTCCTGTGG
>CAYHHL010000123.1:7239-10985 GCA_964356325.1 uncultured Enterobacteriaceae bacterium | reverse complement strand
AGCCCGAGCAGGCCGCGCCGGTGACGATTCCGCCGCCGCCGGTAGTGACCGACGCGCCCGGACCGTACGTCCTGCGTTACTTCTCGGCGACGAGCGGCGACCTGACCGCGGTGCGCACTCCCGCGGACGTGCCCGAAGGCGCGCGAACCCAAGTCATCGTCTCGCCTGAGGATCCCAACCTCGCGGGCCCCTGGCTGTTCGTCGCGGACCTGACCAAGAAGCAAGGCGATCGCTACGACGTCCACGGCGTCGATCGCGCGGCGATGGAGGCCAAGGTCGCCAAGGCAACGCCCGCGCCAACGCCCAAGCCCGTTGCCGCGGCTGCCGTAGCAGCGGACGGCGACGTCGTCATCTTTCGCACGACATGGTGCGGCTACTGCAAAAAGACCGCGGAATACCTGAAGTTGAAGGGTGTGGCGTTCGTCGAGAAGGACCTGGAGCAGGATCCTGGTGCCCGCGAGGACATGCTTGCCCGCGCCAAGAAGGCCGGCGTGCCGCAGTCGCGCTTGCAGGGCGTGCCGATCCTGTCGGTGCGCGGCAAGATCATCACCGGTTTTGACCGGGCGGCGATCGACGCGGCTCTGCAGCACTGAGACGCGCCAAACAGTTTCCGCATAATCTACAGCTAATTCATGGTATTGTCGACCATCCGCCGGTTTTCTGGACGTCCCCGCCGCGTGCTGCAACCTCGCGCCTGCGCCGACCTGGCGACCCGAGGCTGCGATGCTGCGTGACCACTCTGCTCCGTCCGACAACGTCATTCGCCTGGCCGAACGGCGCGTGCGCTTGCACTCCACGACGGCGACGAGCGATCCGGACTGCGAACTGACCGGCGACGTCGACGCGGACGGCTTGGTGTTGCGTGACGCTGGCGACATGGCGCTGGGTCGCTACGTCTGGGTGGATTTCGACGTCGACGGCGAGGGCGAACCGGTGCGCGCGCTGGGCGAGGTCCTGCCGCGGCGGGACAGCATGGGTCTCGCGCTCGACATCAAGTTCAAGCACTTGTTTCCAGACCACAAGCGGCGCCTGCTCCAGGCCCTTGGCAACGCACGCCGCGGCTGACGACCTGGCCTGCTAGTCGATCTCGAGACCGTTGAAGCGTCCAGCGGGCGCTACCGGGGCCGGCGCGCCAGCAGCGGGCACGGCCGGGGCAGGGCGCGCGGCAGGCTGCGAAGGTTGCGCGGTATTCGGATCGATCGCGCGCATCTGCGGGGCCACGCGCGGGGCATCCCGGGTCGCCGCGGTCAGCCGGATCTCCTCGCCGCCCACGCTGCGCGCGTACACGTGATCGCCGTCCACCCGCAACTGCCCGAGTTCCTGCGGACCGCCTCGGCCCTGCAACTCCCGGATCATCGCCGCGAAACTCAAGCGCATCAGCGTCGACAGCGGATCCATCTGGCCCGAAGCCATCGCCACGCTCGCCGAACTCTGCTGCGTCGAACTCGCGCCGCGCACCAGCAACGCCGCCGTCATCATCGCAGTCTGCTCGGCCGGCAGGTGCTTCAGGCGCTCGAAGACATCCGCCAGCGATCCGCCAGCTTGCGCAATCTCCTGGATCGTCGTCCCGCTCATTTCCGCGCGCTCGATCTTGCAGTCGATCAGCACGGCGTCCTTGAAGGAAACGCCCGTCAGGTTGGCATCGCGCAGGTCCACGCCAATCAGCACGGCATGTTGGAAACTGGCGCGAAACAGGTTGGCGCCGCGCAAATTCACGTGGCACAGCACCGCGCCCGTCAGGTTGGCGTTGTCCAGCACCGCGCCGCCTTGCCGCGTGTCCGTGAAGTTCGAGTGCAGAATCAACGCTTCCGAAAGGTTCGCGTGATTCAGGTCCGAGAGCGCGAACTCACAGCCGACCAGGATGCCGCGCTGGAGGTTGGCGTTGGTCAGCGGCGTCTCGGTGAAGCGGCAGTCTTGCAACCGCGCGCCAGGCCACTGGATTTCCTGGGCCTGCGAGGCGGAGATGTCCCACTGCAGCAATTCTGCGTGCTCGAATCGCGTCGCCCGCAACAGCACGCCCCGGCCGTGGACGCGACTGGCCTGCAGGCTGCCGACGTGCAAGCCGACGAGCTTGGTACCCGTCATCCGCACGTGATTCATCTGCAATGTCGCTATGTCCACCGGTGGCAGGTCGGTCGCGGCGATGTCGACCCGTTCGAGACTGCCGGTCTGCAAGGCGGCGCGGAGGTCAGCAGCATTCACGATGGCGTTGAGGTCACTCATGGTCCCGAAGTCTAGCGGCACTGGCGGCCGACGCAACCAGGACTTGAGCAGTGAAGGCTCGTGAAGCCGTCACCGCGGCGGTTTCGAAGACCGCGAGACGTCGTAGCAAGGTCGCGGCGCGTGTGCGACAATTGCTTCTCGCCGCGTCCCCTAGCGCGCGCATTTGCCAATCGTCTCCGCGTGGTCCCCGCCTCGCGACACCGCCAACAGGTTTCTCGTGGCCGTCGCTCCCAGTACACCGACCGACAGGCGCGCTTCGCGTCCGGAAATCGACGGCCTGCTCGGGGCCGTTGTCGACGGCGATTTCGAGGTCCAGCGCCTCATCGGCAGCGGCAGTCACGCCGACGTGTATCAGGCGCGCCAGAAGTCCGTGGGCCAGCGCCAGGTCGCGCTCAAAGTGCTCAGTCGCCTGTACCTCGGCTTGCCCGATGGCGACAGGCGCCGCGCGGCGACCAACCTGCAGCGAGAAGGTGAACTGCTGGGCGGACTTCAGGCGTCATGCTTCGTGGACATCTACCGCACGGGCTCGCTGGTCGACGGTCGGCCGTACATCGCGCTGGAGTACGCAGAAGGCAAGACATTCGCGCAGTTGCTGCAGGGCGGCGGGCGCATCGAACTCGATCTGCTGGTCGACTTGTTGCACCAGTGGGCCGACGGCCTGGCCGAACTGCATGCGCGCGGCTGGGTCCACCGCGACGTGACGCCGGCCAATGCCGTCATCGCCAGCACGGCTTACGGCACGCAGCGGCTGATGACCTACGATCTGGGCACCGCGACGCAGGTCACCGGCCGCGTGGATCGCTTCAAGGTGGGCCACGATCGCGATCGCCCGCCCGGAACGCCGGCCTACATGAGTCCGGAGCAGGCGTTGGGCGCGGTGGTGGATGCGCGCAGCGATCAGTTCGCTTTGGCGGCGATAGGTTACGAAGCGCTGGCGGGCGTGCGACCGTTCGTCCTGAAAGCGCAGGGTCTGATGCCGACTCTGGAGTATCTGCGCAGCACGGCGCCGATCCCCGCACAGTCTTTGCGAAGCTTGCGCCCGGAAGTGCCGCCCGAAGTGGAGGCCGTGCTCCAGCGCGGCCTGGATCGCGATGCCGAGAAACGCTTTGACAACGTGCGCCAGTTCGTCACGGCACTCGACCGCGCCAGTCGTTCCGGGCCGGGGGATGTGCCCCACAAGAGCTTGTTCTCACGCTTGTTCGGCGATCGCAACGCCGCGGGCAACGGGAGCGAGCGGTGAAGGGCGTGATCGCCGTCTTGGCCGTGTGCACCCTGGCGCTTCTGACTACGTTGGCGCTTTACCAATTCGTGCGGTGGCTGGTCGCGGTGCGCGCTGGCGGAGGCGTCCTGGCCCTGCGCCGCGATCCGGAGCTGATGCGGCTCGCTGACGAGAAGCGTCGTTTGTTCAATCACCTGCGAGAGATTCGCTTCGACTACGAGACCGGCAAGTTGGACGTCGCCGACTACAAGGCCATGCGCGATCGGGCCGAACGCGAGGCGAGCGCCGTGCTCGACGCCATCGA
>CAYHHL010000123.1:0-7139 GCA_964356325.1 uncultured Enterobacteriaceae bacterium | reverse complement strand
AGGAAGATCACGGAGGCGCCGCTTGATGCGCGCCCTGATCACCGCGCTGCTGGCGGCGGTCCTCGGCCTGCTTGCCCTGCCTGCTTGGGCCAAGCCTGGGGCGCAGGCGGCAGTCGTGGCGCTGGCGGCCGCTCCGACCCTCGTGGTCGCCCCCGAGCGTATCGAGATCGACGCCCAGGCGCAGATTCGTCTGGAGGAAGGGCGGTTGGCCGTCCAAGCCGAGTATCACCTGCGCTTGAGCGAGCCTGGCGTCGCGACGTTGCAGGCGGTGCCGCTACGGTTGCCGTTGCTGGCCCCGGTGGTTGCCGGCGTGGCCCTGGACGCAGGGTTGGTGCCGGCCCAAGGCCAATCCATCGAAATCGAACAGCAAGGCAAAATCAAGGTGCTGCGCCGGGCGGGCGGGCTGCTGGTCACGGGCGCGGTCACGCAGGAGCAACCGGCTGTCGTGCGGGTGCGCTACTCGATCGGCCTGCACGCCACGCAGGTTCAACTGGGCCTCGTCGGGCGGGGGCCGCGCACGACGATGACCCTGGTCGTGCAAGCCGCGGCGCCCGCACGAGTTCGTCTGGCCGTCGATAGGCCGGCGCGGGTGTCTCGCCTCGAACAGGGCAACGAGCGGGTGACGGCCGCGACCCTGGCTCAACCGTTGCCGGACGGTGAGGTAGCGACCTTCGCACTGGCCGATCTACCGGGGCCGCCGCGCAAGATCCGTCAGGGTCTCCTCGGGTTGGCGGCGGTGCTGGGGGCGCTGGCGACGCTGACGCTGTGGGCCCACCGTCCCGTGCAACGTCGGGTCGAGCCGACATGAACCCGCGCCTGGCCAGCCTGGGCGTCAGTTGGGCAGCGGGCGATCGCTACGTGCTGCTGGATGTCCATCTTGCACTACAACCCGGTGAAATCGTGGCGTTGACTGGAGCCAACGGCGCCGGCAAGTCGACGTTGCTGGATCTGCTGGCGGGCGAGCAGACACCGGTCGAGGGTCAGGTCCAGCTCGACGGTGTGCCGCTGCGCGAGGTCGATCCCGGCCACCTGGCGCGCCGAATCGCCCGGTTGGGGCACAAGCCCGGGCTGTACCTGGACCTGTCGCCGTTGGAAAATCTTCAGCTGTTCGCGGCGTTGCTGGATCGTCGGCCGCGCGACCCGGCCGGTCAGCTGGAGGCAGCCGGAATTGCCGCGCGCGATCACCACCGCCCAGTGCGCACCTTTTCCCGCGGCATGTTGCAGCGCACGGCCCTGGCGCGGGTGCAGGCGAGCGGTGCCGACGTGTGGCTGCTGGACGAACCTTCGACGGGTCTGGACCTCGACGGTTCCGCCTTGCTGATCGCGGTGTTGCAGGCTGCTCGCCAGGAAGGTACCGCGGTGCTGGTGGCCACCCACGATCCTGGACTGCTGCGGGCCTGCGACCGCCGCGTCCACCTCGATCTCGGCCGCTTGGATCCCGCCGCTGCGCAGGAGTCCGCGTGACGACCGCCCGCCTGGCCCTCCTGCTGTTGCGCAAGGATCTGCGGATCGCCGCCAGATCGAGAGAAGTCATCGGGTTCATGCTGTTGTTCGCGTTGCTGTGCGTCGTCGTGTTCGCGTTTGCGTTCTTGCGCGAAGGCGAGGCGGCCGAGGCGCAAGTGCCGGGCGTCCTTTGGGTCACGCTGCTCTTCTCGAGCACGGTCGGCCTGCTGCGGTTGTTCAGCGCCGAGGAAGAAGGCGGTACGCTGCATTCGGTCCAACGCAGCGTGCGCGGCTGCCTGCCGTTGTTCGTGTCCAAGGCCCTGGTCCAACTGCTGTTCTCGGGCCTGGTCACGGTGCTGCTCGTGCCCACGGTCGTGCTGTTCTTCGATGCCCGGCTGAGCGGCGGCGGTCTGGTCGCGGTGGCGCTCGCGCTCGGCCTGGTCGGCCAGGCGCTGCTCGGCACGCTGTGCGCGGCGATGCTGGTGCAAGTGCGGCTGCGGGAAGTACTTCTTCCTCTGGTCTTATACCCGCTGCTCGCGCCGATGCTGATCGCCGGGGTCAAGGTCACCGCGTTGGCCCAGCAAGGCGCGGATTTCGTGCAGGTACAGGGTTGGCTGGCGTTGATGGCAGGCTTCGTGGCTCTGTTGGCGTTGCTGGCGCCATGGCTGTATGAACGGGTGACGGCGCCCTGAAACACGGACCAGAAGAAGATGCTGACAGCCCGTCGCGAGTCTCCCTTGCAGAACGCTGCCCACCGCGGGACACTGCTTTGCCCATGTCGAACCCGCCGCATGCCACCGCCACGCCTGTCCGCCCTGTCGGCCTCCTCGTGCTCGTCGCTTTGGCACTGACACTGGTGCTGGCGGCGTTGGCCTTGATAGCGCGCGCTCCGCCGGACGTCACGCTCGGCATCGTCCAAAAAATCTTCTACTTCCACGTCGCCTCAGCCTTCGCGATGCTGCTGTGCTTGTCCGGCGGTTGCGTGTTCAGCCTGGTGGATCTGGTTTCGCCCAACGATCGCGTCGACGCCTTGGCGCGTTCTTGCGTCGAAACCGGCCTGGTGTTTGCGCTCATGGTCCTGACGTCGGGGCCGCTGTGGGCGCGCAAATCCTGGGGCGCCTGGTGGACTTGGGAACCGCGCCTGACGCTCACGCTGCTGGTCATGCTGATTGCCGTGGCGGTGATGGCGATTCGCGCGATGTCGGCCGGCCCGCTCGGCCGGCGGATCGGCGCGGCGATGGCGGTGCTCGCGGGCCCCATCGCCTACCTGATCCACATCGCCGTGCAGAAATGGGGCGGCACCCATCCCCAGGTGATCCAAGGCGGCGGCATCCAGAGCGCGGAGATGCGCCAGGCGTTCTGGCTCGCCGTCGCCGCGCTGCTGACCGTGGGCGCCACACTGATTGCCGTACGTTTCCGTGGGTTGCGTCTCGAACAGCGCCTGGGTGAACTGCGGTTGGAACTCTCTGCTCGCGATTTGCGCCGTGCCCGCCAGGTCGCCCGGCTGACCAGGGGATCGCTCCGATGAAGAAGCACCGGATTGCAAAGCGTTGGCACAAGCTGGCAGCCACGGCCATCGCGTTCGGCCTCACCTGGTCCATGCTGGCGCTGGCCGAGACGCCGACCGCGGCTGACGGGCAAGCCCCGGCCGTGGCGACGGATCTGTCTCGCTACAAGGAAGAACCCATCCCGGGCGGCACGTTGCTCGTCGTGGCGTATGGTGTCATGTGGGCCCTGCTGGCCGGCTACGTCGGTCGTCTGGTGCTGCGTCAGTCGCGCATCGACCGGGAACTGCAGGCGATTCGCGACCGACTCGAAGCCGACAGCCGCAACCCGCCCCGGTCCGTCGCCGGCAACGAGGAGAACACGCAGCGTTCGCCAGCCGTGACGGAAAAGCCATGACCAGCGAGCACATCTTCTTCATTCCTGCGATGTTGCTACTCGGCGCGGCGATCGGCTACGTCCTGGGCCGCAAACTGCTGCTGGCTGAACAGGACGAGCAGAAGCACTCCATCGAGCGCCGGAATCGCGCCGCGGCCGACGACTTGGACGATCTGTAACAGCGCCTAGTTCTTGGGCTTGTCCGCATCCGGATCGGGCTTGGGATTGCGCGCCACCGTCGGCGTGCCGCCGCGCGTGCCGTTCTTGCCCAGGTCGCTCATCGTGGCCATCTGCGCCTTGCGAGGCGCCGGGCTCCAGTTCACCGTCTGAAGCCGCACCGCTGGCTCGCCCTTGGGCTTGGGCGGCGGCGGCTCGACCGGTTCACGGAACATCGGCACCAGGACGGACTGCACGCTCAGCACGCGGGCTATACCGCGCACGTTGGCAGGTGAATCGCCGTCGCCCTCGTCTGCGACCGTGTTGCGCACCAGTGTCTCGTGCTCGTCCTCGCCAGCCATGCGCGCCTCCTCTTGCCCTCGCACCGGCATCACGTTGGAAGCCCGCGCATCTGCACGTTCTTCTGCGTTGCGATGGTCACAGCGCGTCGATTCATCGTCTCCAATTCCACGACCTGGGGCGGCAGCAGCGCGTGATCCAACTGCAACACCGCGGGGTGGAAGGCCGCGCGAAGTTGCGCCAGGGCCAGCACATCGAATTCGAGGACCTGCGTGTGGTCGATGGCGACGATCTCGAACAGGGAAGGTTCCTGATTCGTCAGGCTGGACAGCGGGCAGAGAGCGCTAGGACCTCGGCGGGCGATTTCACGCACCAGACCCCCGTTAGCCCAGCGCTCCGCCAGCATGCCGTGCATCACCACGAACAGCTTGGCCGGCACCTGATCGGCAACGGCGAGCACCGAATTGCGCGTGTACAGGCGGACATTGGCGTGTTCGAGCAACAGGTCGACGTGGCGCCGATCCACCCGACAGAGCGACGGGATCTGCTCGCGAAGCCATTGGAACGCACGCGCTCGCTGCACGAACGTGTCGTGCTGGACAGAAGGCAATGCCATGGGTTTCGTCGCCACCGGAAGGAGCCAAAATGCGCAGCGCCCTGGGGGACGACGGCGATTGCCGTGACGCGCTCGCCGAGCATAGCAGACAGTCCGCCCCTGCACACGCGGGCAGGTGTGAATGATTGCCAAGAGCGCATGAACACTGGGGCCGCCGTCTCGCTAGCGGTCGTCCCGGCGAAACGTCTCGCCCGATCCCGAAAGCGACGCCGTGAGCCGTTGCGCGAGCTTGACCACGCGCTGATCGAGATCGCGAAGGTGCTGGATCAACAGGGGAGTCAGCGCATCGAGCAGGGCCATCGCGTCGGGGTGGAAGGCCGCCGTCAGCTGGGCCAGTCTATTGGCATCGATGCTCAACACTTGCACGTTGGTCGCCGCCACCAGTTCGTACGGCGCCTCGCCTTGATCGAGCAGCGCCAGGAGGCCCGCCACCTCGCCGGGCGTGTAGCTGAACAACTCGCGCACCAGCTTGTTGCGCTGCACCCGCATGACCACGTTGCCCTCGATGACGATGAAGACGCTGGGCGAACGCTTGTCCTGCGCGGCCAGGACGCGCCCGCGCGGCTCGGTGCGCACCGCGGTCAGGCTCAGCAGCGTGCGCGTCACCTCGTCGCTCAGGCTCGCCACGATGGGGTTGCGACCGCGCAGCCAAGGCAGCAGACGCGCTGGATCTTCGCGCCGCCGGGACGCCGTGTGAATGTCGACCATGTGGGCCTCGCGAAGGGCTGGGGGACCCGCCGAGAGTAGCGTTGCCTCTACGTTGTACACATCTCTTCACGATTGGCGAGTCTTTTTGACCTGCGTACGACGTTCAGCCGAAAAATCCGTGCCGATTGAGCTTCGGCGCAACGTTGACTATCCTCCCAGCCCCGTTCGGACGATCCCCGTCCGCCGCCCGCAGTGTCCCGCGCCCCCGCGCCAAACTGTTCTGAACGCAAGGAGAAATCCCATGGCCCTCGAAATCCCCGCCAATGGTCAGCCCATCGTCATGGACGCCCAAGGCAAGCTGCTCGTGCCCGATCGGCCGATCATCCCGTTCATCGAAGGCGACGGCACCGGTCCCGATATCTGGAAGGCGAGCGTCCGGTTGGTCGACGCCGCGGTGAAGCATTCGTACGGCGGCAAGCGCCAGATCGCCTGGGTGGAAGTGCTCGCGGGCGAAAAAGCCTTCAACCAAACGGGAAACTGGCTGCCTGATGAGACCATCGACGCCTTCCGCAAGTACCTGGTCGGTATCAAGGGCCCGCTGACGACGCCGGTGGGCAAGGGCATTCGCTCGCTGAACGTCGCGCTGCGCCAGATGCTGGATCTTTACGTGTGCTTGCGGCCGGTTCGCTACTTCGCCGGCGTGCCCAGCCCGGTCAAGCACCCGGAGAAGGTCGACATGGTGATCTTCCGCGAGAATACCGAGGACATCTATGCGGGCGTCGAGTGGGAGGCGGGCAGTCCGGAAGCGATCAAGCTGCTCGCGTTCGTCAAGGAGAACTTCCCCAAGCAGTACAAGAGCATCCGCTTCCCAGGATCGTCGGGCGTGGGCATCAAGCCTGTTTCGCGCGAAGGGACCGAACGGTTGATGCGCGCGGCGATCGAGTACGCGCTCAAGGCCGGTCGCAAGTCGGTGACCATCGTCCACAAAGGCAACATCATGAAATTCACCGAGGGTGGCTTTCGCGACTGGAGCTACGCCGTGGCGCGCAACGAGTTCCGTGGCAAGGTCGTGACAGAGCGCGAGACGTGGATCCTCGGCAACCAGGACAAGGATCCGAGCTTGACCGTGGAGGCGAACGCGCGCCAGGTCGATCCGGGCTACGACATGATGGTGCCGGACCAGCAGGCGTCGGTGCGGGCCGAGATCGAGGAGGCGCTGCGGCTCAAAGACACCCACGGTGGCGGCAAGTGGAAGAAGTTGTTGCTCATTCGTGACTCGATTGCCGACATCACCTTGCAGCAGGTCCTGACGCGGCCCGAGGAATTCGACGTCATCGCGACCTTGAACCTGAACGGCGACTACCTGTCCGACGCGTTGGCGGCCCAGGTCGGCGGCATCGGCATCGCGCCCGGTGGCAACATCAACTACAGCACTGGTCACGCGATCTTCGAGGCGACCCACGGCACGGCGCCGAAGTACGCGGGCCTGGACAAGGTCAACCCGGGCTCGATGGTGCTTTCGGCGGTGATGATGCTGCAGCACCTGGGCTGGACCGAAGCGGCCGACAGCATCCAGAAGGGCCTGGAGGCCACCATCGCGCAGAAGCGGGTGACGTACGACTTCCACCGCCAGATGGAGGGCGCGACCCTGCTGAAGTGCGGCGAATTCGCCGACGCGGTCATCGAGAACCTGGTCTAGCATTCTGGGCGGATCGCTCGGCGGTCTGGGCGGCGCAGGCGAGTACGGAGGTCAGAAACATGCACAATCCGCAACTCGCCCTAGCCGCCCAGGCCTCGATGCCTGCCGACGTCGTGGCCAGCCCGCTCTACAACGCCGACCTCGCGCCGGTACCGCAAGCCTACCGTAACTGGTCTACCTACAATTTCGCGGCGTTGTGGATCTCCATGGCGCACTGCATCCCCACCTACACGCTGGCCGGCGGTCTCATCGCCGACGGCATGAACTGGTGGCAGGCGCTGCTGACCATTCTGCTGGGCAACCTCATCGTGCTCGGGCCGATCCTGGCCAACGCCCACCCCGGCACCAAGTACGGCATTCCCTTCCCCGTGCTCGCGCGCGCCTCGTTCGGGACCC
>CAYHHL010000122.1:0-17088 GCA_964356325.1 uncultured Enterobacteriaceae bacterium | reverse complement strand
GTCGAGGATCTCGGCTTCAGCCACTGCACGCCGATCCAGGCCAAGGCGCTGCCACACAGCCTGCAAGGGCGCGATGTCGCGGGACAAGCGCAGACGGGCACGGGCAAGACCGCGGCGTTCCTGATCACGATCTTCAAGGAGTTGCTCGAAACCGATCGCCTGCATCCGACCAATCCGCGCGCCGTGGTGATCGCGCCGACCCGCGAGTTGGCCCTGCAAATCGCCAGTGATGCCGAAGACATCGGTCGGTACTGCGACTTCCGCACCGTCGCGGTGTTCGGCGGCATGGACTGGGAGAAGCAGGCGCGCGTACTCGAAGGCACCGTCGATCTCGTGGTCGGCACGCCCGGGCGCATGATGGACTACATGCGCCGGCACATGCTGGACCTGCGCCACTGCCAGGTCGTGGTGGTCGACGAAGCGGATCGCATGTTCGACATGGGTTTCGTGAACGACATCCGCTACATCCTGAGCCACACCAGCTCCGATCGGCAGACGCTGCTGTTCTCGGCCACGCTGTCGTACGAAGTCATGCGCCTGGCGATGCAATACATGCGCGACGTGGTCGAACTGAAGATCGAGCCCGAACAGATCACCGCCAAGAACGTCGAGCAGTCGCTGTACCACGTCTCGGAGCGCGACAAGCTGCCGCTTCTGCTGCACATTCTCGAGCGGGAGAGTCCGAAGCGCTGCCTGATCTTCATCAACACCAAGCGCGCGGGCGAGTGGTTGCAGTTCAAGCTGTGGCACAACGGCTGGGAAAGCGAGTACATGTCGGGAGATATCCCGCAGAAGAAGCGCTTGCGCCTGGTCGAGGAGTTCCGCGAGGGCAAGATCGAGGTGCTGGTGGCCACCGACGTCGCGGCGCGCGGTCTGCACGTCGATGAGGTGGACCTGGTCGTGAACTTCGATCTGCCGATGGACGCTGAGGATTACGTGCACCGCATCGGTCGTACCGGGCGGGCGGGCGCGTTGGGCAAGGCGATCGCGCTGGCCGACGAGGGCCTGGTCGACAAGCTGCCGCAAATCGAGAAGTACATCGGCATGAAGATCCCTGCGATCGTGCCGACCAAGGACATGTTCCTGGACGATCTGAGCCCTTCTTTTCGCGAGACCGTGCTCAGGCACCGGCCCAAGAAGGACATGCGCGGCGGTCCTCGCAAGCGTCGGTAATCAGGTCGGAACGCCCGCCTGCCAGGCCGGCAACCGCAAACGCACCAGATCGACCGGCAGCGGCACGCCTCGCAGCGTGGCCCGAAAGCGCTGTATTTCCATGCCTTCACAGGCCAGCAGCGCGCTCGCTTCGCTCAGGACGCCCGCGGTGCAGACGATGTCGTTGCCGTGGCTCTCGTGCTCGACGCGCGCGGCCCGATTCACCGTCGATCCGAAATAGTCCAATCGTCCGTCGAGGTTGACCGCGAGACAGGCGCCGGCATGCAGCCCGACGCGCAGGATCAGCGGTTGACCGCCTTCGTTGCGCAATTCGGACACTTCGGTCACGGCCTGCACCGCAGCCCGCACCGCGTCGCCGGGATCGTCGAACACCGCCATCACGGCGTCGCCCACGGTCTTGACGATGGCGCCGTCGTTTCGCTCGACTACGCGGAACAGGATGTCGAAGTGACGGCGCACGAAGCGCAGCGCCTGACCATCGCCTACCTGCTCGTACATCGCTGTGGACGAACGCAAGTCCGTGAACAGGAAGGTCATCGCGCCGACGCTGAGTTGCTGCTCGGGCGAAAGCACTTCGTGGACGAACCGCGAGCGGAACGCCTGCAGCGCCGAAACCTGGGCCCCGGTCACCGCGCGCAGGCCGAAGCGTGGGTCGTCCAGGCTGACGGTCTGCTCCACAGACGTTTGGTTGTGCACTTGCAGCGTGCCGCCTGGCCGCACCGCCTGCGTGATCGAAATGCCCTGGCCGGTCACGTCCGCCTGCACCAGCTCGGCCCCACTGGCGTCAACACGCAACTCGGCGTTTTGACCGCTCAATGGCGATCGCAGCCGATACAGTCCTGACTCCAAGGGCGCCGGCATTTCCAGCGTTTGCCCTGGTTGGATGCGCCGTTGCACGTGGACGTGGGGCGTCTTGCCCGGACCGCCGACGCAGTGATCGCTCAAGTCCAGAGTGCGCACGCTGGGCGACACCACGAACGTGACCTCGACCTCGCGATCGAAGCGCGCCTCGAATTCGAGGTTGCACGCCAGGCACGCGTTGAGGATCCGTACATCGCCCAGGTGTTTCGCGCGGTTGCCGCCCCGACAGTGCGGGCAGTTGACGTCCCACATCAGGTCGTACAGCCCGGCCTGCGCCGCCACCAGCATCGCTCGCAGCGCCCGGGAGCGCGACACACCGAGTTCCAACGCAAGTTCATGGGGATGAATGCGCACTACGTCGCGGTCGGGCAGCGCCAGGGCGTTGTCCACCACCCTTTGCGCGAGTGCCGGCTCGATGTTCGCCGCGGCCAGCGCTACCCTCGCCTGGGCCTGGATCTCCAGAGCCTCCGGGCGCAGCCGCGGCGGATCGTCGGGGTACGGAAACTTCGCCCGGCCGTTCAGGAATGCCTCGATCTGCTCGAAAGCACGGGCGAATCCTGGACGCACCAGCCCCATCATCTGAGCGTGGATGAACAGGCGCGCCGGCCAGTTTCGCGGTTCGGCCTTGAGCTCGACATGCACCACGCAACGGTCTTCAGCCACGGGCTCTAGCGCGAAGTGCACCGTCATCGCCAGCAGCGGACCCTTGCGGTACTGGCGCTCGACGCTCATCCACTCGCCAACCTGCCATTCATAAGGTTTTTCTTCCCATTCGATGCGCATGCCCAGCATGGAGAACGCGCCCAACCTGCACGCGCCACCTTCGGGCAACGGGATGTCGACGAACTGGACGATCTGCAGCCCCGCGGCCTTGTTCATCCGCTCGGTATCGCTCAAGTAGCGCCAAACGCTCGCGGTCGGCGCCTGAATCGGCCATTGCCAGTTGTACTTCATGATCATGGACGTTTTTGCCAGTGCAAGGCGGACAGGGGAAAGCTGCGACCCGGCCGCGACAGTGCCGGATCCGCTGGCGTTGGGCAAGTCAGGTCCGACTTCGCCAACGTCGTGCGGTGTTGACACCAAGCGGGGACTCGGGCATCTTCCGCCACCCGAAGCGCCCGTGCGGCGTGCCCGGTTGCAGCGACCCGCGAGACAGCACTGGCTCGAAGTCGTCGTCAATCCGAAGTTCTGTCCTGGTTCCAAGCACTTTGCGAAAGTGGCGAAATTGGTAGACGCACTAGATTCAGGTTCTAGCGCCTTCACGGGCATGCGGGTTCAAGTCCCGCCTTTCGCACCCATCCTCTGAAATCACGGCTGAAATCAGCACGGCCCTACCCCTGCGCCGCCGACCTCTTCTCTGGCATCGAGGGGGCTCGAGTGGCGCTTTGCCGTTTTGGCACATCAGCCCGCGGAATTGACGATGCCGTTGCTCCTGCTCAGGCCCGTGCTCCTGCTCGCCACGCTCCTTTGCGTCGTGTTGCCGGCATGCCAGAAGTCACCGGGAGCCGAGCTGATGGATCAATCCACCGCGCATCTCCAAGCCGCGCT
Source organism: uncultured Enterobacteriaceae bacterium (assembly GCA_964356325.1). Taxonomy (GTDB): domain Bacteria; phylum Myxococcota_A; class UBA9042; order UBA9042; family UBA9042; genus CAYHHL01. The sequence goes on along the minus strand of CAYHHL010000122.1, from coordinate 13,506 downwards.
CAAGCTGCTGCAGGACGCCCACGGCGACGAGCGCAAGGTGCTGGAAGCCTCGATGGCCTACCGCGCCAAGCATACCCTTGAAATCAAGGCGTTGCGGGAGAAGGGCGAGGCGCTGCTGAAGACGTTGGACGCTGCGGAGCGCCACAAGCTCGAGACCGACAGCCAGAACCGCTGGACGCCGATCGTGACCCAGATCGAGATGGAAGCGCAGAAGTTTCCGCAGCCGCACAAGGTCTTGCGCTTCATCCGGCCGATGCTGGTGCCGGCGACGCCACGCGGGATCAAGGGCACGCCGTGGCTGCCGGAGGCGCCGCCCATGCCGAAGGAACTGCTGGAACCGCCCCACGGCCTGCCGCAGCCGCCGACGCAGCCCGTACCACCGAGCCCGCAGCCGTGAGGCCAACGTGAGCCGCGCCGTCAGCCTCGGCCTCGCCGCCGTGACCGGAGTCCTGGTATTCCTGGCCTTTCCCGGCTGGAACGTCCATTGGCTCGCCTGGTTCGGCTACGTCCCCTTGCTCGTCGCCTGCCGCGATGCCACGCCGCGCCGAGGATTCGCCATCGGCTTGTTCGCCGGCACCATCACCAACGCCGGCGGATTCCACTGGATGACCACGATGCTGGAGGAATTCGGCCACATGGGCCCGATTCCCGCGTGGTCCATCCTCCTGCTCCAAGCCGTCACGCAAGGCCTCTGTTTCGCCGTCGGAATCGCTACCTGGCGTTGGCTGGTCCGCCGCGGCGCTCCCTCCGCGGTCAGCAGCTTCCTCGGCCTGTGGTTGGGCGAAGCGGCCGTGCCCATGCTGTTCCCCTGGTTCTTGGGCAACGCGATTTCCCAAGAGTTGCCGCTGATTCAAATGGCCGACCTGGGCGGGGTCTCGCTCGTTTCGGCGATGCTGTACGCGGTGAACGCGGCGCTGGCCGAAATCGTGCTGGCGCTGCTGGGCAAACGCGCGCCGGCATGGCGGTTTCTGCTCGCGACCGGTCTGGGCGTGGCCCTGGCAGCGGGGTATGGCGCGGTGCGGTTGCCCGAGATCGACGCGATGCAGGCGGCGGCGCCCAAGATGCGCATCGGCATGGTCGAGGGCAACATCGGCATCTGGGAGAAGGAAGCCAAGCACCTCGAGCCCGACGCCCGCGCGCTGACTTTGCAGCACAACTTGTTGCTGCACCAGCAGATGAGCGCGGATCTGGCCCGGCGCGGCGCGGAATTGATCGTCTGGCCCGAAAGCGCCTACCAGCCGTTCGGGCCCAATCCGGTGCTGCACACGACCGACCACTTCCTGGCAGTGGGCGCAGGCGGGGCGCTGTGGCGGCATGACGGCAAGCAATTGCAGGCGGAACGGGGCGAAAGGCGCGGTCTCCCCCTGGATCTCGGTCTGTTGACTGGGCTTTCCTCCCCACGCGGCGACATCTGGCGGCTGATCGACCGCGGCCGGCGCATCTGGACGGTGACGCCGCACGGGGCCTCGCACGTGGACCTGCCCGAAGGCGAGACGGCGGTGGCGACCACGACCGCGCCGGTGGATCTGTGGGGGCGGGTGCCCGCGGGTTTCGTGATCGGCCGCGGCGGCCACGTGTGGCAGTTGCCGGTCGCGGGCTTCCAGACCGAGTCGCCTGGCGAAGGTCTGCGCGATCGCCCAGCTACACTGCAGGCGTGGCCCGGTGCGGACATCGGCGTGTTCGATGCCACGGCGGCGGCGGTCAACGGCGCGGGCACGTTGGCGGTGGTCGGGCGCAACGGCGGTGTGCTGGTCGGGCGGGCGGGTCACGTGACTCGGGCGGCCACGACGGTGACGACGGACCTGTGGACCGTCGCAGCGGACGCGCAAGGCCTGCTGTTCGTCGCGGCGGGCGCGGGCGGCGTGGTCGTGCAAGGCGATGGCGAGACGTGGTCGGCGGGCAAGGTGGCGCCGGTCGACCTGTACGCCGCCTGGTTCGGCCAGGATGGTACGGCCTGGGTCGCCGGACAGGGCGGCCTGCTGATGCAGCGCAAGGTCGGTGGCGAGCCGTGGCGTCGCGTGCCTGGCCTGCCGGCGATCGACCTGTTGGCGGGCGCTAGCGATGCCGATGGCAACGTGCTGGTCGCTGGGCGCGGTGGCCGGCTGTTCTGGCTGAAGGCGGACCACTCCGCGTTGGGCGTGGAGGCGGCGAGCCTCGAACTGAACGCAGGTCAACGTGGCGAGATCACGGCGCTCATTGGCTTCCAGGCTCAACCGAGCTTCTATGTGCCGCGCAGTGCCCGGCGCATCCTGCCGGCCCGGACGCCGCTGCCCGACCCGAGCCTCAAGTTCCCTGACGACGCCGCGGCGGACCGGGCGACCCCGGAGTTGGAGCGCAACACGCCTCGCCGCGGCTTCCTGCCTGCGCTGCTGTTCGGCGCCATGACCCACGGCAGCGCGCTGCCTTCGCGTTCGGCCGAGTGCAAGGACTGCTTCAACAGCGCGCTTCTGCTGAGTTCACAAGGGGAAGTACTGGCGCTTCACGACAAGGCGTACCTGCTGATGTTCGGCGAGTACATCCCCTTGGGCGAGGAGTTTCCCCAGTTGTACGAACTGTCGCCGGAGACGTCGCGGTTCCAATCCGGCACGCGCACGGAACCGGTGGTGTTCGACAAGGCACGCATCGGCTTGCTGATCTGCTACGAGGACCTGATCCCGCGTTACGCCCGCCGGGTGGCGGCGCACAATCCCAACGTCTTCATCAACATGACCAACGACGCGTGGTTCGGCAAGACCGCAGAGCCGGAGCACCACTTGAACCTCGCGCTGATGCGGACGGTCGAGTACCGGCGCTGGCTGTTGCGCTCGACCAACACCGGCATCAGCGTGTTCATCGACGCGGCGGGTCGGCGGGTGCAGGAAACTTCGCTCGACGGCGCGGAAACGATGCTGCGCGACGTGCCTTTGATGGAGACGCGCACGCTGTACGCGCGGCTGGGCGATTGGCCGCTGCTCTTGCTGGGTCTGGGGCTGCTGGGTACCTACGCGGCGGCACTGGGGCGCGGCAAAGGCAAGGCCAAGGCTCGGAAACGCAAGCAGTAACGTTCAGATCCGCGAAGGCTTGCGCGCCTCGGCCTCCAGCCGCGCCTTCTCGCGCAACTTCCGGTGCCGGTACGCGCGCCAGCCGGTGATCGACCGCCCAACCAGCATCGCCATGCCCGCCGCGCCCAGTATGTGGCCGATCCCGAAGTCAAACGCCTGCATTCACGCCTCCAGACCCGCCATCCAGCGCACCGCCGCCCGCGCCCACTGCGGGCCCAGCGGCGTCGCCACGCTTTCGGGATGGAACTGCACCGCCTCGATGCCCGCCCCTCGTAACGCCATCGGCAGCACCGGCATTCCAGCCAGCCAGGCGCTGACCTGCAGACCCGCCGGCAGCGACGCCAGGTCGACGACCAGACTATGGTAGCGCATCACCTCGAAGTCCTGGGGCAATCCCGTGAACAGCCCAGCACCGTCATGCCGCACCAGCGCCCGCTTGCCGTGTACCGGCTCCGGCGCGCGCACGATCTGACCGCCCAGCGCCGCCGCCACGATCTGCATGCCCAGGCACACCCCGAGCAGCGGCCGCTTGCCAGCCAGCGCGCGCACGAGTTCGCAGGAAAGCCCCGCATGTTCCGGACCGTTCGGCCCCGGTGACAGCACGATGGCGTCCGGCGGATCGTTCAGCAAGTCAGGCAGTTGGAGCGAATCGTGCCGTGCTACGGTCAGCCGCATCGCCACGCCCGCCGCCAGCGCGCCGCCGTGCAGCAGATCCGCGAGGTTCCAGGTGAAGGAATCGGCGTGGTCGATCAGCAGCAGATTCAAGGCAATCCGGGGCAAAGGGGCAACTCGTCAGGGCACCGGATACACGGTCAGGTTGCCCCAGGTGACCAGCGTCGTGGCATCCGGTGCGCCTTCCTGGGCTGGCAGGAACTGGTTGGACACTGCCGATCCGTCCTTGTTGCCCAGCACGATCACGTACTTGAGCTTCACGCCCGCGGCCGGCACGCCGTTCGGGTAGATCGTCGCCAAGGGAATCGACGCCTCGAACTGGTCCTTGTCCACGGCCGCCTTCACCGGGCCATTCAGCCACGCGAAGTCCAAAACATTGGCGAGGTTGCGCCAACCAGCCGCCGTCGAGGTCGCCACATCGACGCCATCGAAGCTCGCCATGCCCACGGTGGCAAAGGCGAAGTCCAGGCCGATCTTGGCGTCCGCGGTCTTGAGCACGCCGGCCACCGCGTCATCGACGGCCCCGGAGTTGTCCTTGAGATCTACTGGGTTCAGGACGCCGGTGCCATTGCCGTAGTCGACGTCCAGGTACGCCACGATCGCATTGCCGGCCTCGACCTTGCCCTTGATGCCGAAGTACAGGTTGTTCTTGTCATAAGCGACGTACAAGGTCGCCAGTTCGTTCTTGCCTTCGCCCCACGCGGACGGCAGCGTGCCCAGCGCCGCCAGCGAGTACGCGTTCCAGTCCGGACCCACCGTCCCGTCGATGTTCGGCACGTCGATCGGCTGTATGTCCAAGGCCTTGACCAAGGTCAGCGCCGTTTTGCCGGGCGGTGTGACCACCACGTCCACGGGCAGGGGCGGCATCGCCGGCGTTTGGACCTGCAGGCCGCCCGCGACCACCGCGACGGACTTGGCGTCGTACTTCTTGCCATTGAAACTGCTGACGAACTGCACTGTTGTTCCGATGATCAGGTTCTCGCCCAGCAACTTCACCTCGCTGCCCTTGGCGGCGGCAAAGCTCGGCGTCACCCCGGTCAGCGTCGGCGCGGTCGGCTTGGGCAACTCGAAGTAGAACCCGTTGGCCAGTGTCGCACTCTTGCCGTCGGCATTCTTCACCACGACGTCCACCAGGCCGCTTTCGTGCGCGGGTGTCTTCACGGTCAAGGACTTGCCGTCGCCAGCGACCGTCACCTCGGCGCCCGCCGCGCCGCTGAACGTCACGCCCGCGCCGGTGCCGAAGCCGCTGCCGGTGACGCTGACGACCTGGCCGCCCGTGGTCCAGCCCTTGGATGGCTCGACCGCGACGACCGTCAGAACCGCTGGATTCTTCACGCACTTGTTGTCGGTGCACGTCTCGTCGCTCGCGCAGGCCGGGTTGCAGCCCACCGGCGGGTTCTTCACGCACTTGTTGTCCGTGCAAGTCTCGTCGCTCGCACAGGCCGGGCTACAGCCAACCGGCGGATTCTTCACGCACTTGTTGTCCGCGCAAGTCTCGTCGCTGGCACAGGCCGGAGTGCAGCCCACCGGTGGATTCTTGACGCACTTGCTGTCGGTGCAGGTCTCGTCGCTCGCGCAAGCCGGTGTACATCCAGTTGTTTGCCCGGCTGGAACCACGATCGCGGTGTTGAGGAACTTGCCCTTGCTGTCCTGGCTCAGCACGACCGGCGCCGCCAGCCACGCCCCGCCCTTTTCGCCCGCCGTCCACGCGGTGACGCCTTCTTTGTAGGCCTCGGTAGCCGCCTTGTACTCCTGACCGTTCTCGGGCTCGTCGTCGCCTTGGGTCGCCACGAAGATGAACTGCACTTCGTCGCCGGCCGGAATCAACCCCACGTGCTTGCTCAGGTGTTCGGACTGCACGTACGTCAGCACGCCGTCGCCCGCCTTGTCGTCGCCCTTCTGGCCGTCATCGAGCAGTTGCACAGGCGTCCACTGGTCCATCGTGCCCTTGACGAAGAACTTGTAGCTGCCGTCCGCCCATAGCTTGAACTTCTCGTTCAGCCCCGAGAGGGCCAGCGTCAGCTTGACGTCGCTCAGCCCGAACTTCTTGAGTTTCATGCCCGGCACCTGGATGGTCCCGCTCGCGGTCTTGGGCACCAGGATCTGGCCGTTGGGGCCGATCCACATCCAGTGGTTGAATTCGTTCAGCGCGCCGTATTCCAAAGTGATATCGGCATCGGGCACGAACCAGACCTTGGTCGACAGGATGTGATCTCCGGCCACGCCATCGTCCTGCTCGTGACCGCCCTTGGCAATCGGGCCGTCGTCGTACAGCACCGGATAGGGCCCGTCGGTCGGCAGCCACGAAGTCGCGGGCACGATGCTGTTGGTCTTTTGCGTCCAGCTGAACGAGCCGGTCCACTGGATATCGCCGTTGCCGAACGTCTGGTTGGCGCTGTCGTCCACCGCGAACGCGAGCCAAACGCCCTTGCCCGCCGGGCCCACGCCGTCGCCGCTGGTGTCGCCCGTGGCGGTCGCGTCGCCGGGGCCCTTGACGTCCTGGCCGAAGCGGGGCCCGCTGTCCGCCGTGTCGGAACTGCCAGTGATATCTATGAGTTGTCCGCCACCATTGGGCGTCTTGGGGCTGCCGCAAGCGAGCGACGAGACGACGCAGGCCAAGGGGATCAAGCGCTTGTACATGGGGTTCACGAATCCGGCGCGAGACCGGTCGGCTGAGGCTGTGAAGTGCGCGCGACCGGCCGGGTCCAAGCTTTGGGGCCCGCGTCCCGGTCCACCGGTCGCGGCACTATTCTACCGTAATTTCATCGATCAGCACGACGGTGTCGTAAATCGAGTCGCCAGTGTCCGTGGCATAGAATTTCAGCGTCGCCTTCTTGCCGGTGCCAGCGAGCGGCGTGACGTCGGTGCACTGCTTCTGCCAGGGCGTCATCCACACGTCGCCCACGTCGAAGATGACATCGGCCTTGGACAGGGTCTTCCACTGTTGGCCGCACTTGCACTGACCAGGAATGCTCTGATCGCAGGGAGACTTACCGCCGCAGTCGTAGGGACACAGCTGATCGATCCACACGTCGGTCATGGTCAACTTGCCGGTGTCGGCCTGCAGCGTCGAGGTGAAGCGGTCCATGAACGAGGAACCGCAGAACTCCTTGAATTCTTCACTGTAGAACTTCCAGTAGTAGCACATCTGCGTCTTGCTCTGTGGGATGCAGAACGGTTGCTCGAGCGAGCCGGTCTGGGCGGTGAAGCCGAGGCCGGTCGAGATGATGCCCATGTACTTGCCGGCCACCGGGATCGTCGCACCCAACCGCGAAATGACCCGACCGTCGCCGACCGCCTTCCAGCCTGTCAGTTTGCCGAGATCCCAGCTCGGGTTGATCAGCGCCTCCTCCTTCACGTTGGACTTGCCGTTGCCGATCATGCGCATGCGCGAGCCGGAGTGATCCGGATCCTCCGCGGCGTTCATGGCCTGCAGCGTCGAGAGGCCGCCGTTGACCAAGCCGTCGACCAGCGCGTGGCCCTGCTGGTACGCGAACTTGTTGGTGACGTAGCCCGAGAAGCCGAGCACCGCCGCCGCGCCATTGCCGAACAATTCCACGGCCATCGAGCCGTTGTACATGCTCCGGCAGGCGCCGAGGTAGACGATCGAGGCGGGGAACGGTTCGACCGTGTGGCGCTGGATGAACGCGGGGGTCAGACCGTAGACCTCGTCGCCGATGATGGCGCGACCGGTCATGACGTCGCCCTGGGTGTGATCGACGCAAGTGCCGCCATTGACGGACGTCTTGATGCACGACTGGCCCGCCGGGCAGCCAACGCCCTGCTTGTTGCAACCGGAAGCGCCGGTCGACATCGCCTCGCAATTGACCGCCTCGCCGCTCCAGATGACTTCTTGCGCGCCCAAGTGCTCCCACTTGGCGGCCTGCTTGGCGGCGGTATCCATGCCTTCGAAGTAGACGTCGCCGTGGCCAGTGATCGCGATGATGCCGTAGGTGGACATCTCTCGGTAATACTTGAGGTAGGCTTCGTTGCCGGTGGCGATGTCGACGGCAAACGGCGGGCACTGCTTGTCCTTGAGCGCGTTGCCGGCTTCCTCGGCTTCGTCGCCGGCACCGTCGACCTTGAACTCACCGTTGAACGGGGCCAAGGCCAGGGCGCGGCGCGTGCCGACGCTGTAAGTGGGCAACGCCGCGGTGGAAGTGCTGCCTTCGCCGGGAGCGGCGCCGCCCGCGCGGATGCCGGCCGGAGCGAGGTTCAATGCGCCCAGGCGGCCGGTCTTGTAGCGCACCCATACGCCGAAACCCTGTGATGCGGGGCCGGCTTCCGCCACCGAAGCGTCCGACTCCAAGGCCGCGATCGCCGCCAGTTGCGCCGCCGCCGGGCCACTGCCGGCCAATGCCGCGAGGTAGTCCGCCTTGACCTTCTTTTGCAGCGAGACGATGGACTTGCACTCGCCCTTGTCGAACTTGGCAACGACGTCGACCACGGTCACGGGCGAGATCGCGTCGTACTTCTTGCCGAACACGTTGACCGTCGCCTTCACGCGAAAGAACATGGTCTTGGCGGTGCTGGGCGTGAAGCTGACGCAGGCGGAGTACACCGCGTCCTTCTGCACGTCGTCGCAATTGCTGCCCTGGCCGTTATCGACGAGCTTGGAGGTGACGCCGCCTGAAAGCGACTTGCCCGAGTCGTCCACTTCGATGAGCGTGATGCTGGTCGGGTCGACGATGCTCGTGCCGTCGGCTCCGGGCGTCGCGGCGGGCAAGGACATGCGCACGACCACGGTGGAGCTCTGGCCGACGAAAGCGAGGTCCGGGGCCATGGCCGGCGCGCCGTCGAACGAAAAGAACGGGTTGTAGGTGATGTGCACAGTGTCGACAGCGGTCTGGCCGCCCTTGGTCGCGCTGACGGTCACGACGTTGTCGCCCGGTTCGAGCGCGATGATGCCGGTGACCCAGTAGGTAGCAGGCGTGATGACTCCGGTCTTGCCGCCGGGCGCGATCGACCACGTCAGCGTTTCCGCACCGCCGAACGCGACGCCCGAAACCTGGATGTTCTGGCCTTCGTTCTGCACCCAATCGCGGCCGCTGGGGCCCAGGACCTTGACCAGGAGTTCCTGGAAATCCCCGGTGCTGGCGCCGCCATCGGGCTTCTTGACGTCGACCGTGGCGTCCTGCTGTTGCGCGTCGGGCTTCGGGGCCGCGTCGAAATTATCCACCGTGTCAGCAAGTTCTGCGTCAGGTCCGAGGTCGAGCCCGGTCGTGTCCGGCTTGTCGGTCCCAGTGGTGTCGCTGGGCGCCGCATCGGAAGTCCCCGAATCATCGCCGGTTGCATCGACTGCGCTGGTATCGGTCTGGACGTTGGGCGTGGCGTCGGCGGTCGCGGCCGGATCGGTTCCGCAGGCCGCGCAGGCCAGCATGGCGACGATCGCCGCGACCAGGTGAGTCCGGAGACTTTGGGTCTGCAAGTAACGGTGCGACAAGCGGTTCATAGGGACCTCGGGAATTTCGTGCAGACCTGGGCATGGACCGCGGGCAAGCGGCTAGCGTAGCGTCCCGGTCCGGCTGAAGCAAGGAGCCATTCGACCTGCCGCTGCGTCCTCTACCTCATGGAAATCACAGGCGGCGCCTGGCTTGCTGTGCTGGAGCTTCACCACTCGTCGGCGCGCCATTCGCCGGGCACCGCATACAAGCGTTCGTCGCTGGCAGTGACGGTCAGGGGCAGGCGCTCCGCAGCCAGCGAGGGTTCGCTGAAGCCTTCGCCGTCGAGCGTGTACGGCCCGAAGAGCGCGAGTCTGCGGGCTTCGGGAAAGTCGCGCAGGCCCGGCACCGCGTGTTCGGACATCATCGCGGGCAGAAGGCGCACGAGCTTGGAGGGTTCCGTCTCCTCGACCACGCGCACCGCAAACCCCGGTCGCAGCAGCGGCCGTCGGATGGTGCGCACCGCCGCGATCGCCAAGGTCAAATCCACGGTCGAGGCTACCACGCCGGTGTATCGGTGCAGCGTGGTGTCGTCGATCTGCAGCGCATGTTCGTACGGACCTAGCTTCCAACCCTCGCGCTGCCAGAGTTCGCTGCCGACCGTGACGCCGCGGCCGAATTCCAGCAGGAACCGAGACAACCCCATGTAGCCGGCGCCGAATCGACCGTAGAGCTCCAGCGCGTGAAACGTAGCCTCCGAACCAAATACGAAACCGTGGCGCGGCGTCTGCCCCCGCCAGTTCGCCTCCAACAGCGGCAGACGCCGGGCTGGCACGCGGGACAAGGGCGCACCATCGAAATACTTCTGGAATTGCCCAAGCGTGGCGTGAGGCGGACCGTGGATCGCGACCGTGCGCCCGACGATGTTGAGCGTGCCGCCGTTCAGGATGAGCAGCCTGGGCAACGGCGGCTGGATGCCCGTGCGCGCCTTGGCTTCCTGTGAAAGCGCCAAGATGGCGTTGACCGCGTGGTGCACCGTGCCGTCGCCGCCCGCCACCGCCAGCACGTTGGCACCGCGCACGCACATCAGGAACGCCAACGCGCGCCGCACCGAGGCCAGGTCCTGCGTTTCGACCCAGCCGTCACGTTCACCGACCAGTTCGCACAGCCGCGCCCGATCGCCCGCACTGCGCAACCGCCTGGCGCGCGGGTTGATCAGCAGGCCTACGCGCACGCGCGCCGAGGGCGAGCAGGCCCGCACGCGCTCGGCGACACCATCGGGCGTGAGCGCCAGGCCAACCGGATCATCGTGCATTTTCAGAGACCTCCGGGCTCGGTGGCATGGGCGTGAAGCAGGGCGGGGCAAGAGTTCCCCGCGGTGACGCACGCGGCAAGGGCGGCGTCCTTGTGGCGCTCCGGACAGCGTGTTAGCATTCGCCGGGTTTCACGCACCGGACGGCCTCTGCGGTCCTCGGAACGTTCGCGGAACCCATGACGAATCGCCCGCATCGTGCAGTGTACACGGCCCTCGGCTTGGGGTCATGCCCCGCCCTTCCGGGCATCAGCAAAAATCATGCACGCGCAGCGCGTCGGCCACCGTGCCGTCGCCGGAATCCGCGTCCCCAGGAGCCCGCCGTCCCGATGCTCAAACTGTCCATCCAAGATAGTGAAGGCCGGAGCACGATCGTTCCCCTCAGCGATGGCGAGCTCAGCATCGGCCGCGACGAGGCGAACTCGATCTGTCTGACCGATCGCAACGTGTCCCGCCAGCACGCCCGCCTGACCACCAAGTCGGGACACGTGTGGGTGGAAAACGTCTCCGCGACCTATGGCACGCGTTTCAACAGCCTGTTGCTGAAGGAACGTTCTGAGATCAAGAAGGGCGATCTCGTCCAGGTCGGCGATTACACGCTTGAACTGGTGGGCGACGACGGTGCGCCGGCCAAACGCGACAACGCGATGGTCGACGAGAGCGCCAAGGCAGCGCCGGCCCCCGCGCCGAGTGCGACCGCGAGCAAGGTCAAGGGTGTGGACGGCGCCACGGCGATCGTCAACCTCGCGGATATCGCGGCGATGCTGAAAGATCAGCCGGCCGGCGAGAGCAAGAACATCCCCGAGGGCCAACAGCCTCGCCTCGTGGTCGAAAGCGAGAACATGCGCGGCCTGGAACTGCGCATCACCAAGACGCCGATCGTGGTCGGGCGGGTCCGCGAGAATGCCGACCTGGTCATCGATCACCGGTCGATCTCGAAGGAACACGCGCGGTTGACGCGAATGGCCGACGGCAACTGGCAGGTCCTCGACCTGGGATCGGCCAACGGCTTGAAAGTCAACGGTGAACCGTACTCGAAGTGCGACATTCGCTCGGGTGATCGTGTCGAACTGGGCCACGTGACGTTGCGATTCCTCGCGGCGGGCGCCAAGGCTCCGGCGATTTCGGACGACGGCGGCGGCAGCACCAAGAGCGGTACCAAGTCCAACTTGCCCCTGCTGATCGCGGCGGGCGTCGGCGTGGTGCTGGTCGGCGCGGCGGCGGCGTTCTTTCTGATGCGCGGTGGCGAGAAGGACAAGCCGGTTGAAGCCACGGTCAAGCAAGCCGGCACGAGCGTTGGCGAACCGACCAAGAAGGACGACGAGGACAAGGGCAGCGCCGACAAGCCGATTCTCGAGGACAAGCCCGAGCAGAAGATCGACGCGGCCGAGGCGATCAAACAGGCGGACAAGCTGTACAAGGCCGGAATGCTCCCGGAAGCCTTGAACTTGCTGAAGAACGCCCAGAAGGACAACGCCGGCAATCCGCAGTTGGAACTGAAAACCAAGCAGATCGAGCGCGAGGTGGACGCCAAGGCGCTGCTCGACGACGCGCAAGGCATGCTGTCGTCCAACCCCAAGGAAGCATTGGAGACGGCGCAATCAGCCAAGGCCAAGCTGCGCGACGACAGCCCGCTGAACGAGACGGCGGACAAGCTGGTTTCGGCGGCCAAGTCGGCGCTGGCGGACTCGACCAAGCCCAAGGCCGCGGTAGTTCAGCCCGTACAAAAAGCGACTCCGCCGCAGAAGGCCGAGAAGGCCCCGCCGCCCGAAAAGAAGGAGCCGCCGGTCAAGGTCGAGAAGGCCCCGCCGCCGGAAAAGAAAGTCGAACCGGTCAAGGTCGAGAAAGTCGAGAAGGTCGAACCGCCGGTCGAGGTCAAGAAGTCCCCGAAGGACATGTACGACGAGGGTCGAGCCAAGATGCTGCAGGGCGACCCCGACGGCGCGGTGGCGTCGTTCAAGCAGGCGGCCAAGTCAGGATATGGCAAGGCTTACGGCCAGCTGGCGCGCATCTACATGCAGAAGGGCGACAAGGCGGGTTGTGCCAGTTCGGCCAAGGCGTATCTGGACAAGTATCCAGATGCGGGTGATGCGCCGCAGATTCAGAATATGTTGGAGAAGTGCTCGAATTGAACCCTGAATCGCTTCGATTCGGGGATTCAATTCGTGCACCCTGAGCGAGCCAGAACCAAAGGTTCTGGCGAGTCGAAGGGTCTGGCTCGCGAAGGCACAAGACCCTGCAGATCCGAAGTCTTGCCGCCCGGCCCCGGTCCCGGCCCCGGCCCCGGTCCCGGCCCCGGTCCCGGCCCCGGTCCCCTCGCTCAAACCCGAGCAAGCTCCCGCTCCGCAGCCCCTGGCGCGCATGGCGCCCTTCAGCAAACCCGAGCCGCAGATCGCCCAAAGGCGCCGGCACCCGCGCTTTTCTGGACTCCCGCGCTTTCCAGCCGCAGGCTTGAGACCCTGAACCGGACAGGTCCGGTGCTCGGAGCCGGAGCCGTTTTCGAGGGGCGAGGAGCGGATAGCTTCGATTCCAGACCTCCTGACATGACTCAGGCAATACATTGATATTACATTAGTATGTTCGCCAGGCAAGCAGCGGAATTCCTGTCGCGATTTTCACGAAAACCGCACAGGCGGTCATGATGACTACATGAATTTATGCAGTTAAAACTGCAGATCCACCAAGACCGTCATCCCGGGGCCGCCGCCGCGGCGGAGCCCGGGACCCAGGCTGCCTCTGCGAAAATACGCACAGAGTCCGGGGTGTTAGCCTGGGTCCCCGCCTTCGCGGGGATGACGAGAAGTGGATTGTCGTCGCTGTTCTCGTGTGACGCTGGCATTGGCCGATATGTCAGGAGGTCTGGATTCCTCGAAAACGGGCAGGTCATAGAGCGACGAAGGAGCGTCAGACCTGCCCTGAGCCGGAACCGGAACCGGAACCGGAACCGGAACCGGAGCCGGAGCCGGAGCCGGAACCGAAGCCGGAGCCGGAGCCGGAACCGGAACCGAAGCCGGAGCCGGAGCCGGAGCCGGAACCGGAACCGAAGCCGGAGCCGGAACCGGAACCGAAGCCGGAACGCGCGTAGACCAGCGTAGTCCTG
>CAYHHL010000121.1:0-17099 GCA_964356325.1 uncultured Enterobacteriaceae bacterium | reverse complement strand
GGAAGTCGACCTCGACGCCATCGCGCGTGCGGACGAACCACAGCTCGAACTCGCCGTGCGCCAGATCCGTCCAGTAGTGGCAGGCCTTGAGCAGGTGCAGCGCCATCAGGTTCTCGCGGCGCGCCGGCAGCGAGGTAATCGCCAGCGGGTCGAACAGGTACAGTTTCGGGGCGGACACGATGGACCGGGACACGCGCTTGTCCCACGGCCGAATCGTGAAGCAGTGGTACAGTTCCTCCAGCACCGCCAGCCAGTCGCGGACGGTGGCGAACGAAATGCCCAGCACCTCGCGCAGAGCGTTCAGGGAAAGCAGCGAGCCGATCCGCTCCGGAAGCAGGTCGGTCAGCAGGCGCAATACCTGGAGATCGCGGATATTGCGGAGATCGCGGACGTCCTCGGTAAGCAACCGCTCGGCGCGCAAGCGTGACCACCGCTTCGCTCTCGCCTCGCTCGCGTCCAACAGCGGTTCAGGAAAGCCGCCCAGGCGCAGCAGATCCGCCCAGGCGTGCGCGGGCGTGGCGCCGAATTCCAGCGCGTCCGGCAGCACCGACTGTGGCCGCTCGCCCACGCTGAACGGGTGCAGGCGGTAGGGCAGGTAGCGCCCCAGCAGGCTGTCGCCACCGCGGCGGAAGATGTCGAGACGCGCACTGCCAGTCACGAGGATCGGCACATCGGCACCGCGCATGTCGTACAGGCCCTTGAGCCGGTCTTTCCAGTGCGCATCCTTGTGGATCTCGTCGAGCAGCACCGGCCCGGGCCCGCGCTCGTCCACCGCGCCCACCGGATCGGTGATCCAGCGGCGTCGGAACTGCGGATTGTCCCAGCTGAAGTAGTTTTGCGGGCTGGTGAGAAGCGCGCGGCCGAGCGTCGTCTTGCCGACCTGGCGCGGGCCAGACAGGAACGCCATCTTGTGGCGCGCGAGGGCATCGGTGGCCAGATCGGCCTGGAGGTAGCGCTGCGACATGCGGTCCTGGTGGCGGCTGATTCTCAGTCGACTGAGAGATTGCCGCGGCTGATTCTCAATTGGGTGAGTATCAGCTGCCGGTATCGCGCCGTCAATCTGGGCCACGGCGCATGGGCGGCCAGTGGGCGGTTTCTGCCGCAGCCTCGCCTACTCCGAGCCGCGTGCTGCCCGGGTCGAGACAAGGCACCGTGGCCGTGGCATCCTGCCCACCACGGAGGTCACGATGGATGAACTGGAACTGCAGGAAAGCTTCGACGCGATGCCTGCCACGCTTTACGAAGCCTGGATTGACGCCGACTTGCACGCCGCCTTCACCGGGGCGCCGGCGACATCCGAGGCTCGCCTGGGCGGGCATTTCACCGCCTGGGACGGCTACATCGAGGGCACGCACGTCGAACTGCAGCCAGGCGCGCGCATCGTGCAGCGGTGGCGGACCGGCGAGTTTCCCGAGGGTGCGCCCGACTCGTTGCTGGAGGTGACGTTGCAGCGCTCAGGCGACGGCAGCGTGCTGCACTTGCGCCACACCGGGCTGCCTGCGGGCGACGGGCCACGCTATGCCCAAGGCTGGCGCGATCACTACTTCGAGCCCCTGCACGCCTGGCTGTCGCAGCGCTGATTCGCAAGTCCTGATCCTACTGGGGAGTAGAAAGCCCGGGCGCCCAGTCTCAATCCCACTTATAGACGGCATCGCAGGTCGTGAAGTTCTTCGTCAACTTGTCGAGGATGCCCGCGAAGTCGTTGTTACCCCATTTTCCCGTGTAATGCGACACATGCAGGGCCTTTGCATCATGGCCCACGCTGAAGTACCAGGCGTAGCCGGAGGTCGAAAAGCTCTCGCAACCCAGCAACGCCAAGCCGGGCTTGAACCCCAAGCCCGAGCTTCTGAACCTTGCAGACGTCTGCAAGGTCGCAAAGCTCGCCCGCCCGGACGGCGACCACGACAGCAGCGTGAACGGAGGCCCCCCCATGCCGCCCTCAGTCATCGACGCCTGGCTCGCCGACATCGCCGAGCCGCGACGCAGCGCGCTGGAGGCCCTGCGCCGGACCATCCGGACGGTGGTCCCCGACGCCGTGGAATGCCTCAGTTACGGCATGCCGTGCTTCAAGGTACGCGGCAAAGCGGTCGCTGGGTTCGCGGCGTTCAAGCAGCGCAACTCCTACTTCCCATTCAGCGGGGCCACGCTTGCCACGCTGGCGACCGAGCTGACGGCGTACTCCAAGACCAAGAGCGCGCTGCATTTCCCGGTCGACGGGGGCCTGCCGGCGGATCTCGTGCGCCAGTTGATCCAGGCCCGATTGGCGGAAATCAGGCCGGGGACCAAGCAGGCCTGAGATGCCCAGAATGACCGCGATGCCCACCCTACCCACCACCATGCCCGCCGTCGCCATCCGCACCCCGGGCGGCCCCGAAGTCCTCGAACTCACCGAGCGAGCCGTGCCCGTGCCGGGTCCAGGCGAAGTCCTGGTGCGAGTCGCGGCCGCCGGCGTCAACCGGCCGGACTGCCTGCAACGCCGCGGCCTCTACCCGCCACCCGCGGGCGCTTCGGACCTGCCCGGGCTGGAAGTCGCTGGAACCGTGGTCGCACTCGGCCCCGGCGTGGCGCGCTGGCGCCTGGGCGATCGGGTCTGCGCGCTGCTGGCGGGCGGCGGCTATGCCGGTTTCGCCGTCGCGCCCGAAGGCCAGTGCCTGCCGGTGCCGGTCGGCCTGTCGTGCATCGAGGCGGCGGCACTGCCCGAAACCGTGTTCACCGTGTGGCACAACGTCTGGCAGCGCGCCCGCTTGCAACCCGGTGAAACGCTGCTGGTACACGGCGGCGCCAGCGGCATCGGCGTGGCGGCGATCCAGATCGGCCGGGCGCTGGGCCACCGCGTGTTCGTCACCGCGGGCACGCCAGAGAAGTGCGCGGCGTGCGAGCACCTGGGCGCCGAACGGGCCATCGACTATCGGCACGAGGACTTCGCCGCCGTCGTGCGCGACCTGACCCAAGGGCGCGGCGTCGACGTGATCCTGGACATGGTGGCGGGCGACTACCTGCCGCGCGACCTGGCGTGCCTGGCCGACGATGGCCGCGTGGCCCTCATCGCGCTGCAAGGCGGCTCGCGCGCGACCGTGGATCTGGCGGCGCTGTTGATGCGTAGGCTGACGGTCATGGGCTCGACGCTGCGGGCGCGGCCGGTGGCGTTCAAGGCGGCGCTGGCCCGGGAGGTGGAAACCCATGTCTGGCCGCAGGTTGCCGCGGGTCGGGTGCGGGCGGTCATCGATTCGACGTTTCCGCTGGCACGCGCTGGCGAGGCTCATGCGCGCATGGAGGCGGGGTTGCACACCGGTAAGATCGTGCTGAGCGTTTCAGGCGATTGAGCCTGGCGTCGCGGCGATCCGCCCTACTTGCCACCCAAGAAAATCGCGTAGTCGTAGTTCACGCCGCTCGACTTGGCCCAGTTCGCCTTGCCGCAGTTGGTGTCGTTCTCGGTGGCGGTGATCCCGCCGAACGAATCGGTGCCGAACGTGCCGTACTGGTTGGCATAGCTCCAGCCCGCCTGGGCTTCCGATGTGGTCCGGAACGCCGCGCCGTTGCACACCTTGCCCGAGCCGTAGCTTTGGCCGCTGCAGCAATGGTTCATGTCGTGCCAGTTGCCCAAGCCGCCGCCATCGTTGTCACCCGGGGTGCCCTCGTTGGAGCCGATGCGGTCGCCGTCCGGTGAGCCGCTGTTGCCCGAGGTGCAGGCGCCGCCCGACGCGACGCAGTGGTTGGCGAAGAGTTGCGACGAGATGCGGACCAGGCGTTCCTTGTCCCACACGTTGGTGACGTCCGCGGCGATGACCGCGCTGCCCAGCAAGGTGTTGTCGCCGCCCTGCAGGACCTCGAACAGGGTCTTGGCGTCGGCCTTCTTCCAGCGTTTCCAGCCCTTGACCGTGCCCTGCTCGTGCACCACCACCAGGATCTCGCTGGCTCCGGCGTAGCTGTTCCACGCCTCGGTCTTGACGTCGCCGCCGCCCAGGCCTGGCGTGCCCTTCACGATGTCGTTGGTCCACAGCGGGTTGGCCCACCACATGACATGGCCGTCGGAAGTGTCGAGGTTGAGCGCCAACGTCCAGCCGCCACCCGCCGCGGCCATCTCGCAATAGCCCTGATACGCCGCGCCGTTGCCGTGCTTGAGCCAGAACAGCCCGGACTTGCTGCCAGTGGCTTCGTCCAGGATCGCGCGGCAGGACGCGGCGGGGTTGCTGGCGGTGCCGACCGGAGGGACCGCCTTGGCAAACACCACGAACTCCGCGCCGTTGCACACCAGCAGTTGGTTGGTCGCGGTGTTGTACCAGGCCAGGCCGATGGTCTTGGCGTCGCAAACAGCCGGCGCTTCGGTGGCGTTCTGGAAGCGGAACAGCTTGGCCTGGTTGCCGGCGAAGTCGAGGTCGCCGCCGAGCGGGCCCTTGGCGTCTTTCAGGGCGCCGGTGAAAGCGATCGCCGCGAAATCGGTCTTGGCGGGCAGGCCCAGGTCGGCGGCGAAGCTGGCGTTGACCATCTTGGCGGTGACGCAGCCCGTACACTTCAGCGCGCTGGCTTCTTCGGCGGTGACGGCGGTGTCGGCGACCTTGGCTCCATCAGCAAACTTAGCGGAGTCCGCGGTCTTGGCGGCGTCGGCGAACTTCGCGGTCTCCGCCGCGAGCGCGCTGGTCGCTGGACCGCCCTTTTGCGCCGAGCCCGCGTAGCCGAAGTCGACGTGCTGGGCCTTGACGGCGCCCACACCGATGTCGTCGGCAGTGATGCAGCCCGAACAGGCGAGATCGGCTGCGCTCGAGGCGGACAACGCATAGGGCACGGCGCGCAATGCCACGCGCGGCAGTTCCGGCTCCGCGCCTACCTGCACGCCCATGAACTTGGCCTGGCCGCTGATGAACAGCCCGGCGTCGAGCTTCAGGTTCGGATCCTCGCCCAAGGTCAAGGCGAACACGCCGCCTTGGACGTTGACGGCGATGAACTTCTCCAGGTACAGCGCCCCGCCGCCCGCCGCCTTGTCGTACAGCGCCAGGGCCATGCCGTAGGTGCCGTCCGCGACCGGTCCGCCCGAGACCGATGCCAGTCGCCCTTGCACGGACAGCACGGTTTGCGCCGAGGCCAGCGGCGACGCCAACAGACCCGCACAGAGCAGCAACCAGATCAGGCGTGTTTTCATGAGTTCCCCGCGCAGTTCCACGGTCAAGGTGGTGTGCGGCAGCGTAGCGCTTGCCCCGTGGGACGGCAACATGGGCGTCGCAGCGTCAGGCCTTCAGCACAACGCCCTGGATCAGCACGAAATGCAGCGCCGCCGCCACGATCACCAGCAAGTGGAAGATCTCGTGGTAGCCGAACACTTCGGGCCAGGGATCCGGGCGTTTCCGCGAGTAGATCACCGCGCCCGCCGTGTAGAGCACGCCCCCGGCGATAAACAGCCAGGCGCCGAAGTGACCGACGCCACGCACGAGCAGCGACCACTCGCCCACCACCGCCCAGCTCAGGATGACGTACAGCAATGCCGTCAAGGGCTTGGGGGCATGGACCCACAGCAGCGACTTGACGAGGCCCAGCGCCGCGCCCACCCAGATCAGCGCCAGCAGGCGCTGGCCCGCCGCCCCCGGCACCGCGAGCAGGCAGATCGGCGTGTAGGAACCGGCGATTTGCAGAAAGATACCCGCGTGATCCAAGCGACGCATGCGCTGCCGGGCGATCGGCGACCAGGTGGGCCGATGGTAGGCGGCGCTGATGCCGAACAGCGCGACCAAGCAAAGGCCGTAGATCGCCGCGGCCAGCGTCGGCCGTCCCGGAGCGGCCTGCAGAATCAACGCACAGGCAGCGACGAGGCTGACGTAGAACGCGATTTCGTGGGAGACGCCGCGCAGCCGCGGCTTGGTGCGGGCTGGGGCGGAGGCGACGTGGGTCATGGGCAGCCTCGGCGCAGGGGTATGCCAAGGTTGCCTCTTCGGGAGGTTGACGTCCAGCGGCGGGTGCGGCCCCGGCTCCGGCCCCGGCTCCGGGTTCGGGTTCGGGTTCGGGTTCGGGTTCGGGTTCGGCTCCGGCTCCGGGTTCGGCTCCGGCTCCGGCTCCGGGTTCGGGCCAGGGCAGGTCTGACGCTCCTTCGTCGCTCTATGACCTGCCCGTTGTCGAGGAATCGAAGCTATCCGCTTCTCGCCCCTCGACAACGGGTTCGGGTTCGGGTCTTGCCCAACCACCCCATCGTAAGCTAAAGCATTCGCCATGGAACACCTTCCCCCACGCCTCGGCGACCGCAGCCTCTTCCCCCGCCTCGCGCCCCGGGTCTACCTGAATCACGGCGCGATTTCACCGCCTTCGCTGCCGGTCCAGCGGGCGGTCCATGCATTGCTCGACGATTACGCAGCCCGCGGCGTCGGTGCGTTCCTGACCTGGCACGCGGCTCGCCAGGAGCTGCGCGCCGTTCTGGCCGCGCTCATCGGGGCACAACCGGAGGACGTGGCTTTCGTGCCCAGCACCACCGCCGGTCTCGTCGACCTCGCACTGTGCCTGCCCTGGCGCGCTGGCGAACGGATCCTGTGCTTCGAAGGCGAGTTCCCGGCCAACGTCACGCCCTGGCAGCAGGCGGCCGCGCGCTTCGATCTGCGCGTCACGCGTCTGCCCCTGCCGGATCCGCGCGGCGACGACGGGGACTTCCTCCAACGTCTGCGCGCCGAGTTGATTCGCGGAGTTCGCCTGGTTGCGACCAGCGCCGTGCAGTTCCAGACCGGCTTGCGCATGCCACTGCGGGCCATGGCCGATCTGTGCCATGAACATGGAGCGGAACTGTGCGTGGATGCAGTGCAAGCCGTGGGGGCGGTGCCGATCGACGTGCGGGCGTTGGCCATCGACTACCTGGCGTGCGGCAGTCACAAGTGGCTGAATGGTTTGGAAGGTGCCGGCTTCGTGTACGTCGCGCCCGAGCGGATCGCGGCGCTGCTGCCGACGGTCGCGGGCTGGCTGAGCCACGAGGACGGCCTGGGCTTCCTGTTCCACGGCCCCGGTCACCTGCGCTACGACCGGCCGATTCGCCAACGCGTTGACTTCTTGGAGATCGGCAACCTGAACGGCATGGGGCTCGCCGGGCTGGCGGCGGCGGTGGGTATCCTGGCCGAACTCGGCGTCGAGAGCATTTTCGCGCACGTGCAGAAGTGCTTGGATCCGCTCGAGGCCATGCTGCTGGACCGCGGTTTCGAGAGCCTGCGCGCGCCTCAGCCGCAACGTCGCTCGTGCACGCTGAGCGCCCTGCCTCCGCCCGGGATCGACGTGGTCCAGCTGCACACAGTGCTGAATATGCAGGGGATTTCGTGCTCGATTCCGGACGGCGTCCTGCGCTTCACGCCACACTGGCCCAACCGGCCCGAGGAGGCGGCGATCGTGGCGGAAGCGCTGGACGCCGCCCTGGCGCTGCTCGCCTAGATCGTTGCGCCGGCGAGCATCCGGTTGGCGAAGTCCCAGTTGACGACGCCCCAGAAGCCTTCGACGAACTTGGGGCGCAAGTTACGGTAATCGATGTAGTACGCGTGCTCCCACACGTCCACGGTCAGGATTGCGCGCAGGCCGTGCTTCATCGGCAAGTCCGCGGGACCACTGGACTGCACGATCTGCAGCTTGCCGCCCGCGTCGACCGCCAGCCAGCCCCAGCCGGAGCCGAAGATGGTGACCGACGCCTTGTTGAACTGCTCCTTGAAAGCGTCGAACGAGCCGAAATCCCGGGTGATGGCCGCGGCAATGGCTCCCGTGGGCGCGCCGCCGCCGCCCGGCGTCATGCAGTTCCAGTAAAACGTGTGGTTCCACGCCTGCGCCGCGTTGTTGAACACGCCGCCCGTGCCTTCGAGGATGAGCTGTTCCAGGGTCTTGCTCTCCTCGGGCTTGCCGGCCACAAGATTGTTAAGGTTGGTGAAATAGGCGGCGTGGTGCTTACCGTAGTGGAACGTCATCTGCTCTTCGGTCAGGTACGGGGCCAGCGCACCGAGGGCGTACGGCAGCGGCGGTTGCGTGAATGCCATGGGTTTGCTCCGGATAGGGGTGGGACGAGAGCCGGTACGCGGCTCGGTTTCGGATCTGGACTAGCGACGTCGACGCGTGAGGGTAGACGCGGCCGAGCTGGAATGCAACGTCCTCCATCGAGTCGATGTTTACCTGTATATACATGGTGTTATTCCATGCAGGAGCGCTCCACGCCTCGCGCGATCCTTGCCCCGGGCGCGAGGGCGGCGTTCGTGTTGGCGCTTGCGGTCGCCCTGGGCCGGGCGCTATCCTGTTCAGCGCCGTTCAGCAACGCGGACCGTGCGCACGTGGGCCCCCAGGCATGACGTGGCGCAATAGCGCGAAACTCATGTCCTTGGCGCGATCACGGTGATCGCGCTTGGCAGTGTGCCCCTGCGCAGGGACTGCCCCTTCGGAGCCAACGAATGCCGAGGCCGTCTGAACCGCACCGCCCGACCGAGCGGTCGCTGGATATCGTCATGACGCTGTCCGACCCGCACGGCGATCTGTCGCACCGGGTCCGCGAACTGCAGACCGAGCTCGAGGTGGCGCGCAGCAAGCACGAGCGCTTCCTGACCAACGCGCTGGACGCGCTGGCCGCGCAGATCGCCATCATCGACGAGCACGGTCGCATCCTCGCAGTGAACCGTAGCTGGCGTGCGTTCGCGCTGGAACACGGCCTACAGGCTGCCGATTCCGTCAAGAACTCGCGGCATATGTTCGATCGGTTGCCGAAGGACGTCGCGCGACAGGTGGCCGAGGGCCTGCGCGAAGTCACGGCGTTGCGCAAGGCCGAGGTCGTTTTCGAGTACGCGTTGCCCAACGCCACCGGTGACCGCTGGTTCTCGCTGCGAATCACGCGCTTTGCCGATGATGGCTCGGTGCGCCTGATGCTCGCCAACGAGGACGTAACGCCGCGGCGACAGGCCGAGGAAGCCGCGCGCCACGCCGACGACCGGGTGCGACAGGCGCAGAAGATGGATGCGTTGGGCAGACTTGCCGGTGGCGTGGCCCATGACTTCAACAACGTCCTGACGGCCATCAAGATCAATGCCGAGAACCTGCTGATGCTCGGACCGCAAGAGCGGCCGCAGCGCGAGGATCTCGAGGAGATCAGCCGCGCCGCCGATCGGGCGACCGCCTTGACCCAGCAACTGCTCGCCTTCTCACGCAAAGAGCCTCACCAACTCGCCGACGTCGACCTGAACGCCGTGGTCAGTGAGGCCGAACGCCTGCTGCGACGGTTGATTGGCTCCAACATCGAACTGGCGACCGATCTGCAACCGTTGCTGCGTCCCTTGCGCGCCGATTCTGGACAACTGCAGCAAATCGTGATGAATCTGGCGATCAATGGCCGGGATGCCATGCCCCGGGGCGGGCGCTTGACGCTGCAAACGCGCAACGTCGAAGTGGCGCCGGACGATCCGATCGCGGCGAGCCTGAACCTCGGCGGCCAAGGCGCTGGGCATTACGTCCAACTGGTGGTCGGCGATACCGGCGTGGGCATGGATCCAGTGACCAAGGCGCGGATCTTCGAACCGTTCTTCACGACCAAGGAGCAGGGCCACGGCACCGGGCTGGGGCTGGCGACCGTGTTCAGCATCGTGCGCCAGTGCGCCGGCCACATCAGCGTGGCGAGCGAACCGGGCGCGGGGACGACGTTTCGCATCTGGCTGCCCTGTCCCACAGTCCGGGTCCAGGATCCCACGCCGACGCCGGAACCCCACCAGGAGTCGGCGGGTCACGAGACTGTGCTGATCGTCGAGGACGAGCCGTCCATCCGGCGCGTCGCCCGCTTGGCGTTGATCTCGCAGGACTATCAGGTGATCGAAGCCGGAAGTGGCGAAGAAGCCCTGGCAATTCTTGCGAAACACCAGGACGTAGCCCTGGTAGTGTCTGACGTGATGATGCCGGGCATGGACGGCAGCCAACTCTGCGCTTATCTGCGGGCGACGCGGCCGGATTTGCCCATCATCCTGATGTCGGGATACATCGCGGACAAGAGCGTGTTGGCTCTGGTACAGCTCGGTTCGGTTTCGTTCATGCAGAAGCCGTTTTCGCCGCGGGCCCTGGCGTTGCGGGTGCGCGAAGTGCTCGACGCTCGGCAGCACGCGGCACGGCCGATCTGAACGCCGGCGTCACGCTCGCGGCCGCGCTGGCAGATCGAGTATGGATCCGCGCGGATCCAGGCCGACCATCTGCGCGTCGGTGAGCGGCCGCAATTCATCGTCGCCGTGCACGGTGAGGTAGTCCGAACGCATGCCATGACACCACGGCCGCGCCGCGCAGGTCTCGCAGACCGCCACGTGCACGCCCTGTTCGATGCTCGAGGTCTCCAGGCGGAACGCCGGCCCGCCCGGATTCACCACGACCAGGTCCATCCCCGCGGCATTGAACAGCATGTCCCATGCTTGCCCCGGCACCGTGCAGTGCGGGGTATTCAATGAGCAAATCGTCGCGCCGTTGGCATGCGCCACCGCACGCGCCTCGAGCATCCGCGGTACACACTCGGCAAGGCGGGGCACGAGCCGGCGCAGATCTAGATCCCCTTGATCCACCAGGGAAAACAGCCAGACGTTGAAATGCGCGAAGCCTAGTTTGGCATAGTGTTCGACCAGCGCCGGCATCTCGTTGAAGTTCCGGCTCGTCATCAGGATGTCGCCTTCCAGACGGATCGGCTGCGTGCGCAAGATCTCGATACCCTTGGTCAACAGGTCGTGCGACCCGGGCGTGCGGTTCAGGCCGTCGTGCACCCGGGGGTCCAGCGACTTGAGCAGCAGGTTGACCTCGCTCATGCCCGCTTGCACCGCCCGCGCCGCGAACTGCGGGTAGGCAAAGAGCATGCCGTTGGTCTGGACCTTGATGCGGTCAAAGCCCAGGTGTTTGGCGGCGCGCAGGGTCTGTAGGAAATCCTTGCGCAAAGTCGGTTCACCGCCGGAAACCCACAGGTGCCGCGCGCCCTGCTGCCGGCCGCGCTGCAGCCAGTGCAGCACCTCTTGCGTCGACATCTGGTCGCGGCTCTCGGCGCTGCAGCTGTAGCAGCCGAGACATCGGCAATTGCACGCGAATCCGGGTGATAGCTCAAGCCAATGCATGCGGTTCCCGATCTGGTTCGATGCGTACTTGCGTGGCGTCTGGATCCAACGCGGGATCGGTCACTTGCTCGCCGCGCAGTTCCGCCGCCGAGGATTCCAACGCTCGCGCCAACACCGGCGTCATCGCAGCGCGTTCGGCCAGAAGTTGCGCCCAGGATTGCGGCGGTTCGACTTTGGCCAAGAGGTCCTGCAACGCTTGCGCCACTTGCGCGCCGTCCGGCGGCCGACGCCCTGGGTCGCGGGCGAGCATCCGCGGCAGCAACGGCGCTAGCATGGCGTTCAGTGTGCCCGGAAGTTCAGGTAGTTTCGCGGCTTGGATGCGCGCCATGGTGTCTTGCGGATCGCGACCTAGAAACGGCGGTTCGCCCGTCAGCATCTCGATCAACACCGACCCCAGCGCGAACAGATCACTGCGCCCGTCCAGCGCTTCACCGCCAATCTGTTCCGGTGACAGGTACGCCCACTTGCCGCGCAGGCTGCCCCCATGGGTGGTCTGCGCCATGCCGGCCACGCGCGCGATACCGAAATCCAGCACCAGCACACGGCCTTCCGTCGTCACCTGGATGTTGGTCGGCGACACGTCGCGGTGCACGATGCCCTCGCAGTGGGCAGCGTGCAGACCGAGCGCGACCTGGGCCGCCAGCCACAGCGCCGCACCGAGCGGCAGGGGTTGCACCGGCGCGGCGGACCGAGGCCGCAACAGCCCGCGCAGGCTCGCCCCGTCCAGCAGCGGCATCAGCAGGAAGGGCAACTCGCGGTCGATGCCATGGCCGAGAAGGCGTACCACGTTTGGGTGGTCGATGCGTTCCAAGGCTTCGACTTCGCGCAGGAACATCCGCACGAGCGCGGGATCCTCGGCCAGGTGCGGCAACAGCCGCTTGAGCGCCACTTCCGGCTCGCCCGGACGCCGACCGCGACGAACCGCCCGAAACACCTCGGCCGTGCCGCCCAAACCGATGCGGTGCAGCAGGAGATGATCGCCGAACAAGATGGGGCGCGCGGCGGGCATGGCTTGCAGCGTAGTCGGGCGCGGTGGTGCGTCAAGCGGCAAGTGCCAACCACTTGGCTACACGTCTAATTTCAAGCGGTTGTATAGAGTCCCGCGATCGATGCCGAGCGTTTCCGCCGCGCGCCGCTTGTTGCCCCCGCACGCCGTCACCCGGGCCTGCACGACGCGGGTGATGACTTCCTCCAGGGGCGCGCTCGTCCACCAACCCGGGTTGCTGCCTGAAGTTTCCGAGTCTTCGTGACGTGCCTCGACCGGGCGCTCGCGCTGCAGCAGGGGATCGACGTCCTCGGCTTCGAGCACGGTGCCCGGCGCGAACAGGCAGGCAGACTTCAGCACCGTTTCCAACTGGCGCACGTTGCCCGGCCACGGATACTGGCGCAGGCGCTGCAGGGCCGCCGGCGCCACGCGCTCGATCCGCCCGACCCCCGCGGCGCGGTTCTCGTGCAGGAAGTGCTCAACCAGCAAGGGAATGTCGTCCTGCCGCTTGCGCAGGGGCGGCACTTCCAGCTCGACGACGCGCAGGCGGTACATCAGATCCTCGCGAAACGTGCCCTGCGCCACCATCGCCTGTAAGTCCCGGTGGGTCGCCGCCACCACACGTGCATCGACCTTGCGCACCCCGCTGTCGCCGACCCGTTGGATTTCGCCGCTTTGCAGCACGCGCAGGAGTTTTGCCTGCATTTCCAAGGGCATCTCGCCGACTTCGTCCAACAGCAGCGTGCCGCCGTGGGCCGATTCGAACAGTCCGCGCCGTTCCGCCACCGCTCCCGTGAAGGCGCCACGCACGTGACCGAATAGCTCTGATTCCAATAGGTTCGCCGGCAATGCCGCACAGTTCACCGCGACGAATGGCCCCTTCTTGCGCCGCCCGGTGAAGTGGATCGCGCGCGCCACCAGTTCCTTGCCCGTGCCCGATTCGCCGCGCACAAGGACCGGAAAGTCGTGGTCGCGCACCCGTTCCATCAGCGCGAACAGCCTGTGAAGATTCGGACTTTCGCCCTTGATCACCGAAAAGTCACTGCGCCGCGCCAGAGCCAGCCGCTGGGCCTGCAAGTCGGCGCGCGCATCGTCCAGGGCGTGCTCGGTTTCCGCCAGACGTTCACGCAGTTGGGCGTTCAGTTGCTCGACTTCGGCGCGACTGTGGGCCAGGGCCTCGGTCGTCTCGCGCTGGCGTTGCAGAAGCCGTGCCGTTTGGATGGCGATCGCCGCCTGATCCGCCAGGGCTTCCAGGACGCCAGCATGGTCCGCGGAAAATGCGCCTGTCGTGAAGCGGTTGTCGACGTACACCACGCCAATCGGCCGCCCCTGCCACGCCAGCGGCACACACAGGATCGAGCGCAGACTGCCCGAGTGGATGCTCGCCTGATCGGCAAAGCGCTCGTCTTGCTGGGCATCGGTGGAAAGCACCGGCTCGCCGCCCTCGAACACGCGCAAAGCGATGCCGTGACTGAGCTTGTGCGCGGCCTTGCGCAGGTTTTCACGATCCAGGTTGCGCGCGACGGCTACCCGCAAGCGATGCGCCGCCGGCTTGCGATGACTCTTCTCGTCGGGTTCGTCGTCGTCCAGCAGCAGGAAACCGCGCTCGGCCCCGGTCAGCAACACCGCGGAATCCATCACGAGTTCGAGAAGGTGCGGCAGGTCGTACTCGCCCGAAAGCCGGCGGTTGATGGTCAGCACGGTGTGCAGCGCACCTGCGCCGGTCAGCGATTGCAGCCCCGCGCCTCGGCCCTGCTCCGGCAAGTGTGCCAGAAGACGAAGGATTGCCCGCGTGGGCGCCAGGACCGCGGCATGCTGGAACGCTTGTTGCCGGGCTGGACCCAGCGTCGCCGCCACCGCCGAAAGCCGGGCCAAGGCCTCGCGAGCCGCGGTGCGCGCCGTCGCCCCATCGCCGGTCCACGCCGCCGTGCGCGCCCGATCGGCCTGCAACTCGACGTGGAGCAACGCCTTGGCAGCCGGCGCCAATTGCAGGGCGGCGCCGAGGTGATCGGCAGCCTCGCGCAAGCCCTCTGGATCCGGCACGGGCAGCACGTCCAGCCGGGTCCGCGCGAGCAACCACAGCCCGCGCGCCTCGTTTTCGGGACTGCCCAACCGCGCCGCAGCGACCCGCACCGCGAGCGCCGTGGTCCGTGCCGCCTGAACATCGCCGGACGCCAGCTGCAAGTGCCCGCGTTCCAGACGGATTTCCAGATGCTCGCTCGCCCCTGCGCCTTGTTCGGCGGCATCGGCGCGATCGAGCTGCACCTGCGCGGCGGCCAGGCGACCCGCGCGCCGATCGAGTTCTGCCAGCAGGCACCGCACGTTGCCGGCGAGATAGGCGTTGCCGGTGCGCTCCATGGCGGTCAGCGCCTCGCTCAGGTCCTGACGCGCCGCCTCGTCGTCGCCGATGAGCGACAGCAAGTTGCCGCGGTTGTTCAGCACCCGGGCCAGGGCGCCGGCATCGTCCAGCCTCCGGGCCACGGTCACGACGCGATCGTAGCCGTCCAAGGCCAGGCCCAGGTCGCCGCGCTCGTGGTCCAGCACCGCCGCGTTCATCGCCATGTTCAGGGCGCGCGGCAGATCTCCTGCGGTTTCAGCGAGTTTTTGCGCAGAATCGTAGTGCTGGCGGGCCGCTTGCAGGTCGCCGCGCCGGTGCGCCACCAATCCCAGACCGCCTTCGGTCGCCGCGCGCAGGCTGCCGGAAGCTACCGGGATCAGCGCCGTGAAGGCCGCCTCGGCTTGGTCCAGGCGGCCCGCGTAGTAGTCGCCCAGTCCCGCGAGGTAGTCGAACAGGCGAAGACGTGACGGATCCACTGTTTGCGCCTGACCGCTGGCGACTGCCCGGGCCGCCGCGTCCCGATCGCCCTGCCAGGTCGCGGCGAAAGCGAGCCACAAGCGGGCGTCTGCGGCCGTATCCTCGTACTCCAAGGTTGCCTCGGCCAGGCGTCGGCAACGTGGGTAGTCGCCGCGGCGAAAAGCCAGTTCGGCTTCAGCCAGTTGCAGCTGCGGTTCAGTTCGCTGTTTGGGCGAGAGAGACGCAAGCACGGCTTCGCCGGCTTCGAACTGACCGCGCGCGACCAGTGCCCGCAGGTAGACCGCGAGCACGGCGGCAACTTCCGACTGGGCCGCGGTCGGCAGCCATTTTCGACACAACTCCACGGCGCGTGCCGCCTCGCCCTGTGCCAGCCATGTCTGTGCAGCGCCGTGGACTTGCACGCCATTCGGCCCGGTTCCGCCGTCCCAGCCGACGGCTGCGACTTCGAGCGCTACGCGTTCCGGTTCGGCCGGGGCCATCCCATGGGCACGCAGTCGGGCCGCAGTCGCCAAGATCGCCGGAGGCAGTTCGCGCAACAGAAAGACCCGGGCGGTCGCATCGGCGGTCGTCACCTGGCCGTGGCCGACGAGGCGCAACAAGGCGGTCTGCCGCAAGAGAGCGGCGAGATCTGGCGTGATCTCAGTGGCTACCGCGTCCCGATCGGCAACGGCGGCTTTGGCGGCGAGCGGCCAGAGCTCCGGATCCGGCAGCGTCGGCCTGGCGCGCGCTTCGAGCAAAAGGCCGAGTTCGGTCGCCGCGTCCAGCCCGGCCCGCAATGCGACGCGATCCGCGGTCACGTCCACCAGCCCGGCCTGCAAGCACGCGCCAGCCCAGGCGAAGATCTCGCGGCGGCAGGTCGCGCGGGCGGCGATCGTAGCGATCAGGCCGGCGTCCCAGTGCCGGCCACCGGAGGCGGCGTGCAAGGCGGCGTCGATTTCGACGGCACCAGGAGCAGGCAGGACCCAGGCGTCTGGCACCGAGGACTCGACTTGCGCGACGACGCGCGCCGCCTCGCCGGAATCCACAGCGTACAAGACACGTTGCAGCGCAGCCGGCAGGGCCTGTGCATCGTCCACCAGCAGTAAGCCATCGGCGCCCAGGGTCTGACAAAGCTTTTGCAGACCCAGGCCTTGGCGCGCGACTTCGGCGCCCGCGGCATCGGCCAGAATGGCCGGCCCGGACAGCGCCGCGGCCGCGTCGACCGGCGCTGGCAGGCGCAATTCGAGCCAGGCCGAAGCCAATGGATCCGCGGCATCGGGCCGCAGCCAGGCCACGCGGACGCCGCGATCGTGCGCCGCTTCGGCCAGGGCCAGCAGGGCTCCGGTGCGACCGATGCCAGGGGGCCCGGTCAGCGTCTGCACCTGCCCCACGTCCGGCATGGCCAAGGCAGGCACGCCCGGCCAACGCCCCCAACGCCACGGCCGATGCGCCAAGACCTGGAGATCGTGAGCCAACGCCTCGGTTTCCGCGGACTCCAGGCGCAAGGTCGCGGTCCATTGCCGCAGCGCCTGCGCGGCGTCGTCCGGGCGGTGCTCGCGCGCGGGGGCCAGCCAGCGGGCCAGCGCCTGCAGGACGGCGTCGCGGGCCGGGTCGTCCGTACGCGGCACCGCAGGCAAGGTCGTGCGCTCGGGCAACACCGCGGGATAGTGGGCAAATGGCAAGGGCAACCGCCAGGCGATCCAGACGGCCATCGCCAGCGAAAACAAGTCGTCGCGCGGATCGGCCGGCTGGCCACGCATCGCGTCGGGCGCCGCGAAGGGCAGCCGCCCCGGTCCCCGCGACCGAGTGCCGGGCGCGACCGCAAGCCCCAGATCGAGCAGCGAAACCTGGGCTGGCTCGCCCGCTTGCACCAGCACGTTGCCCGGGTGCAGATCGCCGTGCACCAGCCCGGCCGCGTGCAGGGCCTGCAGGCCGCGCAGCACCGCCTGGATCACAGTCGCCACCTGTTGCGGGGTCGCGTCCGCAAGTGCCTGATCGAGCGGCGTCCCGGCGTGGCGGACCATGACCAAGGCCGCCGGCCGATCCGGACCCGCCGCGGGCAGCCACGCCACTGGTTCGGGCAGCACCGGCGAGGCCACGTCGTGTAGGGCCCGCCACTCGGTGCGCAAGCTGGCTTCCAGCCCGGGCAGCGCGGCCTTGAGCACGAAGCGGTCTTCGGTTTCGCCGTGCCGCCGCGCGAGCCAGACCGTGCCGCCGCCACCGGTCGCCAATAGTTCCGTGCAGATGAAACGGCCGCCGTCGGGAG
>CAYHHL010000120.1:15965-17463 GCA_964356325.1 uncultured Enterobacteriaceae bacterium | reverse complement strand
TGTTCTGCGACAAGGGCAGCTTGCCTTGGGCGTGCAAGGTGAGCGGCAAGACTGTGGTGTTCTGCGACAGTTCGGCGGATTCGACCTGCGCCGAGGCGATGTGCGACCCGAAGGTGGGCAAGTGCGCCAAGGTCGCCGTACACCAAGGTATGCCTTGCGACGCCGACGCCTCGGCGTGCACGAACGGCGACACCTGCGACAAGGGCCTGTGCGTGGCCGGCGCCAAGCTGGGCTGCGACGATGGCAACCCGTGCACCGACGACGTGTGCGACGCGGCCAAGGGTTGCGTGTTCAAGGCGAGCACGGCGGCTTGTTCGGACGGCAGCGCCTGCACCTTGGGCGACAGTTGCGGCAACGGCGCTTGCGTCCCGGGCGTGCCGGTGCCGTGCAGCGACGGCAACCCGTGTACCAACGACGGCTGCGACGGCAAGAGCGGTGCCTGCGCCTACAGTGCGAACAACTTGCCGTGCAACGATGGCAACGCCTGCAGCGACAAGGACCAGTGCTCGGGCGGGGCGTGCGCCGGCGTGGCGGTCTCGTGCGATGACAAGAACTTGTGCACGAGCGATGTGTGCGACCCCAAGGGCGGCTGCCTGCACCAGGTCAATAACCTGCCGTGCGACGACGGCAACAAGTGCACGGACGGCGACGGTTGCGTGGCCGGTGGCTGCAAGGGCCTGGCGATGGACGCCAAGGCGGTGTGCGACGACGGCAATCCGTGTACGGGCGAGGGCTGCAATCCGGGCGTCGGTTGCGTACACGTGGCGTTGAACGTGCCGTGCGACGATGGCAACGGTTGCACGACCGGCGACGCCTGCGAAAACAGCAAGTGCGCGAGCGGGACCAACACCTGCGGCTGCGGCGCCGATGCGGACTGCGCGGTAAAGGAGGACGGCAACCTGTGCAACGGCACGCTGTTCTGCGACAAGAGCGCGCTGCCTTACCAGTGCAAGATCAAGGCGGACACCGTGGCGAAGTGCGACACCGCGGGCGACGGGCCTTGCACGAAGAACACCTGCGACCCGAAGAGCGGCCAGTGCGGCTATCTCGCGCAAAACGAAGGTGGACCGTGCAACGCAGACAACAGCGTGTGTTCAGTGGGCGACGCTTGCACCAAGGGCACGTGCCTGCCGGGCAAACTGGTCGGCTGCAACGACGGCAACCCGTGTACGGACGACGCCTGCAGCCCCGAAAGCGGTTGCCTGCACGCGCCGAACAATGCGCCTTGCGACGACAGCAGCCCTTGCACCATCGGCGACGCGTGCGCGCAAAGCGGTTGCGTGCCCGGGTCGGCACCCGACTGCAACGACAGCAACCCTTGCACGACGGATAGTTGCGATGCCAAGAGTGGTTCGTGCGTCCACGCCGCCAACAGCCTGCCCTGCGAAGATGGCAACGCCTGCACCGGGCCCGACTTGTGCGTGGCGGGCGCTTGCGTGGGCGGCGCGCCTCCGGGCGGCTGCGACGACGGCAACCCGTGCACCAAGGACGCGTGCAG
>CAYHHL010000120.1:5429-15865 GCA_964356325.1 uncultured Enterobacteriaceae bacterium | reverse complement strand
CAGTTGCGACGACGCCAACTTGTGCACGAGCGACACCTGCAAACCGGACTCGGGGTGCGCGCACGCGGGCAACAACCTGCCCTGCGATGACGGCGACGCATGCACGACGCAGGACGCGTGCGGCGGCGGCAAGTGCGAGGGCAAGCCGACCGACCCCAAGGTGCTGTGCAACGACGACAACCCTTGTACGCAGGACAGTTGCGCGACCAAGCAGGGCTGCACGCACTTGAACAACACTGCGGCATGCAACGACGGCAACGGCTGCACGACCGGCGACGTGTGCTCGGGCGGCAAGTGCGCGAGCGGGACCAACACCTGCGCGTGCAACTCGACCGCGGACTGCGGCGGCAAGGAGGATGGCAACTTCTGCAACGGCACGCTGTTCTGCGACAAGAGCGCGCTGCCTTACCAGTGCAAGGTGAACCCGACCACAGTGGTGACGTGCGAGGGCAGCGGCGACAACGCATGCCGGCAGAACCAGTGCCAGGTCAACACCGGCAAGTGTACGTACGCTTGGCTGAACGAGGGCAAGGCGTGCGACGCCGACGGCAGCGTGTGCACCACGACCGACGTGTGCGCGAGCGGCCTCTGCAAGCCTGGAGCGACGTTGGGCTGTGACGACGGCAATGCGTGCACCAACGACAGTTGCGATTCGAGCGTGGGTTGCAAGCACGTCAACGCCAACGCGGCGTGCAGTGACGGCAATGCGTGCACCGTGGGCGATTTGTGCCAGGCGGGCGCGTGCGCTTCGGGCCCCGCGACGACGTGCGAGGACGGCAACAGTTGCACGGTGGACGGTTGCAGCACCGTGACCGGGGCGTGCGTGTTCGACGGCGCGGTGCAGAACGGCAAGGGCTGTGATGCCGACGCCAGCGTGTGCACCGTGGGCGACTCGTGCGCGAGCGGTGCGTGCAAGGCCGGCAGTGCGTTGGGCTGTGACGATGCCAATGCTTGTACTTCGGATGGTTGCAATCCGACCACGGGCTGTTCGCACGCGCCGAACAACGCGGTGTGCAACGACGGCAATGCGTGCACGGGACCCGACGTGTGCTCGGGTGGCGTGTGCAAGCCGGCAGCGGTGAACTGTGACGACTCCAACGGCTGCACCATCGATTCGTGCGACCCGAGCGTGGGCTGCAAGCACCTGGCGGTGCAGGACAAGCAGAGCTGCGGACCGACCAACGTGTGCTTCAGTGGGGTGTGCAAGGACGGCAAGTGTGGGGACGGCGTGCTGATGACGTTGCTGGGCGAGGTCTGTGACGACGGCAACACCGCGGTGGGCGATGGCTGTTCTGCGACGTGCAAGGTGGAGGACACGTCCTGCGCCGATGGCACGCGCGAGGGCATGCTGGACGCCAAGAACTTCCCCAAGATCGCGCAGTGCGATGGCAATTGGTTCGGCAACATCGCGGCCAGCACGGGGGCGGGCTCGCCGAGCAAGTTGTGCGGGCTGAAGTTCCACGTGTGCAACTCGAGCGAGGATGATCAGGAACTGTTGCAGAGCATTCCGCAAAGCGCGGCGTTTCAGCCTGGGTGCTGGTCGATCAATGCCGCCAATGACATGGGCAGTTGCCAGCCCTGCGACGGCTCGCCGAACAAGAACGACATGGCGGGCATCGGCAAGGACTGCGAGGGCAAGATCACCAACTACGGGACCTCGTGCGTCGGTGAGAAGTACCGCATTGATTCCGCGGACCAGACTTGCGTGCGGCCGCAGGGTAAGTTCCCTTGGATCCAGGGGGTGCTGTGCTGTGCGAATTGATGCGGGGTCGGTGACGGGTTCGGAGGTGGTTTCGGTTCCGGTCCCGGCTTCGGCTCCGGCTCCGGGTTCGGGTGCGGGTTCGGGTGCGGGTGCGGGTGCGGGTGCGGGTTCGGGCGCGGGTTCGGGTGCGGGTGCGGGTGCGGGCGCGGGTTCGGGTGCGGGTGCGGGTTCGGGTGCGGGTTTAAACGCGAAGGCCCGGCCGATACCACTGTGGCGTGGGTCGACCGGGCCTTTGCGGTTTTGGGAGGTAGCGGCGCGCTGGGGCCACAGATTCATCGCAAGGCAGTCTGCGCCCCAGTCCTGTCATCCCGAGTGCATCCGAGGGACCTCACCCCCTGGGTGAACGCCGCATGCCACTGGCGCATCGCGACCCCGCCGGGTCACCCGCGGCACGGCAAAATCCCGCGCGGAGGTCATTCCGTTGACGCAGCGCCACGCGGCGAGCACGCTTGTCATGGGCGCGCCGACACGGGTGCGCGCGGGAGGTGTCGTGGTTGAACTAGAGAGAATCGTCCACGATCCGGCAGTCATGGGCGGCAAGGCGTGCGTGCGCGGGACGCGAGTCACGGTTTCGACGGTGCTCGGACTGCTGGCACAAGGGCACAGCGAAGATGCCGTGCTCGAACTGTACCCGTACTTGACCCGCGAGGATGTGCGCGCGGCACTGAGCTATGCGGCGATGCGGACTTCGGAGATCGAAGTTCCCCTGACCGACCCGTTGCCGCAGACTGGGTTCGTGTGCATGTCGATCGGCGCGTGGCGCAGCTTCCGGAGGGCCGGCCGCTGGTGCTGCCGGCGGGTCGCGGGGCCCGGCGGGGTTTTGCTACCGGCAGGCGCGGGCCGCGCGAACGGTGCGCAATGCCATTGATTCTCAGATACAAGAGCTACCGCTTCTTCTTCTACTCCAACGAAGGCCATCCGCGCGAGCCGGTGCACATTCACATCCGTGACGCGGCAGGTGAAGCGAAGGTCTGGCTGTCGCCGGATGTTGCCGTCGCCCGATCTTCGGGTTATGATGCGAGAACACTGCGTGAATTGGCAGGCGTCGTCGCGGAGAACCGCGCTTTGATCGAAAGGAGTTGGCATGAATACTTCGCCTAAGGCTGTGCGCTTCGATGCCGACACGATGTGGGTGGAACTTGATGACGGTCGCACGCTCGGGGTGCCGTTGGCGTGGTTTCCGCGCCTGTTGCAGGCACCGCCAGACAAGCGTCAACAAGTCGAGTTGAGCCGCCACGGGCTGCATTGGCCAGAGCTCGACGAAGACATTGGCGTAGCGGGATTGCTGCAGGGCCAAGGCGACTTGACGCACCGGCAGCCTCTGGCGGCGTAGTGGCCTGGACGCGATCTCGTACGAAGCGTTGGCGCTCTACACCCCCGTGCAACACACCCACCGTCAGCGAACTTGCCCGGCGGATTGCGATCCACCGGTTCGGGTTTGCGTTCGGGTTCGGGCTCGGGCTTCGGGTTCGGGTGCGGGTGCTGGTGCGGGTGCGGGTGCGGGTTGAAACGCGAAGGCCCGGTCGATACCGCTGTGGAGTGGGCCGATCGGGCCTTTGCCATTTCACAAGCGATGAATCGTGCGGAGGAGGGCCGACCGCCCGACCATGGCGTGCACGGATGCGCCCGAGCTGAAATGGGCCTTGCGGCTGGGCGGTTGTGGGCGCAAAGTCGGCCGCGCTGGGTCAATGGACGGCTCTTACGCACAATCCGCTTGGAGATGCACAGATGCTTGAAACTGCGAGTGAACTCTGGACACGTGCCGATTCGACCCCGTGCCCGAGGTCCTGCCTGCGCTGGCTTTGGCTGTGTACGGCAGCCACGTTTGCGATCGGTTGCGGCGCCCCGAAGCCTTCGACGGTGCCGATGGACGCGACCAGTGATGCCAATGGCACCGAACTATCCGGCGCTGCCGACGTAGTGGCGGCTCCAGACGCCCAGCCGGACGCTGCCGATGCCACCGATGGCGTGGCGAAAACGAGCAACATCGCCGCCGACCTGGACACTGACGCTGCTGCAGGCGACGCAGCCGACGCTGGGTCGCTCCCGAACACCGGCCTCCTGCTCGTCTACACCCGTCTGGGCATGGCCAACAAGTCGTTCCAGATCATCAGGGTTGCTCCGGATGGAATCGGCAGCAGCGTGGTCCTCGCCAATGCCGTCATCGTGAGCCAACCGGCGGCTGGACGGATGGTCGCCTGGACGGGCGCGAACGCCAAGGCCATGGCTTTGGAGGTGCTGACCATGGACGGCAAGGCCGTCGCCTTGATTGCCGGCGCGAAGACCGAGCCGGTCTTCGGCACGCTGAGCCCGGACGGCAAGCGCGTCGCGTGGACCCGTCGGCTGTCCGACGACTCGGACGCCACCGTGTTGGCGGTGCGCGACGTCGCGGCGGGTACGGACACCGTGCTCTCGGCCGCCCCGGCGTGGGAGACCCGTCCAGAGTTCTCGCCGGACGGCAAGTGGCTCGCCTGGTACGGCAACGATGCGAAATTGTACGTCGCCAACGGGGACGGTACCGCACCCAAGGCGGTTCTCGATGGCATCGACGATGACAACGACTTTCGCAACGGCATCAGTTGGACCCAGGACAGCCAGCGCATGGCGATCACGCTGGACTATCTGGTCGCGGGCACGGACGAAGGCATGAACATCGGCCTGTTCGACATGGCCAGCGGCAAGGTATCCGCCCTGACGACCGGCCCGGTCCTCCAACAGGCTCCGGCCATGGCCAGCGACTTCGCATCGGTGTACTTCACGCAGGTCGTCAAGGGCGAGTCGAGCGACATCCGGCGCGTCGCCCTCGTTGGCAACAAGGTAGACGTGCTGACCGACGGCAAGGGATACGATTTCCTGCCCCAGCCGTCGCCGGACGGCAAGTTCCTCGCGTACGCGCGGTGGACCGTGGAGGACAATGTGGGCGAACTCCGGGTCCAGACGTTGGCCACCGGCGCCATCGTGACCCTCGACGCGGCGGTATTCAACCGAGCGTATTGGGTAGCGCCGTAGCCATCGCTGTCGCGGCCAGGGGCCCGGTCGAGACCACGGTGAGGTGATCGACCGGGTCCCTTGCGGTTTTACAGCATCCCACTCGGCCTGGTCCGCAGGGTACCAAGCCTGGTCCGCAGCGTCCGCTACTTGCTCTCGCTGGCAATCGGGAAGGCAGGGAAATGAGGCTTGCGGCTGGGCGGTTGTGGGCGCAAAGTCGGCCGCGCTGGGTCGATGGACGGGCTGGCGGGCGGCAGCGGGTCGCGCGCTGGCGGAGCGGAGGTGGTTTGAATCTACGCACAGACGGTGGCGGACGAGAAGCATTGAAGTGGTGGGCGGTTGCAGTATTCGCGGCGGCTGCGGGCTGTACCGACGAGCCGGTTCGTTGCGTCGTTGGCGACTATCCCCCCTCAGGAGTGGCGTCGAAAACATGTATTTGCGACATGAAAATTGGTTTTGCCACGTGCGATCGGGAAGGGAACTACACTTGTCCCTGTGAGCAATTGGTCGACCCGGGACCACCCGACGTGCACCTCGCCAAGGACGTGACCGGTGATTGACCGCCCCCGCCGCCCGCAGTCAGCCCCCCACCAACGCACCCAAGCGATCAGCCAAGCGGGTCATCACCGCCGCCGCGGAAAGCGTCTCCACATCGAGAGGTCGCGGATCATCGCCACCGAGAGCCGCCCGCAGCGAGCCAGCAATGCCGGCGATGTCCTCGGGCGCGTGCGTCCAGCCCAACCGATGCCGGGCCAGCAGTTCCGCCGCGTCGCAACCCGGCGGCCCCACCAGCAGGATCGGCCGGTGGCGCGCGACGATGTCGAAGATCTTGCCCGGGTACTGGTACGCAAAGGCGTCCGACACGAGCACCACCGCGGCCAGGGCGGCGTCGATGGCCTGCAGCGCCGCGGCCTGGGGCATCTGGTCGTGCAGATCCACGGCGTCCATGACCCCGGCGGCCTGGGCATCCGCCGCCACGAGCGCCCGCGATTCGCCTACGTAGGTCAGGCGCAGGCGCTGCGGGCCCACGCCCTCGGCACGCAGTCGCGCCATCGCCCGCAGCACCGGGGCCAGCGTGCGTCCGTACGCCAGCGACCCCGCATACACCAGGCGTTGCGGCGCATCGGCACCCGGCCGGGGCGCGGGCTGCACGTCGGGGCGCGGTTCGTAGCCATTGGTGAACAGTTCGACCGGAGCAGTAGTCCGGGCAGCCAGCCAAGCGCAGGCCGTCGGCGACACGGCCAGGACCAGGTCGGCGGCGCGCAGGCAGGCATCTTCCAATTGGCGGTGGCGGGCGACGACCTCGGGCGGGCGGTGCTCGGCCTCCAAGACCTCGGTCCAGGGGTCGCGGTAGTCCAGCACCAGGCGAGCGCCGGACCGACGGGCCAGTTCGACCGCCAGCGGCGCCGCGGAAAACGGCGGCATCGTCGCCAACACCACGTCGAAACGCCGTCCCGCCAGCGCGCGCAGGGCGAACGGTCGCCAGCCAGCATATTCATCGGGAAATTCGAGCGATCGTAGGGTGCGATCCAGGAGCCTGCGCGCCCGACTCGAAGCAAGGGGCGCGGCTGGGCCCGCCGGCGCCGAAGTCGTGCCTGGCCGCAGCTTGTCGCGCACCTCGCGCAGCAGCATCCGCGGCATCGCAGCGTGGGTGCGGATGATCTCGACTCCTTGCGGAATCGGCAGGTTGGGATCGCTCGGCGGCGCGTACCGCGGCTGCAGGGTCAGCACGGTGACGTTCCAACCTGCGCGGGCCAGGTACGTCGCCATCCTCTCGGCCCGCCGTCCGCCGATGAGGCGCGAGGGCGCAAACGTTGCGGCGACGAGCAGCAGGTCACCGGCCACGAGGCCTCCGGAAGCGCCACGGTGCGCCGCGGCGAACCTCTACGCCGCCGTACCAGCGCCGTCAAGTCGACCAGACCGGTAGACTATTGCCAGCCGCGCCATGCCGGTGCAGCATCCGGGCCAGGTTGCGGCCAGGCTGCCTGCGACCGCCGTGCGGGCATCGCGGCGCGGGCACCCCCAAATACGTGGAGAATCGCATGAAGATCGCCGAGAACATCACGCAACTCGTCGGCGGCACGCCCTTGTGCCACCTCCACCGCATCAGCGAGGGCTGCGGCGCGACCGTGGTGGCCAAGCTGGAATCGTTCAACCCGTGCTCCAGCGTCAAGGACCGCATCGCCCTGGCGATGATCGAGGACGCCGAGCAGACCGGCCGCATCCACGCGGACACCATCCTGGTGGAACCGACAAGCGGCAACACCGGCGTAGGGCTGGCGTTTGTCGCCGCGGCCAAGGGCATCAAGCTCGTACTCACGATGCCGGACACGATGAGCGTCGAGCGGCGCAAGCTGTTCGCGGTGTTCGGCGCGGAACTGGTGCTGACGCCGGGCGCGCAGGGCATGAAGGGCGCGATTGCCAAGGCGCAGGAACTGGTCGACAGTGATCCTCGCTACTTGATGCTGCAGCAGTTCGACAATCCGGCCAATCCCGCCGTGCACCGCCGCACCACGGCCGAGGAGATCTGGCGCGACACCGACGGTCAGGTCGACATCGTGATCTCGGGCGTCGGCACCGGTGGCACGCTGACTGGCGTGGCTGAAGTGATCAAGGAGCGCAAGCCATCGTTTCGCGTCATCGCGGTGGAGCCGACGGGCTCGCCGGTGCTGTCGGGCGGCGCGCCGGGACCGCACAAGATCCAAGGCATCGGCGCGGGCTTCGTGCCCGGCGTGCTCAAGACTGAACTCATCGACGAGGTGATCCGCGTCGATCACGAGGATGCCGGCGCGACGGCACGGCAACTGGCCCGCGAGGAGGGCATCCTGGGCGGCATCTCCTGTGGCGCGGCGTTGTGGGCGGCGCTGCAAGTGGCGCGGCGGCCAGAGAATGCCGGCAAGCTGATCGTGGTCATCCTGCCGGACACGGGCGAGCGCTACCTGAGCACCTGGCTGTTCGAAACGGCCGCGCAATGAGCGAGGAGGCGCCGGGCTCCGGCCCACTCGAGCGGACGACCCTGCACGACGTCGTCGACGCGATGTGCCAGCCATGGGGCGGCGTGCTGCAAGCCGTGCGGGGCAGCAACCGCCGCCTGCTGCTGCCGTCCCGCGATCAACTCATCGACATCGTGCAGTCGCTGCGTTCCGTGCTGTTTCCCGGCTACTTCAGCCGCTGGGATCTCAGCGAGGAGAGCCTGCACTTCTACGTCGGCGCCACCTTGGACCGGGTGATGCAGACGCTGTTCGAGCAGGTCAAACGCGGCCTGTGCTTTGGCTGCAACCAGGACGCCAGCGTCCACCATGGCTGTGACGACCGCGCGCAACAGATCTGCCGGGCGTTCCTGGCGCGCCTGCCGGAACTGCGGCGGGTGCTGGCGGCGGACGTGCTGGCGGCATACGAGGGCGATCCGGCTGCGACCAGCCTGGAGGAGATCATCTTCTCCTACCCAGGCTTGCAAGCGATCATCGACTATCGGCTGGCGCACGAACTGCACGTCCTGGGCACGCCGCTCATCCCGCGCATCATCACCGAGCATGCGCACAGCCTGACCGGGGTCGACATCCACCCCGGCGCGACCATCGGCGAGCGGTTCTTCATCGACCACGGCACGGGCGTGGTCATCGGCGAGACCACCATCATCGGCAAGAACGTGCGCATCTACCAAGGTGTGACCTTGGGCGCCAAGAGCTTCCCGCTGGACGAACACGGCCGGCCGATCAAGGGCGTGGCGCGCCATCCAGTGGTCGAGGACGACTGCATCATCTATTCCGGAGCGACGATTCTGGGCCGGATTACGCTCGGCCGCGGCTCGGTCATCGGCGGCAACGTCTGGCTGACCCGCAGCGTGCCGCCGGGCAGTTCGGTCACCCAGACGCAAGCCCGGCTGGGCCTGTTCGAGGAAGGCGGCGGGATCTAGTCGTTTGGTTCGTCCTGCAACACGCCCACCGCATACTGCGCCATCCGCGCGTCCGCACGCCGGCTGTGGCTACGGCCGATACTACCCTTGGTGTCATAAGCTTGTGTCGCCTCGCGGCCACACCAGCGGGTGATGATCTCGGGGCGGGTCGGGTGGCGGGCGATGTAGGCGGTGAAGTCGTAGACCTTGCCGCGGATGGCCATCCAGCAGTCCTCGGGACTGGCGTGGCGGGCGATCTCGGTCAGGGCGATGGTCTGCCGAGCCGGAGCAGGAACCGGAGCCGAACCCGAACCCGAACCCGAACCCGCACCCGAACCCGAACCCGTGGCCGGAACCGGAGCCGGAGCCGGGGCCGGGGCCGGAGCCGGGGCCGGAACCGTTTTCGAGGGGCGAGAAGCGGATAGCTTCGATTCCTCGAAAACGGGCAGGTCATAGAGCGACGCAGGAGCGTCAGACCTGCCCTGGGCCGGAACCGGAGGAGCCAACGCCCCAGCAGCCAGTAGCGTGAGCACCGCGGCCCAGAAGGCGACGAAGGCGGACCAGGCGAGGCGTTTCATAGGAAGGTGAACTCCTCGGAGCGAAGCCGCGCTGCCGGCACGCCGAGCTTGCGGACCAGACCCTGCGTCAGTGCGATGAGCGGGCTGGGGCCACAGACATGCACGGTCCGCTTGGCCACGTCGGGGCAGTGCGCCACCAGCCAGGCCGCGTCCAAGGCGCGCTGGTCCCTGAAGAAATGCGGCCAGACGTGCAGTCCGGGCACCTGGGCGGCGATGCGCTGCAACTCGTCCAGGTAGTAGGCGCGCGACGGGTCGTTGGCGCAGTACACGAGGTGGATGTCGACCGGGGCTCCGGTCTTGGCCAGCGCGCGGGCTCGGCCCACGAAGGGCGTGATGCCGATGCCGCCGCCTATCCACAGGGAGGGTCTGGCGTCGCCCGGTTCGAAAAACCGACCGTACGGGCCGTCGATGCGCGCCATCGTCCCCGGGGTCAGCCGCTGCAGCGCCTCGCTGGCATCGCCCAATGACTTGATCGCAATGCGCAACACCGGTTCGTGCGGGGCTGAAGCGATGGTGTAGGGATGCTCCTCGCCGCGGCCAGCAGGCAGGGCGGGGTCTTCGGGCGTCAGGTAGACGAACTGGCCAGGCAGATAGGCCATCACCGGGCCTCGGACTGGAGCCAGGGACAATTCGACGACGCGATCGACCAGAGGCTCGACCTGGGTCACGGTATAGCGCACACCCGGTCGCAGCTTGCGCCAGACCAGGCGGTACACCAACGCGAGGGCGGTGAGACTGCCCAGCGCCCACCAAGGCCACGGCGGCAGGGACGAGCCGAGCAGCAGGGTATGCGCGAAAGCCAGCGTCACCGCGACCGCCGACAGGGCGTGCAGGGCTTTCCAGCGTTGGTAACGAGGGGCACCGAAGAAGGAAAACGTCGGCGCGAGAAAAATCATCAGCGCGAGCAAGGCGCCCCAGCCCAGCCAACTCGGCCGGTCCGACGCCGCCGGGGCCAGCACGGCCGCGGCTGCCTGAGGTGACTCGGCCAGCGCCGCCAACGCCAGCAACAGCGGGTGCGCCATGACCAGCAAGAACGCGCCG
The DNA here is from genome assembly GCA_964356325.1 of uncultured Enterobacteriaceae bacterium. Classification (GTDB taxonomy): domain Bacteria; phylum Myxococcota_A; class UBA9042; order UBA9042; family UBA9042; genus CAYHHL01. The sequence continues at coordinate 5,601 of CAYHHL010000120.1, read as the reverse complement.
AATCCCAAGACGTGGTGAACCTGCCACAGCGCGACGAGGCCGCCGAAGGGCTGGTCGAGGCCCGGGATGCGAATGCTGAGGGCGGCGGTGAGCAGCAGCAAGGTCGCACCGAAGACTCCGGCCAGTAACCCGGCCTGATGCAGACCCGAGGTCACGTCGCTCCAGGGCGCCA
>CAYHHL010000120.1:0-5329 GCA_964356325.1 uncultured Enterobacteriaceae bacterium | reverse complement strand
CCATCGAGCAGCGTCACGCCGCAGGTCGGGCCCGCCGCAGCGCGTCGCGCAACATCCCCAGCTTGGGCGGCTTGGCCAGCGCCACGTCCACGTGCGGCGGCAACTTCTCCGGACCGCCTGCGCCCCAACCGGACAGCAGCACCACCCCGGTTTGCGGAGACGCCGCCTTGACCATGCGCGCGACCTCCAGCCCGTCGATGTATGGCATGCCCAGGTCGGTCACCACCACATCGAACGGCCGCTGCTCGGCTCGCGCGCGCAGGAACGCCGCCATGCCGAGCCGCGCGCCGTCCGCCACCTCGACCGCGTGGCCGTCGCGCGCCAGCAGTTCCTGCAACAACCCGCGCAACAACGGTTCGTCGTCGATGCACAGCACCCGCAGCGGCACCGGCGCAACGCCGTGATTCTCGGGCGCCACCTCGTCCCGGTCGTCCGCGTTCAGCGCAGCCACAGGAAACAGCAGGCGAAACGTCGAGCCCGTGCCCTTCTCGCTCTCGACCTGGATGTCGCCGTCGTGACGCTGCATGACGCCGAACACCATCGCCAGCCCCAGTCCCGTGCCGCGCTCGCCCTTGGTCGTGAAGAACGGTTCCAGGCAGCGCCGCATCGTCTCCGCGTCCATGCCCACACCACAATCTTGCACTTCCACCGCGACTTGCGCACCGCTAGCCTTGGTCTGCAGCGTCAAGGTCCCGCCCGTCGGCATCGAGTCCACCGCGTTGAACAGCAGGTTGGTCAAGGCCTCGCGCAGTTCGCTCTCGATGCCGCGAATGGGCGGAAGCTCCGGCTGAAGAACCGTGCGCACGTCGATGACCACGCCCTTCTGCTGCGGCATGTCCCGCCAGCGCGCCCGCGTCAGGTCGACCACTTGCTGGACGATCCGATTCAAATCCACCGCTTGCAAGGCCTGGCTCGGCTCGCGCTGCCGGTAGAAGTCGCGCAATTGCCCGACGATGTGGCCGACGTCCTCCGCCGCCATGCTGATGGTGCGCAAGTAGTTGCGGCCGTGCGGGGTCAGTCCCTGTTCGGTGGCCAGCAGCAGGTCGGTATACCCGACGATCGGCGACAGCGCGTTGTTGATGTCGTGCGCGATACCCGAGGCCATCTGCCCGAGCGCCTGCAGTCGTTCCTGTTGAGCAATCGCAAGTTGGGTCGCGCGCAGGTCATCGTAGGCGCGCTGCAGCGTGTCGTACAGGCGGGCGTGGTGGGCGGCCAGCGCGACGTGTTCGCCCAGCGTGCGCAAGAAATCGACTTCGGCCGGCGCGAAACCGTGCGGGGCCCTGCGCGCGACCATCAGCACGCCCAGGGGTTGATCGCCCACCCGCAGCGGCGTCGCTACGACCGAACGAAGCCCCAGGATGTGCAAACCTTGCAGCAGCGGCGCTTCGGCCTCGGCGGTGTCGGGCACGTCCAGCATGTGGCCAGCCAGGCACTCCTGCAACCCCGCGTTTTCGACCAGGACCGGCGTGTCCGGGTTCAGGCCCAGGTGTTCGGCCGTCGTCCAGCTCGATAGGCCCAACGCCGCCGTCGTCAGTTCCGCAGCTCCCACGTCGCACGTCGCCAACCACGCAAAATCAGCCGGCAGTTCCGGCTCGATGCGCAGCGCCACGACCCCGAGCACGCTCATCATGTCCTCGCGATCGACAATCGCCCGCGCGATCTGGTTGAGCAGGTCGATGCGCGCCAGTTGCGCGTGCAGGTGGCCGGCCGAAACCACGCTCGCGGTCACGTCTTCGGCCACGCCGGCTATCCGGTAGATCGTACCGGTTTCGTCGTGGACCCCGAAGCCGCGCAGACGCACGATCCGCACGTTGCCGTCTGGCTGGATGACGCGGAACTGCACGTCGCAACTGCCATCTTGTCGCACGCCGCGCAGGGCCAGGAGCGTGCGGGCCTGATCCTCCTCGTGGATGGCGTCGGTCCAAGATTCAGGGCGGGCGTACAGGCTGTCGGTCGTGCGGCCCCACAGGGACTCGTAGCTGGGGCTGACGTACAACACCGCGCCGGTAGAGGGATCGAACATCCAGAAGACATCGCGCACGTTTTCGGAGAGTTGGCGGAAGCGCTCCTCGCTTTGCTGCAGTACCGCCATAGTCTCGCGGCGTTGTGCATCAGCCCGGCGCAAGGAATGCGAGGTCATCACGACCAGCGTCAAGAACACGACCATGCAGGCCAGGGCCGTGACCGCCAAGCCCAGTTCCGGACTGAGCCAGCCGAGGCGCACGCCGCGCAGCCCCAGCCAGCCAACCGCCGCCAACGCGATGCCCAAAGCGCTCACCTGGAAAAAGCGCCACATGGCCGGAATCGTCAAGCGCATCCGTTCTCCAGCAGCGGCGCGGGTCCCACGGGGTCGCACATGGCTCCGCACAGTTTTACGCAATCGATTCTTAGCACTCTAGCTGACCCCGGACGGCACGGGCAAGCGCTGCAACTCAAACTCGGCTGAATGCTTCGGCACTTGCGCGCGCATTCCGGCCCGAGGTTGGCGAGCCAGTGCGGAATCCGCACGCTTGGGGTGTGACGGAGAAGCTCTGTCCCGAAGGAGTCCGTGATGCCTTTGCTGAGTCCGCGCATCCATGGCGCCTTGGATCTTCTCCTGGGAGTGGCCTTCCTGGCCGCCCCCTCGCTCTTCGGCCTGCCTCGCCTGCCCGAAGCCCTGTGCTACGTGTTCGCTGCCCTGCACTTGCTGATGACGGCGGTGACGGCGTTTCCGCTCGGCGTGGTGCGGTCGATGCCGCTGACGATCCACGGCGCGCTGGAGTTCCTGGTCGCGCTGTTGCTCGTGGCGTCGCCGTGGCTGACCGGCTTCGACCAGCACGAAACCGCTCGCAATGTCTTCGTGATTCTCGGGGTCGGCCTGTTCAGCGTCTGGCTCGTGACGGACTACCAGGCCGAAGTCGCGCACCACAACGACCGGGTGCCGCCGCAGGAGCGCATCGACACCTGGCGCGGGCCGCATGCGCCCACGTCGTAGGTTTTTACCCGGGGTTGAAACCCCGGGCTAAAATTCAAGAAGTCCGCCTGCGCGGACTAGCGACTTGGGCTACTTGGGCTTGGCGGTGAATGCGTAGGTCTGCCCCGGCTGCAGCGGTTGCTCGAACACGACGCGCCCGCCGCGCAGGGTAGTCGGGCCCGCGCCCGGACAGTCGAACTGCGCGAGATCATCAGTGAAAGCCAGCGAAAAGTGTGGCGCCGCGTACGGGCCGACCTGCAGCGTGCCAGTGTAGCCGTTTTGCGGGTGCCAGTTCGCCTTCAGGTCCACGCCGTCGCGCCCGCGCCAGAAGTCGCCGAGCGCCGTGATCCGTTCGGCGCGGATGTCCTGCTTCAACGCGAACTGGGTGAATTCCTTGAGCGCATCGACCTTCACCGCCAGATTCGCTCCGGTCACGCCGGGACCGACACCATAGGAGGGATGGATCAGCACCACGTTCCACGCCCCATTGCGTTCGTGCTGCAAGAGCGCGTACTTCCAGCGGGTCATGAACTCGGCGCGGTTGTTCGTCTGCAGTTCCAGGCGCACCGGCTTGCCGGCTACGAAGCGGCCGATGCCATCCTCGTGCGCGATGGGGAAGGTCCACAACGGCTGGTCGCGCCACAACAGCTCGTCCACGAAGGGATGTCGCGCCGTCGATCCCGGAAAGGCACTGCGCCAGTCGCCGGTCGCATAGCTCGAGTCGTAGGTGATGCCTTGGGCCAGAAGCATCTGCGGTTGCTGAGGATGCACGCTCAGGTAGGGCGACCGCCAGGCGTGCACCTCCTGCCCTGCCGGCAGCTGTTTGCGCAGGAGTTGCAGGCAGACCCCCACCTCGCCGCAAACCGTCGACTGCTTTGGCGTATAACTGGCTTGGGTGACGCTGCAATTGCCGATCGGCAGGTCTCGCATCGCCTGGTGCTGCACGGAATGGCCGCCGTCGGGACACATGCCCAGATCGCACAGCCGCGCCGGTATGCCGGGATTCCAGTAGCCGTTGACGTAGTCCGTCGTCACGAAGTAGGTCCCTTTGACACCTAGGGATTTCTCCATCCGCGCCATCTGCACCGCGCCGGCTTCGCCCCACTCTTCGGCATTGTCGTTGTGCGCGTCCGGGGCATCGACGTCGTGGGTCAGCAGCAGCACCGAGGACTCGACGCCCGGAACCGTGTGTTTCTGCACCGAATGACCCTTGCCCGCCTCGCGCGCCACTGCCCGCAACAGCACGATGCCGACGTCCAGCGCCGGGTCGAACCCGTTGATGTAAGCGCGGATCGGCGTGTAGTCGAACGGATCGAAGCCCAGCGTGTACACCGCGCCCTGCCCCAGCGGTCGCCGCAGCCAGGTCGGCGCCACCTTGCCGTCGTGCGTCACCGCCTGCGCGAACACATCGACGCCATGGGTGGGCTGAGGCTGGTAGGTGAAGACCTCGGTCGAGCTGTCGGGCGATGAACCTGGCGCATTGACTGGCAGATCGCGCTCCTCCAGGCTGTCCAGGAACAGCGCCGCCGGAGCCGTGGGCGTCACCGTGACGCGGCGGATGTCCTTGTGGCCGACGGCGTCCTGTAGTCCTGCCAGGTCCAGCAGCGCTGTCGTAGGCGACTGATCTTCAGGCGGATAGTTCGCGTCCAGACCGACCAGCTTGGTCATCACCAGCACGCCGCCCGCCTGCACCCAGACCTGCAGCGCGCTCAGTTGCTCGGGCGAGATGGCCCAACCACCTGTATACCCTGGGATGTACAGCACGTCGTAGTCGGCCAGACGGTAGAAGGTTTCGGGGAAGTCGAGTTCCTTCTCGGCCGCGTCCGGCGCCGGCAGATCGAACGGAATCCCCGCGGCTTGCAGCAGGTCGGCCAGTCCGGCGGTCACGCGCGGTTGTTCCTTCCACAAGTACGGCGGCACCAGCACGTGCAGGCGCAAGGGCCGCGCGGCCACGGTCGGCACGTCGTCGGTCACGCCGTTGCAGTCGTCGTCCAGTCCGTTGCGCGCTTCGGCGATGGCGGGCGGCGCGAGGCAAGTCCGCGCACCGGCGAGGCAAGCGGCGAATCCCTGGGCACATTGGCCCGCGCCGGGCACCTGGCAAGCGTTGGGCCCGGTCGGCAGCAGCACGTCGGTCATGCCGTCGCAATCGTTGTCCACGCCGTCACAGCGGGTCTCGGCGGTTTCCCGAAGCGGATCGGTGCTGGCCAACGCGCACACCGCGGGCGCAGGCGTGGGGTCGGGCGGCACGTCGATGCAGGCCTGGAGGGTGGCGGCCAGAATCAGCAAGGACGAGGCGGCAAGCCGTGGAAAGAGAAGCGAGCGAGGCATGGTTGCGGTCCGGCGAGGCGACGAAGGCCGGGGGCAAGCATAGGCGCG
>CAYHHL010000119.1:0-17581 GCA_964356325.1 uncultured Enterobacteriaceae bacterium | reverse complement strand
CGCTCGGTTCGTCGGTCAGGCTGTCGCAGTCGTCGTCCTTGAGGTTGCACTGCTCGGGCACCGCGTTGGGCGCGTCGCAAGCGCTCAGGCCGCTGACGCCACAACCACGCTTGCCGGCACACGTTCCAGCGTCGTTGGCGTTGCTGCATGCGGTCGTCAACTGCAGCTTGCTGGCTCGCGCGCCACACAGGCAGACCAGGTCGGTCTTCACGCACTGACTGGCCTTGACCCCGCCCAGGCTGGTCGCCTCGCTGCAGCCGTAGCCGCTCGGACAGCCCTTGGCGTCGCCGCAACTGGTGCCGCAGAACGCGCCGAGCGAGGAGCCGCTGGCGTCCTTGTACGGCACGCAGCGCGATTCGGCGCCACCGAGCACGTTGTTGCAGTCGCTGTCGGCGTTGCACGGCTCGCACAAGCGCGGGTACGACGGCAGGCACAGGTTGATGACATCGCCAGCGCTGGCGCTGACCTGGCCGCACTTGAAGCCGGCGGCACAAGCCTCGGTGCACAACGCGGCGCACTGCCTGCCGCCGTCGGTTTCGATGCAGAAGCCCGAATCACATTGCGGATTGTCGGTGCATGCGCAGCCGGCGGTGGTGCAGCCGGCGTCTACTTTGACGACGTCGGGGACACTGTCGGGCGTGGCCGGTACATCCGTTGGTATCGCCACGTCGGGTGGCACGTCGGCGGCCACATCGACGGCAGTGTTCCATTCCAATTCGCCAAGTTGTGCGTCGGCTGCGAGGACGATATCGCTGCCGCCTTGGGCGCCGAGGTCGGGGCTCGCACCGCAGCCGGTCAGCCAGGCGAGCAACAGGCACGACGCCGCGCAAGCCCGCCTGAGAACTATGCATTGACCCATGGGATTCGTGCCTCGACCGCCCTCCTCGGGAGGTTGGCGGAAAGACTACGCTGTGCGCAGACCGCCAGCAAGGCTGACGATTCGGGGGGCTAGCGCGGCCGCAGCCGTGGCCCGAGCCCAACTCGCCTCAAGGCGTCCGGGAGGTAGACCAGCGCAGCGTCGCGAACAGGGCCGCCGTCCCGACCTTTTCGTAGCGCGTCGCCTGCACGGGAAAGGCGCAACCGCCGATCTGGCAGGGGTAGGTCACGCCCGGATAGGTCGGCGCGTCCCCCATCCGCACGTAGCCCACGCGCACCGCGAGGCCCAGCACGAACCCTTGCCGCAGCGGCCACGCCAAGCCCGCCGAAGCGCCGATGCCCGGTCCACGCTGCCACACCGTGTCGTCGCCCACCGAAGGATCGAGCGCGTCTGCGGCCACCTCCAGCCCGCCATCGACGCCGAGCCAGGCCGTCTCGATCGGAAACCAGCGCGCCTCCAGGCCCACGCGCGCCAGGCTCCGGTTCACCGTCCGCTCTGGGGTCGAGTCCCCGAGGCCCGTATCGGCCAGGCGCGTCGCCTCCGCCACGAGGCCCAGGCTCCAGCGGTGCTGCCAGCGCAGGTCCAGCGCCAGTCGCGCCCCGAGCATCTGCCCGGGCGCCGACACGTGCATGACGTCGTTCAACGACGGAGGATCTTGGGTCCCGACGACGATGCCGACCACCGGACCGAACTCGACGCCGACCTCGGGACTGGCCCAAGCTGGCGATGCGAGGAGCAGCCCGGCCAGAAGTCGGGCTGTCATGACGATGCGGTGCTTTGGGCTTTGGGAGCGCATGGGGCGGGGTCCAAGGTGGGGGCGGGAGTAGGCCTGACGCAGTTTGGAGGGAGCGGGCCCGGCTGGCAACGCCCGCTGTGACACCGGCCGCCGTCACTCGAACCAGGAGCCGGAGCCGCAGCCGTTGCCGGAGCCGCGGCCGCGACCGGTGCCGTCCAGCGCTATTCCCTTGAATACATGAGGGGTGAGGTCCCTCGGATGCACCTCGGGATGACAGGTTACGGGTAATCCCATGCCCGAACCCGAACCCGAACCCGAACCCGCCCCCGTCCCCGACCCGAGCCCGGCCCAGTATCCGCCCCCGCGCCCCGTGCTATCCTCCCCGCACGCAGGGCGGGTCTGACGCTCCTTCGTCGCTCTATGACCCGCCCGTTTTCGAGGGTTAGCCAGGGGCGAGCGGTATTCCGCGATTCCTGGCTAACAGCTATCCGCTTCTCGCCCCTCGAAAACCGCCTCGGAGCCTCGCCATGCGCACCCTCGAACTCGGTCAGGATCTCACGCTGCAAGACGTCCTCGACGTCGCCTTCGCCCGGGCGCAGGTCCACCTCGGCGCTGCCGGTCGAACTGCCATGCTCGCCTCGCGCGCCGTGGTCGAGGCCTACCTCGCCGAGCCCGACGTGCCGCGCTACGGAATCAACACCGGTTTTGGCGCGTTGGCCGAAGTGGTCATCCCGGTCGCCGACGTCCAGCGCCTGCAGCACAACCTCCTGCGCTCGCACGCGACCGGCGTGGGCACGCCGCTTGCCACCGAGATCGTCCGTGGCATCGCGCTGTTGCGGGCCCAGGTGCTGGCGCGTGGCCATTCCGGCGTGCGGCCGGTGGTGGTCGAGACGCTGTGCGCCATGCTCGAACGCGGCGTGCATCCGGTGATTCCGTCGCAGGGTTCGGTCGGTGCGTCGGGCGATCTGGCTCCGCTGGCCCACCTGGCGCTGGTGCTGACCGGCGAAGGCGAGGCGGAATACCGGGGCCGCATCCAGCCCGGTGCCGAGGCGATGGCGGCCGCGGGCATCGCGCCGTTGCGGCTGGAGGCCAAGGAAGGCCTTTCGCTCATCAACGGCACGCAAGTCATGACCGCGATTGGCATCCTTGCGCTGGATCGGGCCGAACGGGTGCTGAAGTGCGCGGACATCGCCGGCGCCATGACGCTGGAGGCCCAGCTCGGTTCGGTGCGTGCATTCGACCCGCGGATCGCGCAGTTGCGCCAGCATCCCGGCCACGCCCTGGTCGCCGACAACCTGCGCGCGCTGTGTGCCAACAGTCCGCTCATCGCCTCGCACGCCGGCCCCGATTGTCACAAGGTCCAAGATCCCTATTCGTTGCGCTGCATGCCCCAGGTCCACGGCGCGGTCCGCGATGCCCTGGCGTTCGTGCGCCGGACCCTGGAGATCGAGACCAACGCGGTGACCGACAACCCGCTGATCTTCCCGGAGTCGTTTCAAGCCGACGGCAGCGATCACGACGCCGCGGCGGTCATCGTCTCGGGCGGCAACTTCCACGGCCAGCCGGTGTCCATCGCTTGTGATCTCGCGCGCCTGGCCCTGGTTTCGGTCATGTCGATGAGCGAGCGCCGCATCGAACAACTGGTCAATCCGCACCTTTCCAGCGGGCTGCCGGCGTTCCTGGCGCGCGATTCCGGCCTGAACAGCGGCTTCATGATCGCCCAGGTCACCGCCGCGGCTTTGGTCAGTGAATCCAAGGGGTTGGCGATGCCTTCCTCGGTCGATTCGATTCCGTCGAGCGCCAACCGCGAGGATCACGTCAGCATGGGCCCGATCGCCGCGCGCCGGTTCCTGGACGTGGTGCAAAACGCCGAGCACGTGGTCGCTATCGAATTGCTGTGTGCTGCCCAAGGCTTGGACTTGCGCTTGCCGCTGCAGCCAGGTCGGGGCACCAGCGCGGCGTGGCAAGCGATCCGGGCGCGCGTGCCGGTGCTGGGCGACGATCGCGTGCTGCACCCCGACATCACCGCGGCGGCGGACCTGCTGCGTTCCGGCACGCTGGTCCACGCCGTCGAGCAAGCCCTTGCCGAACCGCTGAGGTAGCCGATGGCCGTGCTGAACCTGCCGGCGCCGCTGGTGCTGGCCTCGACCTCGAAATACCGTCAGGCGCAACTGGCTCGGCTGGGCGTGCAGTTCGAGAGCGTGGCGCCGGACTACGCCGAACTGGCCATCGCGGGCCTGACGCCGCGGCAGATGATCGTGCACCACGCGCGGCAAAAAGCCCTCGCAGTTCAGGTGTTGCGTCCGGATGCGTGGGTGCTCGCGGCGGACCAGGGCGCGATCCTGACCGATCGGCTGCTGGGCAAGCCGGGCACGGTCGAAGCCGCGGTCGGCCAACTGCTCGATCTCGCCGGGCAGACCCACGCGCTGGTGACCGCGGTGGCATTGGCCTTGCCGGACGGTCGGTTGCTGCAGCGCGTGACGACGGTGGAACTGGCAGTGCGGGCGCTGACCGAAGCCGAGGCGCGCGCTTACGTGGACCAGGACCAACCTCTGGATTGCGCAGGGTCCTACAAGATCGAGGCGGCGGGTCCGTGGCTGTTCGATTTTGCCCTGGGCGACGATCCGACCGCGATCGAAGGTCTGCCGTTGATCGCGGTGGCGGCGTTGCTGCGCGAAGCCGGGGCCTGACCCCGATTGCCGCGGCTTGCCGGAGTAGCCGTCGTCCAGTGCGGTGGAGCAAAGCTACGCCAGCGGCTTCAGCGCGCGAGATCTGCTTTCTTGCGTTCGGGCAGTTGTAGCGTACACAGGCGGAGTTCGAGGCCAACCACTGGCTGCCCGGACTGGCACGGAACCTGCACTGTCACACTACGGTGCCCATCGACGACAGGTTCGTCACGACCGCGGCCGCCGCCGTCACAGGAGTCCAACCCATGCCTGACACGCCTCGCTTTCTCGTTGCCGCCCCATCGCATCTGGGTCTGCTCGCGGCCCTCACGATTCTCGCGACAGCATGCGGTGTTGCCGGGGAAAAAGGCGCCGCGATCTTCCACGTCGGCAGCAACTGGCAGCCGGCTCGACCGATTGCGCTGGGCTCGACGTTCGCGGCGTCGGCGCAGAAGAACGACCTGCTCAAGACCAACCTGACGGTGCGCAGCGCGGATACCAAGGTAATCAGCCAGTTGGCGGGCGGCAGCTTTCGCGCGGTCGGCAATGGCGTGGCGACCTTCGAGGCGCTGGATCCGGGCAGTCAGGCGGTAGTCGACTCGGTGCACTTCGAAGTCAGCACGCCGACGGTGGCTTCGCTGAGCTGGCCGATCGACAAGCTGTCCTCGCCTTCGAGCCGCGTGGACGACAAGGGATTCGCGCTGGTCACTGGCCAGCACGCCCGCTTCGATCCGGAACTGGCCGACTCGTTGGGCCGATCCCAGCAGCACGCCAGCATCGCCACCATGACGGCGACCGGCAACGTCACGCTGACTGCGGTCGCTCCTGGGTATGACGTGACCGCGACCGCGCTGGGCTCGGCGACCCTGCAGCTCAACGTCGCTGGGCCCGACGACAAGACCGCGCTGACCAAGTCGTTTGCCGTGACGATCGTGTCGCCTGCCGATGTCGCGTCGATCGACGTAATGGTCACGCTGCTGGGCAAGGGCACCGTCGTCGATCCCAACAAGCCCGATGCGCCGCAACCGGCTGGAGATGCGGTGCAAACCACTGGCGATCGCATCTACCAGCTCGTGGTGCGGGCCAAGACCGCGGGTGATCTGCGCGTCTACGGCGTGCCGGCGGTGTGGACCGAGGTGGGCGGCGGTTCGCATCTGCTGCTCAAGACCGCGTATGAAGTGAACTATGCGGTGCTGAAGGCGGGCCAGAAGGTGAGCTTTCACGTGCAGGTCGGCGCGCTGGGCAAGGATGTGGAACTGACCGGACCGTGAGGAAAGCGGGCAGCTACAGCAACGCCCGGAACGCCCAGGCCAACCGCCCCAGCACCCGCAGCCACAGCGGTCGCTCGAGCCAATCGGCGTGGGTCAGTTCACGACTCTCGCTGCACAACTGCTCGAAGTACGCTGTCAACGCCTGGGCTTCGGTCTCGCCGACGCCGGCGACGTTGGCTTCCTTGTTTCTTTGGCGCGACAGTGGGTCCAGGTTCGCCGATCCGAGCGTCCACCACACACCGTCGACGATGCCGAACTTGGCGTGCATCATCCGATCCTGCATCTCGAACACGCGCACGCCGCGCCGCAGCAGCCGACCGATCGCGTGCATGCTCGCCAGCGACACCGCGACGACATCACCCTTGGGCAGCGACGGGATGACCACGCGCACGGTGAGCCCCGCCTCCGCAGCCTTGACCAGCGCATGGACCAACGCCAATTCCGGCAGGAAGTACGCCTGCGCCAGGTAGATCGACTCGCGCGCCAGCAGCGCGGCCTGCAGGTAGCGGCGGTGCGCCTCGGCGTGGTGCAGCCCGCCGCGATTGAACGCCGCGGTCGCCGTCGCACCGGTCGCGAGATCGGTCAGATCAGGGGAGGCCGGCTTGGGCGCACGCAGCTTGGCAGCCGCCACAGCCACGAGCGGTCCTCGCGCCCGCATCGCCGCGTCGGCCCAGTGGCGCGCGCCGTGACCTTGCGGCGGCGTCAGGGCGTAGTACTCCGTGGTCACGTTCATGCCCTGGACCCAGGCAATGCGCCCATCGATCACGAAGACTTTGTGGTGGTTGCGTTGGGTCCACCGCTTCAAGGCCAACCTGAACCCCAGGCGATTGAACCAGCGCAGCCGCACGCCACCCGCCAGCAGCGCCAATTCCAAACGCCGCGACAGACCGAGCGATCCGACGCCGTCCAAGGTCAGACGCACCGCCACGCCGCGCGCCACCGCCCGTGACAAGGCCGCCTCGAACGCCTGCCCCACCTCGTCGTCGCGCAACATGTACAAATCGATGGTGATGGCTTGCTTGGCCGCGTCCAGGTCGGTCAGCAGCGCCGCCCACGCCAGATGCGGATCGGTGAACAAGGCGAGTTCGTGCCCCGGACTCATGCCGGCATCGAGGGCGTGGCGACGGGGCAATCGGGGGCGGGACGGCATGGCGCGATGGTCGACGGGACGGCGAGGCTGCGCAAGTCACAGCCAAGCGCGCAGGTGCCAGGCCCCGTGCGCTACGGCCTTCTGCCACCAGGGTCGGCGCCGCCACGACTCGAAGGTCAATTCGCGCGTCTCAACCAGCAGTTGGTCGAAATACCCCGCCAGTTGCGTGGCTTCGGTCTCGCCCATGCCGACCACGTTGGTTTCGAGGTTGCACGAGCGCGAGAGTTCGTCCAGGTTGGCCGAGCCCAGCGTCCACCAGACGTCGTCGACCACCGCGAACTTGGCGTGCATCATGCGCTTTTCGAAGGCGAACACCCGCACGCCGCGGGCCAGGAGCTTGCCGACCGCGTGATCGACCGCCAGCGACACCGCCAGGATGTCGTTCTGCCACAGATCGGGAACCAGCACGCGGACATCGACACCGCGCCGCGCCGCCTGACACAGCGCCCGTTGCAGGCGCGCGGTCGGCAGGAAATACGAATGCGCGAGCCAGATGCGCTGGCGGGCACTGCGGATGGCGTACAGGTAGCGGCGGTGCACCTCGGCGCGCCCCAGACCGCCGTTGAACACGGCCGTCGCCTTGCCGATGCCCGCGTGCAAGGTCGCGATACGCGGCGGATTCGGCAACGCAGGCAGGTTGTCTTGCTCGGAGCGCGCCTCTTGCCAGGACGATTCGAACGCTTCGATCAGTTGGCCCACCAGCGGCCCGTCGACGCGCACGCCAGCATCGGCCCATGTAAGCCCGCCCGGACCCAGGGCGAAATACTCGCGGCCCATGTTCATGCCCAGCACGAAGCCGACGCGGCCATCGACCAGCACGGTCTTGCGGTGATCGCGGTGCGTCCAGCGCGTCCACGGCCGGTGCAGCAGCGGTGCGTGATAGAGACGCAACTCCACACCCGCGCGGATGATTTCGAGCCGGCGATCCATCGGCAAGCGCATCGAGCCGATGGCGTCCAGGACCAGCCGCACGCGCACGCCGCGCCGCACCGCGGTGACCAGGGCCGCGATGAAGGCCTGGCCCACGGAATCCTCGACCAGCATGTACATTTCGATGTCCAGGCTGTGGATCGCCCGCTCGAGATCGGCTTGCAGGATTCGCCAAGCGTCGTGAGAGTCGAACAGCAGATCGAGGCGATGGCCTGCCTGCACGCCTGCCGCGGCCGCTCGCAGCGCACCCAGGTGGGCACGCGGCGGGGCCAACGTCTCGGGCGTCCACGTCGTCGTCATGGCTTCAGCGTCACGATACCGCGCGGATTGGCAAGTCGTCTGGCTCCAGCGCGCGCCCGGGATTGCCACTTTCGCCAGCCGGCTGGTACATAACGCCGCCTGCGGATGGCGGGGGCAAGGCAAATGACGGAACACGGCACGGGCAAGCGCAAGGCGAAGAAGACTGTGGCTCCGGTGGTGGCGGCGACGGCGGACGTGGTCGGCCTGAGCCCGAACCCGAACCCGTTTTCGAGGGGCGAGGAGCGGATAGCTCCGATTCCTCGAAAACGGGCAGGGCGTGTAGCGACCGTAGGGAGCGGACGTCCCTGCCCTGACCCGAACCCGAACCCGATCCCGAACCCGAACCCGAACCCGGAGCCGGGGCCGGGGCCGGAGCCGGAGCCGGAGCCGAACCCGAACCCGGAGCCGGGGCCGGAGCCGGAGCCGGGACCGCAGCCGGGGCCGGTCCTGCTGCAGGACTGGACGCCCCTGGGCCAATGCCTCGACCTGCGCATCAGTCGAACCTGGTGGTCGCGACATGCCCCGGAATTGTTTACCGATCACCGCGTGCCGACCCTGGCTCACGACAGTGGCGGGCTGTCCCGGCGCAGCGCGCGCGTGTTGTTTGCGTGGTGCAAGGAGCAGCAGAAGGCCGGCACCCTGCCCGCCGAGATCATCCTGGTCGAACTGGGCATGGGGACGGGGCTGCACCTGCGCTATCTGCTCGATGCGTTTCGGGATTCCTGTATCGCCGCACAGGTCGACTGGTACCAACGGCTGGTTGCGCTCGGCACCGACGTCAGCGCGGCGACGGTGCGCAAGGCCTTGGATCGGGGGCTGTTCACTCCCCACGACGGCCACGTGCGCCTGGGCTACATGGACGTGCAGGAGCCGGGGCTGTTCCTGGAGATCGGCACGGGCGCCCAGCTCGATCTGCGCGGGCGGATCCACGCCCTGGTGGCTAACTACGTCCTGGATCTGCTGCCGGTGGACCTGTTCCGGCGCTCGAAGCTGGAAAACGGCGCGGTGCAATGGGAGGCGGTGCTGGTGCGGACCTGGCTCGGCCGGCCCGATCTGCTGACGGCGTATACCGATCTGGACGCCGCGCAGCTCCAGGCGCTGGCCGCTGCAGAGACCACCCAGGACGGCGATCCGCGGGCAGACGAGCAACTGGCGGCGGCGTTCTCGCTCATGCAACTGGAACTGCGCGCCTGGCCTGTGGATCTGACCGGGCATCCGGACCTGCCGGAGCTGGAGCTGGAGGCCGATGCACAAGAAGCCGCGCTGGGGGCCGACCATGCGCTGCTGAAGCAGGGCACCATCGTCAACCATTCGGCGGGCGCTCTGCGGGCGGCAGTGCGCCTTGCCCAGGCTCTGGATCCGCGTGGTTATGCGGCATTGCGGGACGTGGGCTACACGACGGCGGAACTGGCGGCCGAGGCGCGGACCTACCAGCGCTACGGGCCGACCGGGGCGGCGGGCGTGAACCTGGTGCAGTTTGACCGCTATTTCGTGGAAGGCCGCGGACCGGAAGACGTTCGCGTGTACGCTCCGAATCACGACGGCGTGCGGCACCAGGGCGCGCGGTTGCTGACCCGGGCGGTGTTGCCCGCGACCGTGGCGGAATTCGAGGCGGCGTTCGATGGCGAGGATCTGCAGCGCGCGGGCCGACTTGCCGACGAGGCGCGCGAGGAGACCGACGCCGTGCTGGCGATGGCGAAGTTTCGCCAGGCCGTGTTGCTGGAACCGACGAACTGGCACTTGCTGGCGGAAGCGGCGCGCATGGCCCTGGACGGCGCGCGCCGGCCTGACGTGGCGATGGCGCTGGCGCACCGAGGTCTGGAGATCAACACGGAATACAGTCCGGAACTGTGGAATGTGTACGGCGACGCGCTGCACGCCCAGGGCGAGTTGCAGGCGGCGGCGCATGCGTACGAGCAGGGCCTGACCGTGGGTCCGAGGCATCCGCGGCTGCACTACTGCGCGG
This sequence comes from uncultured Enterobacteriaceae bacterium, assembly GCA_964356325.1. Classification (GTDB taxonomy): domain Bacteria; phylum Myxococcota_A; class UBA9042; order UBA9042; family UBA9042; genus CAYHHL01. Next base: position 7,685 of record CAYHHL010000119.1, on the reverse strand, counting down.
CCTGGGTGGATGCCGAGCGCGGGCGTTTCGCCAGTGCGTTCAAGCACCTGGGCGAGGCGCTGGCCTGCGATCCGGAAGGTGCGCTGCGTGGCGAAATGCTGCAGTTGCTGGATGCCTGCTTGCGCGGCCAGACGTTGGCGTGGCGGGCCGAGGCGCAGCGTTTGGAGGAGCGAAACGGGGCGTAACAACGACCAAAGATACTGCACAGGACTCTTCGGCGGCGCGGCAAGTCAGGCCCGAACCCGAACCCGAACCCGAACCCGAACCCGAGCCCGAGCCCGTCCCCGGAGCCGGAGCCGTTTTCGAGGGGCGAGGAGCGGATAGCTCGTCAGGCAGGAATCGCGGAATACCGCTCGCCCCTGCCTGACCCTCGAAAACGGGCAGGGCGTGTAGCGACCGCAGGGAGCGGACGTCCCTGCCCTGAGCCGGAGCCTCTAACCCAGTAGTTTCAAAGCGATCTCGACCACGTGCTCCACCGTAAAGCCGAAGTGCTTCGCCAGGACCTTGTCCGGCGCGCTCGCCCCGAAGTGATCCAGGCCCACGCTGCCGCCATCCACACCGACGTAGCGCGCCCAGCCCATCGTCAAGCCTGCTTCCACGCTCAGCTTCTTCACGCCGGCCGGCAGCACGGACTGACGGTACTCGGCGGGCTGCACGTCGAACAGCTCGCAACTCGGCATCGACACCACGCGCACGCCAACGCCTTGCTGTTCCAACACTTCGCGCGCGCCGACCGCCAGTTGCACTTCCGAGCCCGTCGCCAGGATGACCAGCCGCAACGGCGCCGTGGCCTCGCGCAGCACGTAGCCGCCGCGCATGACCGCCTCGCGCGGATCGCCGACGCTCGGATCGCGCTCCAGTTCGGGCAGGTTCTGCCGCGTCAACGCCAGCGCGGTCGGGCCGTTGGTGCGCCGCATCGCCACCAGCCACGCGGCGCCGGTCTCGGCCAGGTCGGCCGGTCGCAACGTCACGAGATTGGGGATGCAGCGCATCGCGGTGAGTGTTTCCACCGGTTGGTGGGTCGGGCCGTCCTCGCCGACGAAGATCGAGTCGTGGGTGTAGACGAACACGTTCTGGGTGCCCATCAGCGCCGCGAGCCGGACCGAGGGGCGCATGTAGTCGTGGAAGACCAGGAACGTCGCGTTGTACGGAACGTGGCCGCCGTGGGTAGAAATACCGTTGCAGATCGCAGCCATGCCGTGCTCGCGAACGCCCCAGTGGACGTTGCGCCCGGCGAAGTCGTGGGTCGCGACCACGCCGCCGCCGATGATGTCGGTGAACGTCGAGTGGCCCAGGTCCGCGCTCCCGCCCATCAACCCGGGGACTTGCACCGCGATCGCCTGGATCACCTTCTCGCCGCCCTTGCGCGTCGAAAGTTGCGTACCGGCCGGCTGTTCGGGCCACGTCACGCGCCGGTCCAGATCGGCGAAGTCCGGATAGTAGCGCGCGTGGAGGGCCTTGCCCGGCTCGCTGGCCTGGACCCGCCGCTCCCAAGCCTCGCGTTTCGCCTTGCGCTTGGCGTTGGGCGCCTGCAAGAACTGGTAGACCGATGGCTCGACATGGAAGAACTGCTCGGGATCCAAGCCGATGTTGCGCTTGGTCGCGGCGACTTCGGCCACGCCCAACGCCTGGCCGTGCACCTTGTGGCTGCCGGCCCAAGCAGGCGAACCTTCGCCGATCGTGGTGTGGCAGATGATGAGCGTGGGTCGCATCTCGTCTGCGTGCGCCTCACGAATCCGCTCGGCAATCGCGGGCTTGTCCGTGCCGCCGGCTTCGAACACCTGCCAGCCGTAGGCCCGGAAGCGCGCCGCGGTGTCGTCGGTGAAGGTGATCTCGGTGCGGCCGTCGATGCTGATGTGGTTGGAATCGTAGAAGCAGATCAAGCGCCCCAGGCCCAAGTGGCCGGCGAACGAGCTGGCTTCGTGGGAAATGCCTTCCATCATGCAGCCATCGCCGGCGATGACATAGGTCCAGTGATCGCACAGATCGGCGCCGAACTCCGTGCGCAGCCTGGCTTCCGCCAACGCCATGCCGACGGCGTTGGCCAGGCCCTGCCCCAGCGGCCCGGTGGTCGTCTCGATGCCCGGCGTGTGGCCGCGCTCCGGATGGCCTGGCGTGCGCGATTGCCACTGCCTGAATTGCTTGATCTCTTCCATCGGCAGCGGGTAGCCGTACAGGTGCAGCAGACTGTACTGCAGCATCGAGCCGTGGCCCGCCGAGAGCACGAAACGATCGCGATCCGGCCAATCGGGCGCGGTCGGGTCGAACTTGAGGAATTGCGACCACAACACGTGCGCGACAGCCGCCATGCCCATCGGCATGCCCGGATGCCCCGAGTTCGCCGCCTGGATCGCGTCGATGGTCAGGCCCTTGATGGTCACGACGGACAACTCGTCCAGCGTCAGGTTCGGATTCACAGGCATGGGCAGCTCCTAGGCATTGTCGTGCGGCGCGCTTCTACCACAAGCCAGCCGCGAGGTCACCGCAGGCGTGACCGGGAACGGCGGTTGCGCACTCGCCTGCCCCAATGCCAGGATGCGCGGCCGAGCGAGAACCGCATGCCCAACCAGCCGCCCGCCCAGCAAGAGATCGTGCCGCCACCGCCCGTGTTCCCGGTCATGCGCCAACGGACCGCCGCGCCTCAGTTCTTTGCCCGCCTGGCCGGTCTGGCCGCGCTGGTGCTGACGGCCTGGAACGGCGTGGACGCGATGCTGCACGCTTGGGTGGTCTACCAGGAGACCCTGGTGGAGAGCTTGCAGAACGCGGGCTTGCACATCGACCATCGCCTGCCGCCGCTGACCGCCGTGGGCGAGCCGGATGCGCCGCTGCAGATCGTCGCATCTTGTGATGCTGCACAACTGAACTGCCGGCAATTGCTGGGACATCTACTGACAGCCCGAGAGCGCACGAGCATGCCGGCGCGCCTGGTTTGGCTGCAGCACCCGGCCGACGACGAGGCCAGCGAGCAACTGGCGGTGGGCTTGCAGGCCGCCCAGGCGCAGCAGGTGCTGTGGCCGGTGCTGAGGCGGTTGGCGACCGTGCCGGGCAAGCCCACGTTGCAGCAACTACGCACCGCAGTTGAAGATGTCCATGGCTACCCGCACCGGCTGACGCGCGACCTCGAAGACTCGGAAATCGTGCTCCACGTCGCGACCGACAAGACCATGGCCGAAGCACTGGCGATTCCCGACGACGTCAGCGTGCTCGTCTCCGGGTTGCCGCTGCGGCCAGAGGACGTGAAGGATCTCAAGAGCCTGGAGGCAGCCCTGCAGCGCGAGACGGCGACCCTGGAAAGAGCGATCGACGCCACCGACGGGCATGTCGAGGCCGCCTGGCTGCGTCTGGTGGCGCAACGGCCGGCGCGGGTGCGCGATCGCTACATCGCCTGGATCCTGCGCGGCGATCGGGCCCGGGCGCTGCCGGAAGCTCGGGCCAAGCGTGGCAAGCGGGCGCCGCGTCCGCAATAGAACAGCTCAGAACGCCAAGAGGGCTTATGACCACGCTCGTATCTTCCCTGGTGGCGGCCGATCGCCCGGCTCCGGAAATCTTTGCCTGGCCTGGCCGCGATCCGCTCGAGCAGTTCGTCGAGCCAGAGCGAATCCACCGTGTCGACAGCGTGTTGCGTCACCGGATCGCGTCGGTCACCGCCGTGTTCGAGGACGTGTTCGATCCCCACAACGTGGCGGCCTGCGTGCGGACCTGCGAAGGCTTCGGGCTGCAGGACCTGCACACGATCGTCAACAAGCATGGCGTGCGCCTGTCCTCCACCGTAGCCAAGTCCGCGGATCAATGGGTGGATATCCACAATCACCTGGGCACCGAGGCGGGCATCGCGGCGCTGAAGGCGCAGGGCTTCTCGATCTGGGTGTCTGACCTGCAAGCGACCGAGACCCTGGCGGAACTGCCCCTGGACGCCAAGATCGCCCTGGTGGTGGGCAATGCCAAGGACGGGATTTCGCAGGCGATGCGCGACGCCGCGGACCGGCGCTACATCCTGCCGATGTTCGGGATGGTGCAATCGTACAACCTCTCGGTCGCATTGGCGTTGTCGCTGCAGGCCGTGGTGCCGGTGCGGCGCTCGCAACTGCTTCCACACCAAGGCGACCTGTCCCTGGCACGGATGTGGGCGCTGCGCCAGCGTTGGCTCGAGTACGGCATGCGCCAAGCCGAGGTGATGCGCCGCCAGCTGGGCCATCCGCAATAGCAGCAGCAGGCGATTCGCATTGGCGACCGCGCGCGCCCGTGGCATCCTCCCGCCCCCATGCCAGCCGCCTCCGCGTCCGAACCTCTGCATCCCGACCGCCTAGAAGCCCGCGCGCTGCTCCAGCTCGCAGGTCCGCTGGTCGTGGCGCAACTTGCGCAGATGGCGATGAGCCTGGCCGGGACGCTGATCGCCGGCAACCTCGGCGTGCGCGATCTGGCGGCACAGGCGCTGGGTGCAACGACTTTCACGTTCGTGCTGATCTCGGGCTACGGTTTGATGGCCGGCCTGGATCCTCATGTGGCGCGGGCGGTGGGCGCGGGCAAGCCGCAGGAAGCCGGGGCGTTGTTCGGCCAGGGACTCTGGCTGGCCCTGCTCGCGGGGATTCCCTTGACCGGGCTGTTGCTGGCCGCCGGGCCGATCCTGCGCGCGATGGGCCAGGAACCGGCGCTGATGGACGTAGTGGAGTCCTACTTGCGCTGGTCCGCGGCGGGCCTGATTCCGGCGCTTTGGTTTTCCGCTTACCGCTCCTTCACTTCGGCGGCAGGCCGGCCGCGCGTCGTCATGGTCACGGCGGTCGTGGCCAATGTCCTGCACGTCGGCCTGTGCTTGTGGCTGGCCTACGGCGGCTGGGGCATCGCGGCGATGGGCGTCGCCGGCATCGGTCTCGCGTCGGTCGTGTGCCGCGTCCTGCTGGTCGCGATGATGGCGGCCTACTGTCGCACCAGCGCTGCGTTTGCCTCGTTCCGCGCCAAGCTGGTCCTGCCGCGCTGGCACCTCCTGCTGCCGCTATTGCGCTCAGGCCTGCCTCTGGCCCTGCAATATGGCTTGGAAGTCACTGGCTTCGTGCTAGTCACGCTGTGGATGGGCCTGCTCGGGGCCGACACGCTGGCCGCGCACGAGGTGGCCTTGAACGTCGCCGCGCTCGCCTTCCAAGTGCCGTTCGCGATTGGCACCGCGGCGGCGATGCGGGTCGGCCACGCGATCGGTCGTGGCGATGAAGCCGGTGTCGCGCGGGCGGGTTGGGTCGCGCTACGGGTCGGCGTGGCGTACGCGGTGGCGTCGGCCGTCCTGATGGTGCTGTCCCGCGAGTGGATCGCCTTGCGCTACCTGCCCACCGCCGGTGCGCCCGTGCTGCGCATGACCATGGACTTCCTCGCGATTGCCGCGGGTTTCCAGCTGGCGGACGGGGCTCAGGCGATTGGCTTCGGGGTGTTGCGCGGCCTGGACGACACGCGGATGCCCGTGCTGTTCAACATCCTGGGTTTCGCCTTGCTGGGTCTGCCCTTGGGCTACGTCACCGTCTTCCTGTGGCACATGCCGCCGGCCTGGCTGTGGTGGGGCCTGACGCTGGCCTTGTTCGTGGTGGCGATGCTGCTGGCGGCCCGGTTCCGCTACCTGGTCGCGGCGCGCCGGAGCTTCCTGGCGGAACCGGAGACCTTGTCGATCAGTCCGGAGCCACTGCGGATTCTGCTGGAGGAGTGACCGGTTGCGCGCCACGTTCCGGCCGAGCGCACGCACCGAACACGTTCACGCACCAGCCATCCGTCGCACAGGCCCTTGATTTCTCGCAATCCTTGTCGCTGCCCACCGTACATGTGCCGTTGCGGACACTGCACTGGCCAGAGTCGCGGCAGGCCAGGGTCTTGGCGCAACTCGCTTCGGTGGCGATACAGCTGTTTTCCTTGGCGATGCACTTGCCGCGCGCGCACCCCGCCGATCGGGCGCAATCCGCGTCGCTGGCCACTACGCAGCGTCCGTCGCGTGGCGTGCAGCGACCGCCATCCTCGCAGCCAACCGAGCCCTGGCAGTCGCGTTCGCCGCCGACGACGCACTTGTCGCCCTGACGCGTGCAGCGACCGCCGATTCGACAGGCGTCGTCCGCCGCGCAACCGCCTTCACGGACTTGGATCGCTTCAGGATTGGGGTCGGTCGGAAACGAGGGCGCGGCCGTGGTGGCCGGGGCTTCGGCCGTGCTGAACGAGAGGCCCTTGCCCTTCTTCTTGACGCTGCATGCCGTCGTGCTGCACGCGAGCGCCAGAAACATGATGATCCAACGGGTTCGATCGGGCCGACGCATCTAGGCCCCGCCCACGTAGAAGACCCGCATGGCGTCGATCATCGCGCCCAGGTCGTGCGCACCCAGCGTTTCCGCCGCCGAGTGCATCGCCCACATCGGGCAGCCGATGTCGACCACGCGCGCCGCCAAAGACGCCGCCATGATGGGCCCGATCGTCGAGCCGCAAGCCATGTCCTGTCGGACCAGATAGTCCTGCACGCGCACGCCGGCCGCCTCGCAAATACCGACGAACAACGCCGCCGTCTCGCCCGTCGTCGCGTACCGATCATTGGCGTTGGCCTTGATCACGACGCCCTGGTTGATGCGCGGCGCGTGCTGCTTGTCGTGCAAGTCCATGTAGTTGGGGTGCAGCGCGTGGGCCATGTCGCCCGAGAGGCAAAAGGTGTGGGCAAACGCCTGTTCGACATCGGCCAGCTTGTTCGTCTTGGGATGGCGGCGGGCCACGCGGGTCAGCACGTCGCGCAAGAAGTGCGACGCCGCGCCCGAGGAGGTGACCGAACCCGTCTCCTCGGCATCGAAAAACGCCGCGACCCGCGTGCGGATCGGCTCGGCGTCGCGCTGCACCGAGGCGATCAGCGCTTGCAGGGCGCAATACACCATCGCCAGGTCGTCATGGCGCGCGCCCAGGACCAGCGACCGATCGGCGCCCACCCGTTGCGGCGGCGCGTGCGGCACCAGGTGGAGATCGAAACCGTCCAGCTGGTCCAGTTGTACGCCGGCTTGAGCGGACAGCAGGCGCATGACCTCGTCGGCCTCGACTGGCCCCGAACCGATGACAGCGTTGAGCTGGGTGGCCGGGTTGATCGCACCCTTGTCGTTCTTCTCGCGGTCCATGTGGATGGCCAGATCCGGAATCACCGCAATGGCTTCGTCGACGTGCACGAGCCGGCGCGTAACCAGCGGCTGACCGGTCAGCTTGTGGAACGCCGGCGATCCGCGCTTGTCACGCACGACCTGATAAGCGACGCCCGCGAGCGCCAGCGGCCGATCGAGCCACGCGCGCCGGATGAGACCGCCGTGGTACTGGGTGGTCAGCTGGACCGTACCCGCGGCGGAAGTCAGTGGATTCATGCGCAAGCGAAGATCCGGACTGTCGGTGTGCGCGCCGACGAGCGCATAGCCCGTGTCCACCGGCGAGCGCGACCCGATGACCAGCGCGACGAGCGACTTGCCGTCCGGGTGCACGAGATAGAGGCGATCGCCGGCTGCGGGCTGGATGGGATCACCGAGTGATTGCTCCGTGAATCCGGACGCTTGCAGGCGCAAGATGGTCTGCTGCACCGCATGGTAGGGCGTCGGCGAGGCTTGGAGCCACTGGACGTAGTCGTCGGCGGGTTCGACCGGCGCTGTGGCGAGGTCTTCGATGTTCAGGCGCTTCCTGGCCATTGGGGGAATCCTTGCTCG
>CAYHHL010000118.1:10749-17842 GCA_964356325.1 uncultured Enterobacteriaceae bacterium | reverse complement strand
GGCAACCTAGCCCGAACCCGCACCCGAGCCCGTGGCCGGAGCCGGAGCCGGAGCCCGAACCCGAGCCCGTGCCCGTGCCCGCACCCGAACCCGAACCCGCACCCGAGTCCGAGACCGCAGCCGATTCGCCTACTTCTTCGCTTCCGCAGCCGCCGCGGCCAGCTCTTCGTCGGACAGCGTCGGGCAGAAGATCGGATCGCAGGCCGTGCCGCCCTCGCCTTGAATCGCGGTGCACATCTGGCAGTAGTGGCCGCAATCCACGTAATCGTCCTGGCCGGTCACGCACGGAATCTTGTAGTCCGACGACGGCTTCAGCATCGAGCACTGCTTCCACTGATCTTTCGGCGTGATGTCGGGGCCAATCTTGAACGTGGGGATGTTGAGCAGGCAGCCCCAGCACACCGCGACCGGGTATTCCACCGGGGCGGTTTCGACCACCGTCGAGTCGGCCATCGCGCCGATCAGCCTGATGCGGATGACCGCCGTTTCGATCGCGCTGTAGCGAGTGGGCGCCGCGGCGAACAAGTTCGCCCATTCGTTGGACACCGCGGCCGGAATGATCGGCACCGTCGCGACCGTCGTGCTGCCCGGCTTGACCTCGACGTTGAAGGGCACGGACCAAGCCGCCTTGCTCAGCTTGGCCTTGGCGATCAGCGAGCCCTTTAGCGGCGTGACCGACACCAGTTCGCCCGTCATGGTGTGCAGCGTGATGCTGGCCGCGTCCGAGCGCAACTGCTGGATCGTGCTCTGGTTGGTCGTGTTTGTGTCGCTCAGCCGATTCTCGATCTGGGCAAAGTAGATGTAGTTGTTGAACGCGACGCGACCGACCGCGAGATCCAGCGTGCCGAAGTGGCGGAACAGCGCGCCCGTCGCCGGAAAGCACATGTTCGCAGTGGCATCCAGGCGCAAGGCCAAGGCGTTGCCGACGATGCGGATGGTGTTGGGATTGCCCTCGACCGCACAGCCCGACAGGCCGGCGACCGCACACAGGGCACCGAACAAAACACGCTTGGACAACATCGCTACCTCCCAGGAACCAGCGGCGACGTGGCGCCCAACATGCGGATCATTGCAACGAGTTGCGGCACTCGGCAAGGAATTACTTGCGCCCGACCGATGCCGGCCAGCGCCACGAACGCCAACACGTCACCCCGGCGTTTCTTGTCCTGCTCCAGCCGCGCCAGCACGGACTCGGTCAGGTGGCCATCATAGCGGTGCGGCAGGTCCAACGCCTGCAGGCCCTTGCGCACGTCGGTCGCCGTTCCAGCCGGGGCAATCCCCATCACTTCGCTGAGTTCCGCCGCCGCCACCATGCCCAGTGCCACCGCTTCGCCATGGCGCAGCGCGAACGCACTTTCCGCTTCGAACGCATGCCCCAGGGTATGGCCGAAGTTCAGGACTGCCCGCGGAATCATGCCTTTCTCGGTCAGGTGCGCTTCCTCGCGCGGATCGCCGGTCACGATCGCGGCCTTCAGTTCGATCGCCCGCTGCAGGTGCAAACGCAGGTGCGGCAGGCTCTTGCGCTTCAGGTGCGGCGCGTCGGCGATCAGGTGCTGCCAGGCATCACCATCCAAGCACGCGAACACCTTGGCGATTTCCGCCATTCCAGCCCGGAAGTCGCGCGACGGCAGCGTGGTCAGCGCCCCGAGCGGCAGCCACACCAGGGCAGGGGGATGCAGCGCGCCGACGAGGTTCTTGCCCATCGGCAGGTTCACCGCGGTCTTGCCGCCCACCGAAGCGTCGGCCATCGCCAACACCGTGGTCGGCACCACGATCCAGCGCATGCCGCGCTGCCAAGTCGCCGCCACGAAACCGCCCAGGTCCGTGGTCGCCCCGCCGCCCAGCGCTACCAGCACGTCGCCGCGATCGATCGCATGCTCGCCTAGTTGCTGCCACAGCCGGGTCGCCGTGCGCACGTCCTTGACCTTCTCTCCGCCTTGCACGTCCAGGCGAACACAGGCAATCCCACGGGCTTGCAGCATGGCCTGGAGCGGCACGGCCTGCAGTTGCACCTTGGCGTCGACCAGCAGCACCGCCCGCGCCTGACCGACGATGGCCGCGATCGCATCCGCCGCGTCACAGGCCTGGCCGCCGTGCAGCACCACGTCGTGCCGCGAGCCTTCGATCTGCACCGGCAGACGCCACTCGGGTTGCAGCGCCGCGTGCAGGTCACGCACCACCTGATCCAGCGCCTGGTTCGCGTTCACCCGGAGTTCTGCTTGGGCATACAATGGGTTGCGTGCCACGGTCAGATCGCCCAACGCCGCCAGCTGCGCCTGCCGGGTGTCGCCGAGCAGGGGCCGATCGCCCTGAAGCGTGCGTTCGACCAGCACTTCCGGCTTGGCGTCGAGCCAGACCACCGTGCCCGCGGCGCGCAGCTTGGCCATGCCTTGGTGGAACAGCGGCGTTCCCGCACCCGTCGACAGAATCCCCGGACGTTCTTGCACTTGCATCTCAGCCAGCGTCTCTTGCAGCGCGACGGCCTCGCGCACCCGGAAGGCCGGCTCGCCCTCGCGGCGTAGCACCTCGGCGGCCGAACGTCCCGCGGATTGCGCAATGCGATCGTCCAGATCCACGTGATCCAGCATGCGCCGCCGCGCCAGGTTCGCACCCACCGACGTCTTGCCTGAACCCGGCATTCCGACGAGCACGATGAGCGGGCCTCCCTTGCCGTGAGTCTGGTGCGCCTGCTGCACGGTCCGCTACTTGCCCACCGACATCGACGCCGCCCGGTTGACGATGCGCGGCGTGATGAAGATCAACAGTTCTGAACGCTTGTCGGTCTCGTTCTTGTTGCGGAAGAAGAAGCCGAGCAGCGGGATGTCGCCAAAGAACGGCACCTTCTTGGTGCTGGTCGAAGTCGTGCGCGTGTAGATACCGCCGATCACGGTGGTTTCGCCGTCGCCCAGCAGCAGGTCGGTGGCGGCCTCGCGCGAGGCGATGGTTGGATTGCCGTCGGCCGCGCGGTTGGAGAAGTCCGGCTCGTTCTTGGTGATCTGCACGTTCATCTTGATGTTGCCGTCTTGCGTGATATGCGGCGTGGCCTGCAACTTGAGGTCTGCGTTGAAGAACCGCGTCTGCACGCCCTGGGCTGACACCACCGAGATCGGAATCTGGATGCCCTGCTTGATGGTAGCGGTGGTGTTGTTCAAGGTCAGCACCTTGGGACTCGACACGACCTTGACCACACCCTCCTGTTCCGCCGCCGACAAGCGCAAGTTCAGGTTCGCCGCGCCGCCCAGCGAGCCCAGGGTCAAGCCCAATGCGCCGCCCGAGCCCGCGCCGACCGCTGCCGGCATGTTCACCGCGTAGTTCGGGATGCCGACCGCGACGCCGTGGGTATCAGGCGTGCCACCGTCCGCGCCGCCGCCCACGCCGACCACCGACGGGAAGCGCAGGCCGGTCTCGTTGCCGAACACGCTGGAAGCCGCGAAGTTACCGCCCCACTGCACGCCGATGTCGCGGGTAAACTGGCTCGAAGCCTCGACCACACGCGCCTCGATCAGCACCTGCGGCGTCTGCGCGTCCAGCTTGCGGATCATCTCCTCGACGGCCGCGACGTGCTCCTCGGTGTCCTTCACCACGATCGAGTTGGTGCGCAGGTCCACCGAAGCCTTGCCGTTCTGGGACAACAGGTCCTTGGCTTGCACCACCATCGATTGCGCGTCGCCGTAGTTGATCGGCACGATGCGCACCACCATCGGCTTGATGGCGTCGGACTTTTGCTTGCGGTCGATTTCGCTCTCGAATTCCTTCTTCAGGTTCTCCAGCGTCGACACGCGGATCACGCCGGACTGGCGCACGTAGTCCAGCGAGCGCGCCCGCAGGATGACGTCCAACGCCAGGTCCCACGGGATGTTCTCGAGGTGGAACGTGACCTTGCCGGTGACTTCCGGGCCGGCGATGATGTTGACCTTGCCCTCCTTGGCCAGAAACGTCAGCACGTGCTGGATGTCGGCGTCCTTGATGGTCAGGTTGATGCGCTTGCCCGTGTAACGACGCGACTTTCGCCACGGCGCACGGATCGGGTCGTAGTTGGCGCCCTCGGGAGCCGACGCGCTGCCACCGCCCGTGGCTTCGTCACCCTGCGGAGCCATCGCCGGCTGAGGCGTCGCGGCCAGCACGTCGCCACCCGACTTCACCGCCGCGGACTTCGGACGCCCCGCCGCGCCACTGTCGGCGACTTGCGCATCGACCCGATCGAAATCCCAAACCAGCTTGTCGCCGCGCACCACCACGCGATCGGTCGAAGGCGACAGCAAGTCCACGGCAATGCGCATCTCGTCGCGCGCGCCTTCAGCCTGGAATGCCGTGACCCGCTCCAGCGGACCTTGCAGCGCCCGCGTGTCGAACGCCCGCTGCAGCCGTTCGGGCAAACGCACGCCGACGATCCGCAGAACGACTCGGCTATCGGTGCGCGCAATGATTTCCACGTGGCTGGAGTCGGTCATCCCGGACAGCGGCACTTCGACGCGCCCGCGCCGCTTGCCTTCCGAAGTGATTGCGATGTCCCGCACTTGCAGCACAGCCTCAGCCGTCCCTTCGCGACTGGACCGGGAGCGCGCGCGCTCCTGCTCGGCATCTTTGCGCAACGTGCGATCCTCGTCTTGGCTCTGCCGGCGCGCCGTGTCTTGCTGCTTGACCCGCGACGCTTCCGCCGAGGCCTGCTGCGCTTGGCGCCGAGCGCTCTCCAACTCCTTGGTCTGACGCAGCTTCTCCGCGCGCTCGCTCTCCAGCCGGGCTTCGAGCTCGGCCACGCGCAGGCGCTCCTGCTCGGCCCGGGCGTCGGTCTCAGCGCGCGCCTTCTGCTCCTTCTCGGCACGGGATTCCAGCACGGCGATGCGGGCTTGCTGCTTCTTGAGGAAGTCCTCGCCACCCTTGGCAGTCGCCGTCTGCTCGGCCTGCTTGCGGCGGCTCTGCTCCGCGGCCAAGGCGCCTTCCAACTCGCGCTCGCGGCTGGCGAAACGCTCCTGCATGGCCTTTTCACGGGCCTCGTGCTCGGCCTGCAACTGCACACGCACTTGCGCGATTTCCTTCTCGATCCGTTCCGCCGTCTTCTTCTGCTGGGCTGCGGTCTGGCGCTCGGCGGTCTCGACGTTACGGCGCGCCTCGGCGACTGCCCGTTGCGCCGCGGCGATGCGGGTCTGCGACTGACGATCGGCTTGCACCGCCTTCAGTTCCGCAGCGCGCACGGCCAGCGCCTGGGTCAAGGCTGCCGCCTTGCGTTCGGCTTGCGCGCGGGCTTTCTGTTCGGCCACGGCTTCCTGGCGCGCCGCGGCAATTTCGGCATCGCGGGCCTGCATCGCCTTGCGTGCGACCTCCACTTCCCGTTGCACTGCCTTCAGTTCACGACCTGCCGCCGCCGCTTCGGTCTTGCGTCCCGACTTCTGCGCCGCTTGTTCGCGTTGCTTGGCCACCGCCAACTCGTCGTCCAGGTGGGCGACACGGGCCTGCACTTCGGCCTTCAGCTTGTTCATTTCGGACTCGCGCCGCTGCAGAAGTGCGTTCATCTGCTCGGCCTTCTGCGCCGCCGCCCGATCGCTCTGGGCCCGTTCCGCCTTTTCTGCGGCCATTTCGTCCTGGTACTGGCGGGTCAGGGCCTCCTCGCGCTTCTTGTGCTCGGCCGCCAACTCGGCACGCACCTGGGCCACGCGCGCCTCGGCCTGCTGCTCCAACCGCCGGATGTCCGCGTCCCGGGTCGCCAACGCCGCCGTGTGCTGATCGCGCGCCTCGGCCACCTTCTTCTCAGCAGCCGCCACGACTTGCGGGTTCTGCTTGCGCGCACTGGCCAACGCCGCCTCGCGATCCGCCAACGCCTTGCTCAGGCGCTCGACTTCCTGCTCGGCCTTCTCGCGCGCGACCGCCTGCTCCTTCACTTCGCGAGTCGCCGAAGTCAGCGCCAGCTCGCGCGCCTTCAAGTCGGCCTGCAGCTTGGCCATAGCGCCTTCGATGGTCTGGCGTTCCTGCGCGGCCTTCTTGGCATCCGCGGCTTGACCACTGGCCTTGGCGTCGGCCTCACGCGTCTTGGCGTCGTCCAATTCGGCGGCCAACGTCGCCTCGCGCACGCGCATTTCGTCTTGCAGGCGCTTCAGTTCGGTCTCGCGCTCCTTCAACAACCCTTCGACGCGAGCCGCGCGCTCCTGGGCCTGCTTGGCCTGGACTTCGCGTTCCTGCTTGGCCTTAGCTAGCTCGCGTTCGTGGCCCTGCTGTAACTTCAGTTCCTGCTCACGCTCCTGGAGCGCGACCGCCATCTTCTCGGCTCGATCGCGCTCGACCGCCGCCAACTGCGCCTGCGCGGCCAGTTTCTTCTCGGCCCGATCTCTCTCGAGCGCCGCCAGTTGCGACTGTGCCGCCAGCTTCTTCTCAGTCCGGTCGCGCTCGACCGCCGCCAACTGCGCCTGCGCGGCCAGTTTCTTCTCGGCCCGATCTCTCTCGAGCGCCGCCAGTTGCGACTGTGCCGCCAGCTTCTTCTCAGTCCGGTCGCGCTCTGCCACCGCCTGTTGCGACTGCGCCGCCAGTTTTTGTTCGGTTCGAACCAACTGTTCCTTGGCACGATTCAGTTCGTCGGCCTGGAGGCGAGCCGCAACCTGGGCTTCGCGCAGGCGAGCCTCCTGCAGCTTTTGCATCTCAGCCAACTGCTTGTCGCGCGCGGCCAGCTCGCCTTGCAATTGCGCACGGGCCTCGGCCACTTGCCGCTCGGCATCCTGCACCTGCTTGGTATCCTTGCTCTTGCGTAGTAATGCCAGGGTCTTCTCGCGCTCGGCGAGTTCCCGTCGCAGTTGATCTGCCTGGCTCTGGGCCTGCTTGCGCGCGGCGGCGTTCCTCTGCGCATCGGCCTTGGCGGCCTCGAGGTCCTTCTCGCGCGTCAACAGCTCTCCCTTCAAGGCTTTCTGTCGGTTCTCCAGGTTCCAGCGCGAGCGTGCCGCCGATTCCGCCTCGACCTTGCGGCCAGCCTTCAGCGCGTCCTGCTCGCGGGCCCGCGCCTGCGCGAGTTCTTGCGAAAGCACCGCCTCGCGCGCCTGCAACGCCGCACGCACAGAGCCGATCTCCTTCTCGCGTTCGGCCAGCAACCGCGCCACTTCCTCGGCGCGCG
>CAYHHL010000118.1:0-10649 GCA_964356325.1 uncultured Enterobacteriaceae bacterium | reverse complement strand
GAGCCGATCTCCTTCTCGCGTTCGGCCAGCAACCGCGCCACTTCCTCGGCGCGCGTGTCTGCGGTTTGCTTCTGGCGTGCCAGTTCCTCCGCATGAGCCTTGGTCTTTGCCAGTTCGGCACCGCGCTCCAGGGCCTGGCTGGCGAAACGCTTGGCCTCGTCGCGGGCCTGCGCCAGTTCGCCGCTCAACCGCGTTTGCATGCTCTGCAATTGACGATCGCGATCGGCCAGCCGCCCTTCCAGATCACCGCGCGCCGCCTGCAGCCTTTTCTCGGCCTCGGCCAGTTTTTGTTGCGACGCCGCGTCCTTGCCCGCCTGCAGCCGCATCAACGTCTGCTCACGCTCGGCCACGACCGCGCGCAATCGTTCGGCTTCCTGCTCGGCCAGCGCCCGCGCCTTGGCGTTCTTCTCGGCGTCCGAGCGCGCGTTCTCCAGGTCCTTGTCGCGCGCGGCCAACTCACCCTGCAGCGCCTTGCGACTCGTCTCCAACCGGCTCCGCTCCTGTGCCGCGGCTTGGGCGTCGGCATTGCGCCCGGCCTTGGCGGCATCTTGCTCGCGCACTTTGGCCTGGTCCAACTCCGCGGCCAGCGAGGCTTCTTTCGCCTTCAGGGCCGCGCGCACCGCGCCGACTTCCCGCTCGCGCTCGGCCAGCAGGCGCGTCACTTGCTCGGCCCGCGTGTCGGATTCCTGCTTTTGTCGCGCCAGATCCTTCAGTTGCGCCTCACGCGCCGCCGTCTCCTGCTTCGCTCGCGCCAGCTCGACCTTGGCGGTTTCGACCTGGGCCGTCAGCTGCGATTCCAGCGCCTGCATCTGCCGATCGCGATCCGCCAGCCTCTGCTGCAGATCACCCCGCGCCGCCTGCAGCCGCTTTTCGGCCTCGGCCAGTTTTTGCAGCGACGCCGCGTCCTTGCCCGCCTGCAGCCGCATCAACGTCTGCTCACGCTCGGCCACGACCGCGCGCAATCGTTCGGCTTCCTGCTCGGCCAGCGCCCGCGCCTTGGCGTTCTTCTCGGCGTCCGAGCGCGCGTTCTCCAGGTCCTTGTCGCGCGCGGCCAACTCACCCTGCAGCGCCTTGCGACTCGTCTCCAACCGGCTCCGCTCCTGTGCCGCGGCTTGGGCGTCGGCATTGCGCCCGGCCTTGGCGGCATCTTGCTCGCGCACTTTGGCCTGGTCCAACTCCGCGGCCAGCGAGGCTTCTTTCGCCTTCAGGGCCGCGCGCACCGCGCCGACTTCCCGCTCGCGCTCGGCCAGCAGGCGCGTCACTTGCTCGGCCCGCGTGTCGGATTCCTGCTTTTGTCGCGCCAGATCCTTCAGTTGCGCCTCACGCGCCGCCGTCTCCTGCTTCGCTCGCGCCAGCTCGACCTTGGCGGTTTCGACCTGGGCCGTCAGCTGCGATTCCAGCGCCTGCATCTGCCGATCGCGATCCGCCAGCCGCTGCTGCAATTCGCCCCGCGCCGCCGCGACGTTGCGGGCCGCCTGGTCCAGTTGCTGCTGGGTCGCCGCGTTCTTGCTCGCCTGCAAAGAGGCCAAAGCCTTCTCGCGCTCGGCGATGACACTGCGCAACCGCTCGGCTTCCTGCTCGGCCTGCGCCCGCGCCTTGCCGTTGCGATCCGCGTCGAGGCGCGCCAGTTCGAGGTCCTTCTCGCGCGACCGCAGTTCGCCCTGCAGCGTGGCGCGACTCGTCTCCAGCCGCGCCCTTTCCTGAGCCGCCGCCTCCGCTTCCGCCTTGCGCCCGGCCTTCACGGCGTCTTGTTCGCGCGCCTTGGCCTTGTCCAGTTCGGCAACCAGCGCCGCCTCGCGCGCTTGCAGGGCAGCCCGCACCGCACCGACCTCCTGCTCGCGTTCGACCAGAAGTCGCGCCACCTGTTCGGCGCGCGCATCGGACTGCTTCTTCTGCGCCGACAGCGTCTCGGCTTGGGCGCGGGTCTGCTGCAGTTCGAGGTTGCGCGCCGCCAAAGCTTTTTCGCTCTGTTCCGCGCGCGTTTCCGCATCTCGCCACTTGCGCTCGGCCACTTCGCGTTCGGCATCAACCTTGCCCGCGTGCTCCAAAGCGCGTTGCGTGTCACCTAGTTGCGAACGAGCCGCCGACAGTTCGCGCTCGAGTTGCACCGCCCGCTTCTGGGCCTCGGCATCCTTTTGCACGCGCGCTGACGCCAGTTCGGCATCCTTGAGCGCCAGCGTCTTCTTGAGGTGGGCGACTTCCTCGGCCTGCGCGGTCCGACGCGACTCGCTGACCTGGCGGATCTCCTCGCGAAGTTGCTCGGCCTGGCGCCGCGCGCGATCGAGCTCGCCTTGCAGCACCCCCAGTTGCGCGTTGTCCTTTTTCTGGGTGTCCTTCTGCAACTCCGCGATACGAGTGCGCAACAGCTCGACGCGCGCCTCCTCTGACCGGCGCTGGGCTACGACCGAAGCCAGGCTCTCGCGCTCTTTGTTCAGTTCCTCGCGCAACCGGGCCGCGGCGGTCTGTTCGGCCTGCAGACGCTGGCTCGCCCCCGCCAGCGCTTTTTCGGCCTCTTGCAGCTTGGCTTGATCTGCCTGCTTGCCGCTCTTGCGCGCTTCCTCCAACTCCGCCTGAAGTTTCTGCTTGTCCGCCGCAGCGGCTTCCTCGCGACCGTGGCTGGTGCGCAGCTGGTCAAGCAACGCCCGTTCGCGCGTCGCGGCGGTTTTGGCTGCGGCTTCGGCAGCTTGGATCTGCTCGGTCTGTACCTGGTTCAGCTTGCGATCGCTGCCGTCGACCACGATGACGACCGCGTTGCCATCCGCCCGCACGTGGTAGAGTGCATCCTGCTCGAACGTCACGATTACGCGACCATACGCGGCATTGCCACGACGGAACGGCACAGCTTCCACCGAGCGCAGCACGCCGTTGCCGACGAACTTCGGCTCGCCCAATCCCGCCACGCTCGCGCCGGCGATGTCGACGATCAGGCGGGTTGGCCGGTCCAGGCGAAACGTCGTGAACGTCGGCGCCAGGCTGCCGCGCAGGGTAATCACTGTAGTTTGCGGCGCTTCCTCGACGTCCAGGCCGACCAGCGCTTGGCCGGCAACCTTGCTCTCGGGCGGCGTACCAGCTTGCGCGGCCCACAGCGGCTGCACGGGCAGGCCGGTGGACAGTACCAGCACGAGGCTCACCGTGGAGCGAAACAGCCTGAATCGACGCATCGTTCCCTTCTCCCGTCCGGCGACGACAACTTCAGACTCGAGCCACTGTGCCGCGAGCTACTGTAGGTGCCGGGATCCCGCTGTCAAAAAAGCCGAGCTCTAACGCCCGCTATCGCTACAGCTCGCCACTCTGCTCTTCCGCTTTCTCTTCGACTCGGGTCAGCGGCGGCGCGATCGAAATCTCGACCGGCTTGGCCTTGCCCGGCACCGTAACTAGCATCTTGTACTGCAGGATGGCCGTCACGCGCCCGCCTTCGCTGCCCAGGGCGTCACCGCGCACCAGGTCGTACTGGTCGCCCTGCGCGTCTATGACCACGGCCTTGGGCACCGGCAAGCCAGTCACCAGCATGATCAATTGGTAGCGAGTCACCGGATCGCGCTGCAGGGGCGGCACTTCCTCGCAGTCCGGATCGGTTTTCGGGTCGCACTTCGCCACGGCTTTGACGCAGGTCGGATCGGTCGCCGGATCGCAATCCGCCTGGTCGGTGCCACCCTGCGGGGTTTCGACCACCGGACGCACCAGGAAGTCCGTGACGTTGCTGAGCATCGGGTTCGAGATGGCCGCGGCCTCACGCTTGGTGTAGGCCTCGAACTGCAGCGCGATGGGCTTCCACTTCGGGTTCTCGCCCAGGGTCACCCAGTCGGCGTCCTCGGCCCCGGCCGCTGGCGCTTCGACCGCGATCGAACTCGACGGCAAGGGCATAGGTGGCCTCTTGGGCTCCTCGCCACCCCCGCAAGCGGTCAGCAGCAGTCCGGCGAGCACGGCCGTCAGCGCCAACGGCGCCCGCGGAGACGGCGCGCCTGCTCCGACCTCGACCGTCTGGACCGATCTTTGCGTCGCGTCGGCCATCAAGTCCTCTTCTTCTTGAGTTTCTTGACTTGCTGCTGCTGCTCGGCGCCCTCGGGCTTGACCGCCGGCTTGCCCGTCCAGGTGTAGGCATAGGCCACGAAGGCCGCCCGCACTTCGCTGTTCTTACGCGACAATTCGGCAAGCTCGAGGTTCTCCAGCAGCATCGCCTCGGGAGTCTTGGCCACGTTGCTCGAACCCTTGGCCTCGTCGATCGGATGGCTCGCGCGCAGTTGCTCCTTGAGCTTGGTCGCGTCCGGCTGCACGCGCTCGATGGTCAACTCGCGTATGTTGACGACGCGCCGCTCCGGTCCCGCATAGATCCGCATGAACTCGAGAAGTTGCCGAGTCGTTCCCTGGATGACCATGCGAATCGGCACGGTGTTGTAGAGGTCGAACTGCTCGTCGGGCAGCCGATCGAACCGCACCACTGAAAGGCCGACCTGGCGGGCGTCGCGTTGCACCGAGTCGATGAAATCTGGGATCTCCGCGGCACCCGGCAGCATCTTGCGGTTTTCCTTGTCCAGTTCAGTCAGGTCGTCCTTCAGTTTCTGCAGACGGGCGTGCTCCTCGGCCGAGCTGTCTTTCTGCAAATCCGCGACATCCTTTTCGATCTTCGCTAGGTCCTTGCGGTTCTTGTCCGCGCGCGCCAGTTCCGGATCGACCAATAGGAAGTACAGACCGATGCCGAGCACAGCCAGCACCGCCGCGAGCACGGCCGCCTTCTGTCCTGGCGGCAATTTCATGAACTGTTCCACCGCGCTACTCCTTCTCGCCGGCCGCTGGGGCACTGGGGGCGGGTGCGGCTTCGGGCCCGTCGCGGGCTTCGGCTGCGGGTGGTGGTTCGGCTGCGGGCACTGCCTCTTCGCGACGTGGAAGTGCCGCCGCGGGTGGCGCCGGCTTGGGCACGATCGGCGCGGGGGCAGGCGCTACTTCCCGTGCGATGACATCGGGTTCCGCCGTGACGTCCTCCGCATCGGCTGTCGCAGCGGCATCGGCATCCGCAGCCGAGGGCGCCGGCAGCTTGGCAGCGCTGGGCACGACGTCGATCTTGTGCGGATCCGCAGCGTTGGAGCCGGCGTCGGCATCGGAACGGGCGGCCGCGACCGCATCCGAGCCACCAGCAGCACCCAGGGCATCGGCATCGACGCCAACTTGCCCTTCTGGAGGCGGCGCTGGCGGTCCGAACGGCACGATCATGTAAAGCAGGCTGCCCTTCACTTGGAATTCAATGTAGTTGGCGTTCAGGCGGTCGTCGCGCTTGCGCTCCTGGAAGACCAGCTTCATGTCGCGGAAGTATGGACTCGACTCCAGGCGGCGCTGCACCTCGGCCACGTCCTCGTGATCCATCGCTTCGCCGATCAGCGTGACTTCGCCCACAGCCTCGCGAAAGCTGGTGAACCAGGCCTTCTTGGCGTTCCATTGCACGCGCCAGCCGGCCGCTTCCATGGCGCGCAAGTCCTCGCCTGGCAGCGAAGCCTCGTCGCGTGGCTCCAGGATGAAACTGAGGTAGCTCAGGGCATTGACCGGGCCGACCTTGTCCGCGAACAGTTCGTCGAACAACTTTTTCTGCGCGCCCAGTTTGTCCGTCTCGGCCTTGATGGCGACGATGCTCTTGTGCGTCTCTTGCAGCGCCGCCAGTTCCGAGCGCTTGAAGTTGAGCTTGCCCTGCAACTTGTCCGCCGCCATCGCCGCGTTGGTCTGCCACAGGTACAAGCCTGCGGATTCCATCACCAAAAGCAGGATGAACAGCAAGATTCCGACGTTGGGGATGTCCGGCAGCGAAATGCTCGCGCGTCCAGCCTTGCCGCCTTTGCGCTTGCCGCCCTTGCGAGCGCTGCCGATGAGGTTGACGCGGATCATCTACCGGTCCCCCATGCGGCGCAGGCCCAGGCCTACCGACACCGCCGCGATCGGCGCCATCCGTTGCAGCAGCGCCATGTCGAACTTCTTGGGATCGACGATCAGATTGTTGAACGGGTTCAAGGCCCGCACTTGCGTTCCGAGGCGGCGTTCCAGCCCTTCGATCAGGCCTGACTGCAAGGCCGCACCGCCACAGAGGTAGATCGCCGCGATGTCAGCGTTCATCGCCGTCGCCGCGAAGAAGTCGAGCGAGCGTTGGATTTCGGACACCAGCACTTCGGAAACGCGTGCCGAGATCCTTTGCACCTCGCGCAACACGCCGGACATCGACAGCGTCGTTTCCGAAGTGGTCTTCATGTGCTCGGCTTCATCCCAGGGCACTGCGAACTGCTTGGAGATTTCCTCGGTCAGCAGATTGCCGCCCACGGTGATGTCGCGCGTGAACGACGTCATGCCGCCCGCGATCACGTTGATGTTGATGGTGGAAGCGCCGACGTTGATCAAGGCCACGGTTTCGTCGCGCGGCACCGGGAAGTTCAATTCGAAGGCGTTGAACAGCGCAAAAGCGTCGACGTCCACGCAGACCGGTTCCAGCTTGGCCGCGCGCACCACTTCGGCGACTTCTTCGATCACGGCTTTTTTCGCCGCGACCAGCAGCACGTCCATCTGGCCCTGGCCGGCGTGCGGGTTGATGATCTGGAAGTCGACGTGCACATCCTTGATATCGAATGGAATATACTGCTCGGCTTCCCACTGGATCGAGTCTTCCAGCTCAGCGACCGTCATTTCCGGCAGCGAGATCTTCTTGATGATGACGGAGTGGCCCGAAAGCGACACCGCGACCTGTTTCTGGCGGATCTTGTTGATCGCGAAGATGTCCTGGACCCGCTGGGTGAGTTGCGGCGCGTGCAGGATGACGCCGTCGCGGATCGTGTCCGGTGGCAGCATGACGGTGTCGAAGGCCAGCAACTGCACGCCCTTGCCGGTCTCCTTCAAGTGCGCGACTTTGATGGACGAGGTGCCGATGTCCAGGCCGACCGCGTACTTTGCCGCCATGAGCAAATCTCCAGCCGCTGAGCGACCTTCCGCTGCAACCGCACCATTCTGACTTCAGCCCGTGCGCGCAATCGCGTAAGGTGCCGACCGGATTGCATAGGGCGCCGATCATGCCAAGGCTAGGCGGGGCGTTGCGGGGCGTCAAGAAAAGCACGCGGGTTCAGGCCAGCCCGAGTTCGCAAATCGCTGCGCTGCGGCGTACCATCCTGCGCCGCGCCGGTCGCTTCGAATCCGGCCCAGGGAGTTCCATGGTCGCCACCAAACTGCCCGCCCCGTTGGACCAGCCCCTCGCGCAGGCCTTGGATCTGCCGGCGCATTCGACCGCGCAGATCGTCGCCCTGGCCGAACGCTATCTCACGCCGAACTACCGCAACGCGCCGCTGGTCTTCGTCAACGGCGACGGGCCGTGGGGCGAGACGCAAGACGGCGCGCGCTATCTGGACTTCTCGGCGGGCGTCGCGGTCAACGCGTTAGGCCACAACCACCCGGAATTCATCGCGACTTTGCAGGATCAGGCCGGCAAGATCATCCACCAGTCGAACTACTGGCACAACGCCCACGCCGCGCCCTTGGCCGCAGGTCTTTGCGAGCAGTTCCAAAGGGCTACGGCCAGCGTCCGCGAGGGCCAAGGCTGGCTGGCGCGCTGCTTCTTCGCGAACTCGGGTGCGGAGGCCAACGAGGCGATGATCAAGGTCGCCCGCCGCTATCATGCGAAGATCCTGGGTAAACCGCGGCCTGACTTCATCACCTTCGAAGGCTCGTTCCACGGCCGCACGTTCGCCGCGATGACCGCGACCGCCCAGGCGAAGTACCAGGAAGGCTTCGAGCCTTTGGTGCCGGGCTTCCACTACGCCAGGTTCGGCGATCTGGCCTCGGTGCGGGCGCTGCTGACCGAGCGCGTCGGCTCGATCCTGGTCGAAGTCGTGCAGGGCGAGGGCGGCGTGCGTATGGCCCAGCCCGGGTTCTTCCGCGATCTTCGCAAGCTGTGCGATGACAATGGCCTGCTGCTCTTGCTCGACGAGGTGCAGACCGGCTTCGGGCGCACCGGCTCCTTCTTCGGTTTCGAGCAGGAAGGCGTGGCTCCGGACGCGCTGTCGCTGGCCAAGGCGCTGGGCGGTGGCGTGCCGATCGGCGCGATGCTCGCACGCGACGCGGTGGCGCAGGCCCTGACGCCGGGCAGTCACGCGACGACGTTCGGGGCCAATGCGCTGGCGAGCTGCGCGGGTCGGGCGATGCTCGCGATCATGCAAAGGGATCGGCTGGTGGCGCGAGCGGCGGAGATCGGCGCCTACCTGCTGCAGAAGTTGCATGCGGCGTTCGACGGTCGGCCCTACGTCGTCGACGTTCGCGGCCGTGGCCTGATGTGCGGCGTCGAGATCGCGGGCGATCCCAAGAAGGTAGTCGAGGCGGCGACGGCGCGCGGGCTGCTGCTCTCGGTGGCCGGCACTCACGTCTTGCGCCTGACGCCGCCGTTGATCGTCGATCGCGCGCATTGCGATCTGGCGGTGCAGCGGCTGTTCGACGCGGCCGAGGCGACCCTGTGCCCGTGAATGCTCCGGGCTTCTATCGGGAATGAGTTGACCGACGGCGTTGTTCGTTGACCGCACGGCCGCTCCTGCGTTGACCGCAGGCGGAGTGACCCGTACAGTTGCGCGTCCGCGATCCGGCAGGCTGGCGCAGTTTACGCTCCAAGCAGTTGATCGCACAAACGAATCTCTCCAGAAAGGCGGCCAGGCGATGCGCACCTTGAACGAGCAACTGGGCAAGTCGGCAATGGGCATGATCATCGGCGCGTGCATCGCGCTGAGTGGTTGTGCAAGCACGGGCGGTGGCGCGGGCAAGCCAACGGAGCCGGGCGTCACGGCGGATGCCGCGGGCACCGTGGACACCGGCAGCCAGGGCGGCAAGGATAGCGCGGGCGGCTCTGACGTGCCCGCGGGCCAGACCTGGACGATCGACAAGATCCAGGCTCAGAGCACGTCCAGCGACTGCGCCAAGATCGTCAACACGCTGCCCAACATCACGCTTTCGGACGTGGTCGTGGTGTCGCAGTTGCGCTTCAGCACGTCCAAGGCCGGCAAGGAAAGCGAAGGTCTGTTCATCCAGACCAAGGGCGGCGGCCCGGGCTCGGGCTTGTACTTGACCGAGGACAAGGGCAGCCAGGCCGACGTGTCCAACGCCAAGGTCGGCTCGGTACTGTCGATCATCGGTGAAGTCGCCGAGTTCTTCTGCATGACCGAGATCAAGCCCAAGTCCGCGGCGTTGAGCTCGGCTACCGAACTTCCGGTCGCCGCCTCGATCGAGGTCGACCTGATCGGCGAGAAGGCCCCGGCCGCGAGCAACAAGTTGTACGAGTCGGTGTATGTGTCGCTGGACAACGTCGTGGTCAGCGAGCCGCTCGGCCTGGGCTCGGACGGCAAGCCGCACAACATGCTGGTGGGCAAGACCGAGGCGGATCAGACACTGCGCATCGGCGCGGGCTTCGGCATCTTCCCGCAGACCAAGGACGGCAAGGCGAACTACACCAAGGGCCAGAAGCTGAACGTCAAGGGCTTCCTGGAATACACGTTCAATGTCTGGCAGTTGACGCCGCTGAGCATCACGGTAGTGAACTGAACCTACGGCAAGATCGCCCCTGATGGGCGACGTTCGGAGCTGGTGCGATGGAAAAGACGAACCTGATTGCGATTGGCGCTGTCGTGGCCCTGGGTGGCTTCATCGTCGGGCGCTTCGACGCCAAGTCGCACATGGCCCCGGCAGCTGCTGTGACCGCGGCGGTGGCACCCGCGACCCCGACCGGCAGTGACACGCCGGCCGCCGCGGCGCCGACTCCGGCACCGGAAGCCAAGCCCACCGAAGTGGCCGCCGCTGCGCCCACGCCTGCCCCCGAGCCGAGCAAGCCGAGCGCCCCGTCGGCGCTGGACTCGCAAAGTGACGAAGGCGCCGGCAAGGGCGTGGACATCACCAAGATCGGCGTGTCGCCCAAGGATGGCAGCGCGTACGTCGGCGTGAAGGACCCGATCGTCGTCGTCAACGTATTCAGTGACTTCCAGTGCCCGGTGTGCAAGCGCTCGGCCGACCCGATCAAGCAGCTGTCCGCTGACTTCCCCGGCAAGGTCAAGGTCTACTTCCGCAACAATGCCTTGGAGATGCACGGTCGTTCCAAGCCCGCCGCGCTGGCCGCCTTGGCCGCGAAGAAGCAGGGCAAGTTCTGGCAGTACCACGACAAGCTGTTCGCTATCGGGCAGTTGGACGACAGCAGCCTGGAGCAGTTCGCCAAGGATCTGGGCCTGAACGTGGAGCAATGGAAGAAGGACGTCGCCGATCCGAAGAACGCCGAACGCCTGACCACCGAATCGAAGTGGGCCGAAGCGATGGGCGCCACGGGAACGCCAGCGTTTTTCGTGAACGGCGTGCGCCAGGTCGGTTGGGGCAGCTACATGGCGCTCAAGTCGGTGGTGGGGCGCGAGATCGAGAAGGGCGAGGAACTGATCGCCGCGGGCACCCCGAAGAACCAGGTGATCGCCAAGCGCATTGCCGCGTTGGCTGAGAAGAACACCAAGGGCGAGGGCGATCCGGCGATCGACGCGGGCGTTTGGACGAAGAATTTGACCGCGGAGTAGTTCCCGGGGTCGAACCCGAACCCGAACCCGATCCCGAACCCGAACCCGAACCCGTTTTCGAGGGCTGAGAAGCGGAGCGCTTGTCAGGCAGGAATCGCG
>CAYHHL010000117.1:0-17900 GCA_964356325.1 uncultured Enterobacteriaceae bacterium | reverse complement strand
AGACCAGCATCGTCAAGATCGTCGCCGCCTCGCTGTCCACGCCACAACTCACTGTTTCTCCAGGCAAGATCGCACCCGGCGGCCAGGTCACCTGGACCCTCACCATCAAGAACGCCACGGCGGTGGATCAGATCATCACCAGCGTCGTATTCGACATGGCCGCGGAGGTGAAATTCCTGTCCGCGACCGGCCCTGGCCTCAACAAGAGCAGTCCGAGCGGCGGCGCCAACGGCACGGGACAGGCCCGTTTCGATGCGGTACCGCTGGCCGGCAACCAACAGTTGACGCTGACGATCGTGGCGACGCTGAAGGACATCGCGGGCTTGCAGGCACTGGGCATCGCGCCGTTGAATGGTCACCTGGTGCAAAGCCAGGGCTCGGTGACGCTGGGCGGGAAGACGCTCAAGACCGACGATCCAAACTTGACCGGCACCGAGGACCCGACGCCGTTCACCGTGCAAGTCCTCAGCGATTTCACGACCTCGCAAAAGACCATGGCCGATCTGAGTCCGGGTACGCCGCTGCTGCCCGGCGACCAGGTGCAGTTCACCTTGACGATCAACAACTCCGGCCAGGGCGAAGGCACCTTGAGCGTGACGGATCCGCTGCCCTCGGCAGTCCAGTTCGTCAGCACGCAAAGCCCGGAACTGACGCTGAACGGCACGACGGTGCAGGCCTCGGGCATGAAGGTGGCGGCGGGCACGACCAAAGTGCTGATTTTCACGGCACAAGTGAAGCCAAGCACGCCGCCCGGCAGCACTTTCGCCAACGTCGCGACGCTGAGCCCGACCGACGGCAATCCGCCCACCGTGATCCAGACGCCGCAGTTCACCGTGCAAGGCGGACCGGACCTGCAGTCGACTTCGGGCAAGACCGCGGTGGACGTCAACGGCGGCGCGCTCGAACCGGGCGACGTGATCCAGTACACGGTGACCCTGAACAATTCCGGCAAGGTGGCTACCGGCGCCCTACAAATCAGCGATCCGATCGACGCCAACCTCGAAGGTGTCGCGGGCGTCAGCAATGGCGGCGTATTCGATGCGTCGACCGGCGCCGTGCTGTGGAGCCTGCCGGCGCTTGCCGCGGGCGGTCAGGTCAAGCTCTCGTTCTCGGCCAAGGTCAAGGCGGGCGTCGTCAACGGCACGACCATCGCCAACACCGCGACTGTCAACGGCAGTGAACTGCCCAAACCGGTCGAGCTCACCGCCAACGTCAAGGTGCAGGCCCAGCCGCTCATCAGCCTGTTCAGCGACACCGTGGCGTCCTCGAGCGGTTCGTTCAAGCCGGGCGACACCGTCACCTACACGCTTTCCTTGCAGAATACCGGCAACGGCGTGGTCAATGCCGCGGTACTGACGTCGAGCTTCGACGCGGTGCTGCAGCTGGTGTCGGCCTCGAACGGTGGCGTGATTCAAGGTCAAGGCATCACCTGGAACCTGGGCACGCTCAAGAAGGGCGACCCGGCGCAGACCGTGACGGTGACGGCCAAGCTCGCGGCCATCGTCGCACAAGACAAGGCGGTTTCGAACCAGGCGACGCTGACCGGCGACGGCTTGGGCCAGCCGGCGCTCTCGGACGATCCCGGACTGCCCGGCAAGACCGATCCTACTGTATTCAAGGTGACTTCGGCGCCGGACCTGACGACCTCGACCAAGGCGTTTCTCGATCTGAACGGCGGCATTGCCCAAGGCGGCGACAAGGTACAGTTCACCCTGAGTCTGAAGAATACTGGCAATTCGCCGGCGACGCAGGTGGTGGCGACGGACGTGCTGCATCTGGCGCTGACCGATGTGCAGGTGCAAGGCGGCACGTTCGACGCGGCGAGCCGGACCGTGACCTGGACCGCGATTCCGCTGCTCAATCCGGGCGACAAGCCGTTCGACGTCACGGTGACAGCGACGCTGGACAAGGCGACGGCTTCGGGCACGACAGTCACCAACACCGGCAAGATCAGCTACCTCGAGAAGCCCGGCGGCGCGACGACCAACACCGTCTCGTTCCTGGTGCAGAACCTGCCGGACTTCGGCCTTTCGACCAAGGCGGTGAGCGCGGCGGTGGTGCAGTCCGGCGACAACGTCACGTATACGCTGACGATCGTCAACAGTGGCAACGCGACCGGCACCGGTATCGTGGTGACCGACGTGGTGCCCAAGGAACTGAGCAACGTCCAGGTCGCCGGCGGAACCTTGGATGCGGGCACGGGAATCGCTACCTGGCAGATCGCGACGCTGGCGGCGGGCGCGCAGACCGTGGTGTCCCTGACCGGCACGCTTAAGAAGCCCCTGGCCAAGGGTTTGCAGGTCTGCAACCAGGCCAGCGTCACGGCCAAAGAGAACTCCGCGCCGTCCCTGACCAATCCACCGGGAGTCGCGCCCAAACCGGGTGGCGCGCCGACCTGTTTCGCGGTCGATAGCGCGGCCAAGCTGGCGCTGACCAAGGACGTGTTCGACGCCACGACCGGCGCGCAGATCAACCAGTCTACGGTCAAGCCCAAGACCGCTTTGCGCTATGTGATCAAGGCGAAGAACACCGGCAACGCGACCGCCCAAGGTGTGGCGATTTCCGACGTGGTGCCGGCGGAATTGACCGATATCGTCGCCTTGGACGGCGGCACTTTCGACGCGACGACCAAGACCCTGAGCTGGCCCGCGCTGGCGAGCCTGGGCGTCAACGCGAGCGACGAACTGATCGTGCGCTTCGAAGCCAAGGTGGGCGGCACGCTCGACAACGGCCAGGCGATCGTCAACCAGGCGCAGATGACCTACCAGGGCCTGCCGGCTCCGCAAAAGTCCGACGATCCGACCACGGCGGCGCTGGGCGACCCGACCGTGCTGAGCGCGCTGAGCCATGTCGATTTCAGCAAGGCCGCGCTGACGGTGGTGGACAGCAACGGTGGGGTGGTGCAGCCGAACGACGCGGTGGTCTACACGCTGACTCTGACCAACGAGGGCGACGGCAACGGCAAGGACGTGACGATCTCCCTGCCGGTGGATCCGCGCTTGGAGGGCGTGACGGCCGATGGCGGCGGCGTGCTGCAAGGCGGCGTGATCGTATGGAAGCTGGGCACGCTGGCACCGGGTCAGGGCGCGACGCTGCACGTGAACGCCAAGGTGAAGAAGCCGCAGATCGACGGCGCGGTGATCGCGGAACAGGCGTTGATCACGGCACAAGGCTTCGCGGCTCCGGTGCTGACCGACGCGGATCTGGCGACTTCGGTGAAGGAGCCGACCAAGCTGACGATCTCAGCCAAGGCGGACTTGTCGACCAGCGTGTGGTCGTACCAGGACCTGAACGGCGGCACGGTTGAACCCGGCGACATGATAGCCTTTACTTTGACGTTGCGGAACACCGGCGACGCGCTGGCCCAGCTCGTCAACGTGAAAGCCCTGCTGCAGGCGCAGACCCTGACCGGCGTGCAACCGTTCGACAACGGCAACTTCCTGGGCGATCAAGTGGTTTGGACCGTGCCTCTGGTGTCGATTTCGCCGCAAGGGGACGTGACGCTGCACTTCCAGGCCAAGATCGCCATCGGTCTTGGCGATGGCACCAAAGTGAGCGTGGTCGCGCAGTTGCCCAACGTAGCGCAGGCGCCGCAGCTGACGTTGACGGTGGACGCCAAGCCGAAGTTCGAGACTTCGGTGGTGACCGCGGACGACGAGAACGGCTGGGTGGCGAAGATTGGCCAGGTGGCGCCGGGACATACGGTGCGCATCGAGGTGCAGGTCAAGAACAGCGGCAAGGCCCCGGGCGACAACGTGCAGGTGACGGTGCCGCTGCCGGCCAAGCTGGGCAACGTGGCCGTGGTGACGCCGGGCGGGACGGTCAACGGCCAGACGATCACCTTCACGATCGGGCAGTTGGCGGCGGGCGGCTCGGCGACTTTCGTGCTCAAGGCGACGGTGGCGGCCAATGCCGTGGACGGCGACACGCTGCCCCTGACCGCGAACATCGGCGCGACCGGCGTGGCGACGCCTCTGCAGGTGAAGGGTCCGCA
The DNA here is from genome assembly GCA_964356325.1 of uncultured Enterobacteriaceae bacterium. Taxonomy (GTDB): domain Bacteria; phylum Myxococcota_A; class UBA9042; order UBA9042; family UBA9042; genus CAYHHL01. Next base: position 13,906 of record CAYHHL010000117.1, on the reverse strand, counting down.
ACTGCTGGTGGTGTTGAAGCCGATCCTGAAGGTGACCAAATCGTTCGAGGACCTGACCGGCAAGCACCTGTTTCCGGGCGATGCCGTGCGCTTCGTCATCACCGTGCTGAATGTGGGCAACGCTCCGGCACAAGTCCTCGATATCACAGACGTCGTTCCAGCCAGCATCACCAACGTCGTGGTCGAGAGTACCGGCAAGCTGAACGGCAACGTGGCGACCTGGCAGGTGCCGGTGTTGGCGCCAAGTCAGACCGTGACCGTGACCTTGACCGGCAAGATCGCCGCGGGCGTGGCGACCGGCGCGGTAATCGTCAACCAGGCCAAAGCCAAGCCGCAGAATGGCTTGGAAGTGCTGTCCAATCTGCTGCAAGTACCGATCAACTACCCGACGTTGCAGGTCGTGGCCTCGCTGACTCCCGAGGCGCCGGCGAAGGCCCCGGTCAAGCCGGGCGATACCGTGCAACTGCAGGTGGTGATCTCTTCGGCGAATCCGGAAGTAGCCAGCAATGTCAGTGTGTTCGTGCCGATCGACCCAGACATCTTCGACGTGACGGCGCTGGGCGGCGCGACCTACGATGCCACGGCCAAGCTGTTGCGCTGGACTGCCAAGGACAACGCGGCGTTGGCGAGCATTCCGGGCGGCGGCGCGGTGGCCCTGACGGCGAGCCTGAAGGTCAAGGCGACGGCCAAGAATGGCGCGGTGGCCCAGAGCAAGGCGCAAGCCCGCGAAGGCGAGACCAACCTGGTCTACGAGAGCAACCTAGCGCAGATCCAGGTGATTGCCATCCCGCTGCTGGCCATCAAGAAGACGGTGACGGACCTGAACGGCGGCAAGATCGCGCCCTTGGACGTGTTGCGCTGGAAGATCGAAGTCGGCGTGACGGGCGGGACGGCGGCGCAAGAGGTCGTGGTGACCGACGTGTTGGACGCCGCGCTGGATCTGGTTGCGATCGGCAACGGCGGCACGGCGAACGGCGCGACGCTGACCTGGACGAGCGCGAACAGCCCGGAACTCAAGAGCGTTCTGCCCGGCACCACCGCGGTGCTGACCTTCGATGCCCGAGTCAAGGCAACGGTGGCGGACGGCGCGTCGATCGCGAACCAAGCGCAAGTCTCGGCGGCGGCGCTGCCGGACCAGGTGGGCAGCGACGATCCGGGCAAGCCTGGCGCGAGCGATCCGACCGTGGTGCAGGTGCGCACGGCGAGCACGCTCGAAGCGTCGTACAAGACCGGCGTGGACGACAACGGCGGCGCTCTGCTGCCGGGCGATACGATCACGTGGAAGATCGCTGTGGTGGCGACGTCGCCGGATCCGGTCGCGGGCGTGATCCTGGTCGATGCGATACCGGCGGGCACCGAGTACGTGAAGGGCTCGACGACGCTGAACGGCCAGGCGGTGAGCGACGTGCCGGGCGGGACGAGTCCGCTTCCGCAAGGGCTGCCGGTCGCAAGTCCAGGACAGCAGACGGGTATCGTGGCTCCGGGCTATGCGCAGGCGGCGACGGTGACGTTCAAGACCCGCGTGCGGGCCGACGTGGCCGACGGTAGCCAGGTACGCAACACCGCGACGGCACTGGCCAATACTGCACCGCCGACGCCGATCGGACCGGTCGAGATGACCGTAGGCAGTGGCCCGTCGATCCGCCAGACGCGCAAGACCGCGGAGCTGTTGGACGAGAATGCCAACGGCCAGGCGGATATCGGCGAGGAGATTCGCTACACGATCACGATTCAGAACACCGGGCACACGCCGGCCGAAGCCGTGACGGTGGACGACGCGGTGCCCGAGGCTGCTCGCTATGTAGGCGGATCGCTTCAGCTCGACGGCAAGGCGCTGACCGATGGCCAGGATAGTGACGCAGGGCGCTTCGATGCCCAGGCCAAGGTCGCCCACGTCGAGGTCGGCACCGTGGCGGCGGGCGGACAGCGGATCGTCCGCCTGCGCATGCAGATCATGGCCGGGCCGGTGGTAGCCAACCAGGCGATTGCGCACGCCAAAGGCCTGACCGAGGAGCCCTCGGATGCCGACGGCGACGACGGCAACGGCAACCAGGCCACGATCACGCAAGTAGGTCCGCCGGCTCCGCTTTTGACCGTGCAGAAGACCGTGCAGGACGAGAATGGCGGCGACGTGCGCCCGGGCGACACCTTGCGCTACACGATTACCGTGCAAAATCCAGGTGGTGCGCCGGCGACCGAGGTGAAGCTGACCGACGCGCTGCCCAAGGGTCTGCAGATGCCGACCGTGCTCGGTGGCGGGTCAGGCAATCCGAGCGACGTGCTGGCGCCGCAGGGTGCGCAAGTCTCGTTCGGCACGGGTACCAAGGACACGCCGGGTGCGCTGACCGTAGCCGGGCTGACCTTGCCCGCCGGCGAGGCGGTGACCATCTCGGTGCGGATGCGGCTGACCACGGCGATCGCGGACGGGGCAGTCGTGTGCAATACCGCGCATGTGGAAACCACTGGCAGCACGGCCGACGCCAAGCCGGCGTGCCTGACCGTGGGCGCGATGCTGGGCGAAGGCGCTGTTGGCGGCACGGTATTCGAGGACTTGGGCACGCAAGACGGCGTGTTCCAACCAGGTCACGACCTGCTGTTCCCGCACTTCCAGGTCGCGGTGCTGCCGCCCGAGGGCGCGGACGTTCCCGTGCTGTCAACGATCGTGCAAGACGACGGATCCTGGCGTATTTCCCACGTGCCCGCCGGCGCGCACCGCGTGGTGGTGACCTCGCCCAACGGCGTGGTGTTCTACCGCGGCACCTTCACCGCGCAGGCCCAAGGCGGTCACCTGGACGTGCCGCTGTTGCCGACCGGGCGAGTCTACGATGCCAAGAGCGGCAAACTCGCCGCCGGCGTGCGGGTCTACCTGCGCTACGACGAAGCGGATCCGATCGCCGCCGGCCAGCTGGTGCCCGACAGCCTGTTGCCGGCCGGTCAGCAAGGCCAGCGCACCGATGCGACCGGCGCCTACATCGTCCAACCGCAGCCCGGGCGCGCCTATCGCCTGGATGTGTCGTCACTTCCGGGTGGCTATGCCTTTCCGCCGGTGTCGCGTCCGCCTGAGCCGGGTCTGGTGGTGCTCGATCAGTCGGGATTCGTGGTCGCCGACGCGCTGCCCAAGCTGGCCGCGGAACTGCCGCGCTATCTGACGCGCTTCTCGACTCAGGGCACGATGGCCGCGCCGGTGCCACGCCACAACCACCTGCCGGTCGACGCGCTGGCCAACGCGATTCGTGTCGCCGTGCGTTTGTCCAAGGCGCAGGCGCAGATCGGCGATCTCGTGGGCATCACGGTCTCGGTGCACAACGGCTCGACGGCGACGCTGGTGGCCGACGCGGTGACTGGCCAGGGCGGCGTGGAACTGCGCAACGCGCTGCCGCCGGGGCTGGGCATGGTCCCGGGTTCGGCCCGGCTGACGGCGGCGAGCAAGGGCGGCGGCACGCTGTCGGTAGTGCTCGACGAGACGCAGTTGCCCCTCGCGGTACGGCGCATGTCCGCGACAACAGGGCATGCCGTCGGTCTGGACCTGCCCGCGGGCGGTTCGCTGACCCTGACGCTGCAGGCGGTCGTGCTGGCCAAGGCCGTGGTCGGCACGCCGCAAGTGCTGTCCTCGCAAGCGTTCGAAATCGGTGGCGCGGCGCTGAGTGCCAAGGAAGTCGCGACGCTGCTGGTCCAAGCCGATCCGCTGTTCGATCGCAGCATGATCCTCGGCAAGGTGTTCTGCGACGGCAATGGCGACGGTCTTCAGCAAGGCGGCGAGGACGGTCTGCCAGGCGCTCGGGTGTTCGTCGACGCCGGCTACTACGCGGTGAGCGATGCGCACGGTCGGCTGCACTTCGTGAACCTGACGCCGGGCAACCACTTGTTCAAGATCGACGCCGACACGCTGCCGCCCGGTTCGGCCATGACGACCCAGGACAAGCGCGTGCTGTACCTGACCGCGGGTCTGGCGCAATCCGTGACCTTCGGCGTCAAGTGCGCGTTGGAATCAGTCGGGCCGACGCGAATGGAACCCGCGGCGGAGCAGGCAGACCAGCCGGTGCTGCCCAATGGGCCAGGCGTGGTGCTGATCGAGGCGGACGCGGGCAAGCTCGCCTTGGCCATCGACGGCAAGGCCCTGCAAGCGCGGTTCGTGCGGGCCAGGTTCGCCCTGCCGCCGGAAGTGAAAGCGCTGCCGGCCGACGTGACTTCGGTGGCGTTTGCTGAGGGTGGCGAGTTGCCGTTGCAGATCGAGGCGAGTACTGGATTCGTGCGTCATGCCATCGAGATCCGCCGCGTGGGCGATCCCGGTCGCCTGGGCCGCATCGTGTACGAGCAGCCGGGAGCGGGCGAACCTCCGCGCACCGTGACGCTGACCGGCCTGGGCAAGGGTCCGCTCGCGATGCTGCAGGCGCTGCCGGCGGGCTACACGACCCGGCGCTTCGTGGTGCGCGTGCGGGCCGAGACGAGCTTCGGCTCCACGGCGTGGTCGGCGCTGCTGCCCTTCGAAGTGCGCGCCAAGGTCTCTGATCCGCGCGCGAAATCCTGGAAGATGGAAGGTCGCGCACCGCAACTGCTGCTCAACGGCCACGCGCTGGATCTGGACAGCCAAGGCCGCGCGGCCGTTCGCATCCTGCGCCCGACCGACGGCCGCCTCCTGGCCAGCGTGCGTTCGCCGGACGGCAGCGTGCGCGAAGAATTCATGACCTTGGGCAAGGCCGCGACCCAAGATGCCGTCACCCCTCCGAAAGTAGTTCCGCCACCGGAAGTGCCCAAGGTTGCTCCCAAACCGGCCCCGGCTCCGGCCCCGGCTCCGGCTCCGGCCGTCCGTCCCGTCCCCGTGCCCGCCCCCGTACTCGTCCCCGCACCCGCACCCGCACCCGCACCCGCACCCGTACCCGTACCCGTACCCGTTCCCGTACCCGCACCCGTCGCCGGCGCCCTGATCGCCGTCCCTCTGGCCGCCCTACCCGGCGGTGCCCTGCAACTCGCCGGCGTCACACTGACTCCGTCGGTCAAGCCCCTGCTTCTGACCGCGCCCAACGCCCCGCTGCCGCTCGCCGGCGGTCAGGTCGTCGGCAAACTCCTGGTGCACGCGACCGGCATGCCCGCGGATGCGCTCGCCGCCTCGATCGTCCTGCTCGACGCGTCCGGCAAGGTCCGCCTGCGCACCGAAATCGGCGTGCCCCTGCCGCGCACGTTCTACTGGGAGCCCGTGGCCGGTCCGGCGCTGGCTCCGGGCGTCTACGGCCTGGCGCTCGAGGCTTTGCTCGCGGATGCCTCGGCCCAGGGTGCGCGTATCGGCTGGCGTTCCGCGCCCGTGCAGGTCGAACTCGCCGACAGTGGCGCCGCGTTGGTGCCAGGCGGTGATCCGGACAAGCACGTGGTCGCGACGCTGTTCGATACCGCGAGTCAACCCACCGATAGCATGACAGAATGGCTGGACAAGCTGGCAATCCCGCTCAAGGGTGACTTCGGCAAGGTCGCGGTGCTGTCGGTGTACGATCACGGCCCCGGGGACGCGCGGGCCCGGTCGGAACTTCAGGCCGCCGCGGTGCGCAAACGCCTGCTGGCTCAAGGCATGCGCGCGGATCGGTTGCTGGTGCTCGCCCTGGGCAACGCTCCGGTCGAGTTCAAGCCAAATCTCGAGAAGAGCGGTCCGCACCGCGTGGAACTGCGCCTGCGTTCGCTGGTGACCGGTTCGGCAGAAGGCGGCGCCAAGCCGTTCGCCGTGGCCGAGGGCGTGTGGGTTGGCAACGAGAAGGTCGCGGAACGACTGGATGTCTTGCCGTCGCAGGTCAAGGTGCGCGCGGGCGGGCCGACGCTGGTCGTGCAGCAACGGCCCAACGGTCAGGCGGCCCTGTGGCAGCGCACGTTCACCACACGTCCGCCCGGAGTGAGCACGACGACGACGCCGCAGCAGCCTGGTCCCGATGTCATGGACTTCGGTGCGGATCTGCTGGATCAGGTCGCCGCCGAGACGCGCGCCGCCGAAGGTCTGCAGCCCATCCAACTGGCCGACGCGCCGACCCGCGAGCGGGCATTGACCACTGCCGCCGCGGACTTGCACGTGTTCCTGCCGCGGGCGGGCGCCGAACTGGGCTCGCTGCAACTGCCGGTGCGCGGTCATACGCGGCCGGGCAACAAGGTGACCATCCAGGGTCAGGACGTGCTGGTCGACCGCGACGGTGACTTCTACGCGCTGGTGCCGATGCCAGCGGGCAAGTCGCAACTGAGCGTGACGGCTACCGATGCCGCGGGCAACAAGGCCGTGGTCGAAAGGCCGTTGGCAGTGCGCGATCGGCAGTTCTTCCTGATGGCGATTGCCGACGGCTCGGTCAGTCACGTCGCGGCGCACCTGCAGGAAACCACCCAGCCGGGCGGTTGGGTGCCGGGCGACGGCAACGTGCAGCTGTGGGGACGCGCCGCGGTGTACGCCAAGGGTCGGATCTCAGGACAATACTTGGGTCTGAAGGATCTGCAGTTCACCGCGCACGTCGACACGGCCAAGAATGACCAGTTGCAGGACTTCGCGACCAACCTGCTGGATCCGACGCGCTTCTACCCGGTCTACGGCGACACTGGCGCGCTGGTGCAGGACGCCCAGAGCCGCGGCAAGCTGTACATCCTGGTGGAAGCCGAGAAGACCAAAGCGATCCTGGGCAACTTCAAGGCGGCGATCCAAGGCATCGAACTGGTGCGCTACGACCGGGCTTTGTACGGCGCGCAGGTGGACGTGCGGCGGACGCTGGGCGGCGATTTCGACACCCGCGGGCAAGTCTTCGTCGCGGCTCAGGATGCCACGGTCAGGCGCCATACGGACCTGCTGCGCGGCACTGGCGGCTCGCTGTACTACCTGGCCAGTCGGGACGTGGTCGAGGGCAGCGAGCGGGTCGAGATCGTGGTGCGCGATCGCATCTCCAACCTCGAAATCACGCGCATTCCGCAGTCGCGCAACACCGACTACACGATTGACCCGCGCGAAGGTCGGCTCCTGTTCAAGTCGCCGGTTTCGGGCGCGGTCGACGCCAACTTCGCCATAGGCCAGACCGGGTTGCCGGGCCAGCACCTGACGTGGAACGGCCAGCCGGTCTTCGTCGAGGTCGTCTACGAGGCGCGCGGCGTGAACACGCAGGAAGGCGGCGCATTCGGTGCGCAGGTGCAAGAGAAGCTGCTCGGCGGCAAGGTCGCGCTGGGGGCGAGCTACGTGCAGGAAGGCCGCGGCGAAGGCCCGACCTATCGCGTGGTCGGTGCCGATGCCACCGTGCAGGTCGCTAAACGCTCGAAGATCACAGCGGAGTATGCGTACAGCGAGGCGCGCGATTCGATGTTGGCAGTCTCGGACGACGGCGGTCTGACCTTCGGCACGCCCAAGCAGGCCACCGAGCAGTTGGCCAACGGCAGCACGGTCTCGGGTCAGGCGGTCAAGGTCGCGGTGGACGTCGATCTGCGCGACTTCTTGGGCAATAGCGTGGGCACGGATCTGCCGGCAGCGGCGACCGCGGAGAAAGGCACGCTGGACAAGGTTGCGGCGCCAGGCCAGACGCCGTTGCAGCCTGCCAAGGAAATCGGCCGGCTGCACGCACACTGGCAGTGGGTCCAGGCAGGCTTCCAGTCAGGCGGCACGATCGCTCAGCAGGGCCAGCAGAAGATCGGTGTGGACACGGCGCTGGCAGTCGGCGCCCGCAACACGTTGCAATTGCGCTACGACGGCTTGCTGAGCGACGTCAAGCCGGACCTGTTCGGCGCACCGGGGCTGGGCGCGCAATGGGGTTCGAGTGCACAGGGGGGCACCGGCGCGTCAGCAAACAGCGGCTCGTTCTCGGCCTGGAACCGGCACACCCTGGCAATCCAGGACGTGTACCGCTCGACCGGGCGCTGGTCGATCCTCGGCGGCAACACCTATGCCTATGGAACGGCTCAGGATGGCAGCAGCTTGAGCAGCGACACGCTCCTGGCCGGCGCCTTGTACCGCGCGACCGATCGGCTGAGCCTGCGCGGCGACCAACAGGTCATCCTGCTCGGCGACGCGGCGCAATTCCGCACCCAGGGCGACCACTTCGCGACGACGCTGGGCGCCGAGTACAAGCTCGGCAAGGCGCTGGCGGTGACCGTGCAGGAGCGCCTCGGTTGGGGCGGCCAGAACAGCACGCTGGCCGGACTGCGCACGCAACTGGATGAAAGCTCGAGTGTCTACGTGCAGCAGCGCCTGGAGGACACCTACCAGACCGGGCATCTGGCAAGTGCGACCGTGCTGGGTGCGGAAAGTCGTTACGGCGCCGACAAGAGCATGCGCGCTTACGGCGAGTACCAGATCGATGCCTTGAGCGCGGGCGACATGAACCGGGCGATCATGGGCGTGGGCAAGCGCTTCGCCCTGGCGCCGGGCGTGACGCTGGACGCCGGCTACGAGCGCCAGCAGACCTTCAGCGGCGCAAGTGGCGAGGTGTCGCGCGATGCCATGTCGGTGGGCGGCGAGTGGCTGCGTTCGGACGTGCTGAAAGTGACGACCAGACAAGAAGTACGCCTGGATCAAGGCGATCTGACGCTGGGCGGCGTGCGCAAGGTGCAGATCCTGAGCCTGAACAACGCCCAGGTGGCGGCGACCAAGGAACTCGTGCTGTTCGGGCGGGCCAATTGGACGCAGACCACCAACCAAACCGCGGATTCGACCGAGGCCGAGGCCCTGGAAGCCACGCTGGGCGCGGCGTTCCGGCCGATTCATTTGAACTGGCTGAACTTCGTGGGCAAGTACACGCACCTGATCGAGATGCGCCCGAGCGCACAGGATCCGGCGGGGACGGAGCGCAACCACAAGGACATCCTGAGTTTCGAGCCGATCGCCGAGCTGCCTTGGCGGTTGCAGTTGAGCCAGAAAGTGGCGTGGAAGCGCGCGACCGAGTCCCTGGGCGACGGTCCTGCCTTCACGAGCGATCTGGTGCTGTGGGTGACGCGCCTGGGCTTCCATGCCTGGCAACAGGTCGATCTGGCAGCGGAATACCGGTTCCTCGAAACGGTGCTGACCGGCGATCTGCAGCACGGTGCCTTGCTCGAAGCGGCGTACGTGCTGAAGCGGACGTTGCGACTGGGCGCGGGCTACAACTTCACCCACTTCGTCGAGACGGCAGTGGGCGACATCCAGCAGAAGTCCAATCAGGGCGGGTTCTTCCTGCGCATGACCGGTATGTACTAGACCGACCGGACGCACGGGCGGCGGCAAGGGATGGCACGGGCGGCATTTGACAAGCGCCCGGCCGGTATGGGAAGCAGGCGGCGCCAAGCACCGCGGACCGGGCGGGCGATCGCGGCCAGATGGGACAGCAAGCGGGGGCAAGTGGCATGAAGTGGGACGCAATCTTGGTCACGGTCGCGGCGATGTCGAGCGGCCTGGGTGCACTCGGCGCCTGTACCACCCAGCCGCTGCACGACAGTTGCCCCCTGGACGAAGAAGTCCTGAAGAAGGGCGTTTGCAACGGCAAGGCTCCGGGCCCGGTCAGTTGCGTTGTGCGCCATCATCCGCAGTGTGATCAGGAAGTTTGCTTGTCGTACTACAGCAATCCGGCGATCTGCACCAAGGCCTGCCTGGGCGATACCGATTGCCCTTCCACCGATGTCTGCTACACCTATGCCGAGGCCAACGCCAAGACCGGCGCCGCGGCGGAAAAGTACTGCGTACCGACCAAGTTGCCCACCGGGACCACGAGCAAGTAGCGCCCTGCCGTTGCCTGCCCGCCTAGACGAGGCGCCATGCCCCCAGCCACGCCCGAACCCGAGAAGAAGTCCCTGCCGTCCTGGATGGTGCTGGGCGGATTCGGCGCCGGCGGCCTGGTGCTGGCGGCGCTGGCGCTGTGGCTGCTTTGGGGCGGTACCGCGACCGTCATGTCTTGGCTGCCGAGCGGCGTCGCGAAGTCGCTGGGCGAAAAGGCCGGCGAGACCAAGGTCATCCAACGCACGAAGGATCCCGAGGGCGCAGCCTGGGAACTGAAGGCCTACAAGACCCGCGAGCCGAAGGCCGAACCTGGCGTGGTGGCAGAAGATCCTGGCGAGGATGCAGCGCTTGCGGCCGCCGGCACCAAGGACGAAGCCGCGCCGAGCGAGCCCAATCCCGAGGAGGTCGAGAGAGCCGAGGCGGCGCTGGCACCCATCCGCGCGGCGGCGGCCATGGCGGACGAGGCGTTGGCGGCGTACGCGGCAAAGCCTGCGGATCAAGGCCTCCGACTGGCGGCGGAACACTCGATCGAAACGCTGAAGGTCACGACGGTGCCCAAGACGACTTCGGCTTTGCGGCAAGCGGCGCTGGAGCAGCGCTCCGTGCTCGTGCAGCAGAAGCGCAAGGTCATGGAAGCTACCCAGGTTGGCGCCAGAGCGACGCACAAGCTGAACGGCGCGACTTCCTTGCGCAAGGCAGCGGCTGACGACGCCGAGGAAGTGGCGGCCCTGCCCGGCGACGCACTGCTTCACGTCTTCTTGGACACCGGGTCGGGCTGGTCGCGCGTCGAGGCCCTCAACGGCGAGGCGGCCGGGCGCAACGGCTACGTGAAGTCGCGCTCGCTTTCCAAGCTGCCCGCGCGCTAGCGTAGCGTCGACCGGAAATAAACGGCCACGCCCGCGCACTGCAGCAATAGGCACGTCATGCCCCGCTGGACTCGGCCCGTTGCCGATCCGCGGGTGGCGATTCGCGTGCCCCTGGAGACGCGATGCCGTGGTTCATCAGGTGGCTGGCAGGGGTTGCTTGCAGCTTCGCGTTGGCGCCGTCTTGGGTCCTGGCCGAAGCGCCTCGCGATCGCACTCCCGACAAGCTCTGGACTGAACAAGCAGGTAGTTCCACAGGGTTTTCCGCGGATTCGCCCGTCACCATGGGCGCGTTCAGCAAGATCGCCAAGGTCGTCGGCCCCGCCGTCATCAACGTCAGCATCGTTGGCACCACCACGGAAACCGACGCGTTCGGTCGGGCCGGCATGGTCCGCGGTGAAGGCACGGGCTTCTTCATCCATCCGGACGGCTATGCGCTCACGAACAACCACGTGGTCGAAGGGGCTCGCGAAATTACCGTCCGCACTGCCAGCGACAAGGTCTACAGGGCCCGTGTCATCGGCCGGGATCCGCGCACGGACCTCGCGCTCATCAAGGTCGACGCCAAGGAAGCAGTGCCGGTCGCACCCTTGGGCGATTCGAGCAAGGTGCAGGTCGGCGAGTGGGTGGTGGCGATCGGCAATCCGCTCGGGCTTTCGCACACCGTCACCGCCGGCATCGTCAGCGCGGTCGGTCGCAGCGACGTCGTCCCGCAAGGTCGCGCGATGTATGCCTCTTTCATCCAGACTGACGCGAGCATCAACCCCGGCAATTCTGGCGGACCGTTGGTGAACATCCGCGGTGAGGTGATCGGCATCAACGCCGCGATCCGCGCCGACGGCCAGGGCATCGGTTTCGCCATCCCCGCGAACATGGCCAAGAAAGTGCTGCCTCAACTGGCGCACGGCAAGGTCGAGCGATCGTTCCTGGGCGTTTCAGTGCGTGACATGACGCCCGAACTGGCGCGCAGCCTCAAGCTCGATCGCGTGATCGGGGCGGTGGTCGCCAACGTGGTGCAGGGCAGTCCCGCGGCCGAAGGTGGCGTGCGCCCAGGTGATGTCATCCTGGCGTTCGATGGCAGCCCGGTGCACAGCGCCTCGGACCTGCCGTGGCTGGCGGCATCGGCGGGGGTGCGCCAGAAAGTGCCGATGGAGGTCGTGCGCGAGGGTCGCAACCAGATGTTGGCCGTGAACTTGCGGCCGCTGCCGAAGCAATACGGCGGCGAAGAGGACATGCAGAACGAAGCGCCTGCCCAAGCGCAAGGACCAGAAATCACAGCACTGGCTGGACTCGGCTTTGCCGCAGTGGACCTCAGTCCGGTCCTGCGCAAGCGTTTTTCGATCACGGCGCAGCAGGGCGCTCTGGTCGTGGGTGTCGATCGCGGCGGGCCGGCGGATCTGGCGGGCGTGCGCGTGGGCGACGTGATCGTGCGCAGTGGCCAAGATCCCGTCGGCAACGTGCGCCAGCTGGACCGCGTGTACAAGGCCTATGCGCAAGGGGACGTCGTGCCGTTGCTGGTGCAAAGGGGCAAGCAGCAGTTCTTCGTGGCGCCCAGGCGAGGGCAGTGACGGCTAGCGATCCAACCAGCGCACCAGTTCCACCAGTGGCAAGTGGCCGTCCGGGGCGCGATCGGCGGGCGGGGCCTGCATTTCACCCGGCGCGCAAGTGCGTATAATACCTAGATTATCGCATACATCGCGAGGAACTCGACCTGCGACGGCTACGACCGAGAGGCGGCCGCGAGCATTGCCAAGGTAGCGCGTCCAGTCCGCCAGCTCGGCCACGCCTTGCATCAGCAGCCCGCGGCTGCCGGGACCCAACGATCGACTGACCGGAAGCGATTGCGGAACAGAAACTTGCGACGCCAGCCAGAAGTCTGGCCCGACGTGAAGCCAGGTGCGATCTGGCGTTTGCGCGGCCTGGAACGACCACGCCTCCGCTTGCAGATGCACAGACGCCAGCTCGGCGGAATCCATGAGTCCGCGCGGCAGTTGCACGGCGACTTCGGCCATGACTTGCGCAAGTTGTTGGTGGCGCGCCCGCCAGATCGCGGGGTCGTGACGGCCCAGGACGTGGATCGCGCGCAAGGACATGCAGCCGCGCCCGTCCGCCAGCAGGGCGTCATGCGCAAGACCTGGAAGAAACGAGGTAAATGCTTGTGGATCGGCGAACACCTCGGTGTCGATCAGCGCGCAGGACTGCAGATCGCCATGGCCGCGAATCCGTCCGGTGTAGCCCGCCTCGCCCGCGCGCTGCACGACTGCCGCCACCGCCGAATCGCCGCCGAGCACGACAAGCGCCTGGGTTTGCTGCAAGAAGCGCTGCCAGCGCGCCACGTCGCCGCGACTGAACGGGTCGATTTCGATGGTTTGCGCCAGTTCGGGGGCCACGATCGCCACGGCGTCGCGCAACCGCTCGGCCGCCAGCGGATCGCCCGAAGCCGGCCGGACGCGCAGCCGATTGCCCGCGAGCAGCGCTTCCAGCATGGCCTGCCACGTCGCCACGAAAAGGTTGCCGGGCGCGACAATAGCTACAGTTCCAAGCGGTTGCCACGCACAGTGGCGCAGGCCGGCACGGTCGACGCAGCGCTGCAAGCCGGGCTCTTGCCAGGCCCGTGCCCACAGATCGGTCAGGCGCTGCACGCTGGTCGGATGCAGGCCCGACGTCTCGGCCAGGTCGCGGGTCAGCAGGTGCCGAAGCGGATCTCCAGTCGTCATGACCCGTTGCGTGACGGTGGCGATCGCTTTCAGGGTGTCGGTCAGGCTCATGGCAACTCCGCGCGCACCTCCAGGGTCGACGAGTTGCGGTCGGTGAGCAAGGGGGGCTTGCGCCAACGAGCGGACGCGGTTACATTCCCGGCCCGTTCCGCGGTGCGCCCGTGGAAAGTGATGCAGGTTCTCCGCCTCGCTCAGCTGCTGTAAGCCACGGCTGCTCAGAAGAAATTCGAGACGGGAGAGTGGCCGAGTGGTTGAAGGCAGCGGTCTTGAAAACCGCCGAGGTGCAAGCCTCCGGGGGTTCGAATCCCTCCTCTCCCGCTCTAGCCTCGTACTGACCTGAACGGCCACGACAATTTGGATCGAACTCCGAGCCAGATGGCGCATACGGAGAGGTGGCCGAGTGGCTGAAGGCACCGGTTTGCTAAACCGACATAGGGTTTAAATCCTATCAGGGGTTCGAATCCCCTCCTCTCCGCCAGTGGCCTTCTGGCTGACCAGATCCTGAGACCGTCCGGCGTATCCGTAGCCGCGCGTTGCCAACCGAGGCGAAAAACGGGAAACTGCAGGCGTTCCGTCGCCGTAAATACGGGCTCATAGCTCAACTGGATAGAGCATCGGTCTACGAAACCGAAGGTTGC
>CAYHHL010000116.1:0-17953 GCA_964356325.1 uncultured Enterobacteriaceae bacterium | reverse complement strand
GCCGACGACGTTTCGTCCGACGCCGAGGCCCGGCAGGCCTACCTTTCCCTGGATCCGGTCATCGCCCAGGCGCTCGATCTCGGCTTCCAAGGCTTCGCGGCCGCCAGCAGCGCCAACATCGACGTGCAGACCGCAGCCGGGGCAAAGGGCGGCACGGTCGCGGTGTCCGGCAAAGTCGACCAGGGCGCTTCCAAGAACAAGAACATGGACTTGACCTTGCGTCTGGTCGCCTGGACCGCCGACGCAGCGATCAAGTTCGACACCTCAGCGGACGCCGCGCTGCAACCCAAGCTCGTGCTCAGCCTCAAGAACCTGCCCGACGCCGACCTGACCGGCACGCTGGTTGGCAACTTCACGATGACCGGAGCCCTCGAGAAGTCCGTTGCGCTGAACCTGTCGCTGACTGGCAAGACCATGGCCGACGCCAACGGCAAGGTCGTGCGCAAGCCCGGCTCGATGCGGGTAACCGGCACTGCGACGGCGGGCGGCGATGCGTTCGTGGTCGACGTCACGCGTTGACCGATTGCACCGGCGTCGCCGTCATCACCAGTCTTCAGAACTGCCGCAGGTCCGAGCCCTTGCGCCCGCACTCGTCCTCGACCTCGAGCGCCAGCCAACTCGGCGGTCCGTCCACGAACAACTGAAGGCCCGCGCGCGACAAGCTGCCGTCCGCCGCGACGTCGAGCGATGTGCCCACGATGGCGTTCCGGTCGGTCACGTGACCGATGCAGGGCGGCGTCGAGGGGGGCGTAGACGGCGAAAGCTCGCCCTCCCGCTGCGAACAGGCGCGAATCTGCACGCGATAGCGCGCGTGGCCCGGCGTCGGGTCGGTGACGCGCAGCCCGACGAACACGTGGCTGGAGCCTTGGCCCTGGAATCCGGAAGCATGGTATAATACTGGTTTTTCTCCCGGTGCCAGGGGCTGGAACGTGGTGTCGCCCTGGCCGAGCTCGACGTGCAAGGGATCGCTGCGGTCGCACGACGCGACGAGGTGCCAGCCGTAGCCCTGGGAGCACGACTCCGGGTCGAGGTCGCACTTCTCCCACGACCACACGTCATAGGTGCACGCGGCGACCGGCAGCACGCAGGCGAGGCAGACGAGGTGCACGAAAGCCCGACGCATTCAGAAGCTCCAGCCCAGGCCGAGGGCGATCACCGCCTGGCCCTCCGTGCGGGCCTGCATGCGCGAGGAGCCGACCGGCCGGACCCGGCGCAGGACGCTCGCACCGCCGACCTGGAGTTCTGCCGTCAAACCGCGCATGAACGTCAGCTTGTAGACGAGGCGTGGACTGATCGCCCAGCCGTTGCGATCGAGCGCGCCGTCGCCGAGCATCTGCAGGTACGCGCCTTCCACGGCCAGCGCGAGGCCTTCGTCGAAGCCGCCCGCGAAGTACGCCCGCACGTGCAGGCCCGCCTCGGCCAGCCAGACGTCTTGGAAACCCGCGAGAGTGGTGCCAGTGCCCGCGCCTCCGAACAGGGCGGCCGAAGTGTGCGTCGTCACGAGGTGTTCCCAGCGCACTTCGCCGATGCCGAAGCCGAGCGCCGCGACGTTGACCAACACCGTGTCGGTGCGCGGCGCCGCGTTGGCGATGCCCGGCAGCAGCAGGGGCAACGCGAGGAGGAGCGGCGGCAGGCGCCCCTTCATAGCGAGGCTCCGAACAGGAAGCCGCCGATCCACGGGAAACCGAAGCGCAATTCGGCCGAGAGGCGCGTAGGGCCGGGAAACCACTCCCAACCGAGGCCGCTGTGCACGCCAGGAAGGAGCGAAAGCTTGCCGCTGAATGGCGAGATCAACGCGTCGACGTCGGCACCGGCCAGCAAGTAGGTGCCGGGCTCGAACAGGTAGCCCCAAGTCACGTGCACGCCGCTGAGCAGGCCGATGGTCGACATGCCCACTTCCGCGAAGTTGCGCGCGTCCAGCCGCCGCTGCAGGTGCACGCCCAGCAGGCCGCCGACCGGCAGCGGCACTCCGATGGATGCGCCTACCCAGGTGTTCTTGCGCGGGAGCTGCGGTTCGTCGCTGGTGGCGTGCGCGGGCAGACTCGTGAGGCTGAGCGCCATCGCGAGCAGCCACTTCAGCGCGCGGTGGGCGCCATTCTCGCTCTGGAACTGGCAGTTCGACCCACGCATGAGCCCAGCTTGGCGCTGTCGCGCAGCCACGGCAAGCTTTGGGTGCGGGGATGTCCACCGAGAAGTCGTTCAGTTCAGGGAGCAGGACCACGACGGACTCGACAACCCGGCGCGCAAGGCTTACATTGTCTTACTTGGAGGTGCCCATGCTGAAGACCACGCTGTCGACCAAGGGCCAATTCGTGCTGCCCAAGGATGTGCGGGAGCGCCACGGCTGGCACGCGGGCACGCGGCTGGAGGTGGTGGATCTGGGCGACGCGGTGCTGTTGCGAACGCCGAAACCGTTCCCTGAAACGAACCTGCAGGATGGCCTGGGCCTGTTGGCGGGACCGCAAATCGCCCGAACGCCCGCGGAGATGCAGGCCGCGGTCGATGACCTCTTTCGCGAAACCTGGACCCGCTGATGCACGCCGCCGATACGAACCTGTGGGTGCGCTACCTGACCAACGACGATCCGCCGGCCGCAGCGCGTGTCGTGGCCTGGTTGGCTGCCACGCAGCACGTCCACCTGCCGGTCACGGTGCTGCTCGAACTGGAGTGGGTGCTACGTGCTGCGTACCGGCTCGATCGGTCGCAGGTCCAGGCCGGACTGCGCCACGTCGTCGGCTTGCCGCAGGTCGCCGTTGCGGAGGCGCGCGCGGTGGCGCTGGCGCTGGAGTTGCATAGCAAGGGTCTGGATTTCGCAGATGCGCTGCATGTGGCGCTGCTGCCGGAAGGGACGACCCTGGTCACGCTGGATGAGGCGCTGGTGAAAGACGGCGGCGCGGCCGGGCTGAGTGTTGCGCTGGTGTGATTGCGGTACGCTTTCCGTCGCCGAGGGCTGGCCCCAATGGACGTGCACCAGACCCTTTGCGATCGGGACGATCTGCAGATGGGCGCGTCAATCTACGCCGCAGACCGCAACGGCTCGTGGTGCAGGACGATGGCGACATTGTCAGGGAAGACTGGCTCGGCGCGTCCCGGTCGACATCGCCAGCGCCCGTCGCTATCATCGTTAGAACGTGGTTCGTCTCGGCGCCTCTGCCTGGGAAACGACGCTCGGAAGTGCCATGATCAAGAACCTCACAGCGATCGGCAACAGCCTTGGCTTGATCATCGATCGACCGATTCTGGATCTCTTGGGAATCACGCGTGATACGCCCCTGGAAATCACGACCGACGGCGTTGGCCTCACCATCCGCCCGGCGCAGAAGACGCATGCTGACTCGGTTCGCCTCGCGGCCGACCGGGCCCTGGACACCCACGCGCTGGCTTTCGAGAAACTTGCGAAATGACGCCTGAATTCTTGACGGTCGCCGACGTCCTCGAACTCCACGCCGAGCAACTGCATCGATTCGGCGGCGCGGACGGGCTGCGTGACCTTGGCCTGCTGGAGTCGGCGGTTGCGCAGCCCAATGCAGGTTTCGGCGGCGTGCTCCTGCATCCCGGCCTGTTCGAGATGGCGGCAGCCTACCTCTACCCCATCGTGTGCAACCACGCGTTCGTCGACGGCGACAAGCGCACGGGCCTGTTGGCGGCGCTGGTATTCCTGGACCTCAACGGCATCGTGGTTGCGCACGGGACGGACGCGCTCTTCGAACTGACCTTGGCCGTCGCTGAGGGCAGGATGACCAAGCCCGCCGTGGCTGAAGAACTGCGGCGTCTCACGCTGTTAGGGTAGGGATCACGCCGAGATCGGGAGCGACGGACACGTCATGAATCGAGTTAAAAAGACTCTAGTCTAACGCGCCCCGACCGCCGTCGGAACGACCTCGATCGCCAGCAACTCCCCGCCCTCCGGCAAGCAAAGATCATCCCCCGGCTGGTTCTGCCGCGCCCACGCCTGCAACTGCCGCCACAGCTCGGCATGAAACGTCGCCCGCTCCAGTCGCTGCAAGTGCTGGGCCCGCACGTAGCGCACCGCCGGCAAGTACCGGTACAGCAAAGGCTGCACGTCCGGCGAGATGCCCCCGCGCGACAACTGCCCCAGACACCGCAGCGAGCGCGTCACCTCGGCGTCCAGCGCTTCGGCGGCGGGATTGTCGCCCGGCTTCTCCACCGCCCCAACGCCACAGTTCGCCAGCAACCGCTCGAACAGACTGCGCGCCACCCGCTCGCGCTGCTCCGCCGGGGTCGCCTGCACCTGCGCCAGGGTCTGCCGCACCGGGAACGCCGGGTGCTCCAGCGCCGCCACCGTCGCCGCCCACGCGCCTTTGCCCGCGTCCGCCAGCATGTCTGCGACCATGCGCGTGGTCGCCTCGTCGTGCACCTTGCCGACCAGCTGTTGCGCGCGGTCCAGTTGGGTCACCAGCACTTCCATCGCATCGATCTGCAGTTCCGAGCGCCGCGACGCCAGCGCCTGCACCCGCGCCGCCATCTCGTCCGAGGCCAACTGCAGGCCGTCGAAGCAGCGCCCCTCGGCTTCGGCAATCCGCGCCTTCAGTTGGGCAGCCAGCGAGCGTGGCAGCGCGGTGTCCGAATTATCCAGCTTGTCAACCAGCCCGTCGCGTTCGCGAATCACCTGACGCCACTGCCCGCACACGCCGGTCGGCCGCAGCACGCGATCCAGCTCCGGAATGAGTCGCGACGGCAGCCCCACCTTGCGCAAGCCGTCGTCCAGACGCAGCAGGGCGTTCAACGTGCCGCGCGCCTGGGTCATCGCCGCCTGCACCACCGGCACCGAGCGCAACAACGCCCGCGCGCGCTTGTCCAACGTCGCCTCGGTCGCCTTGGCCTGGGTGAAGCGACATTCCGCCAACTGCAGGTGGGCCTTCCACAACGTCACTTCGGGGCGCCGGTCGCCGACCTGATCCTCCAGCGCCAATAGCAAGCGCCGCGCCGGCCCGGGTTTGTCCACCGCGAACAGCACCGTCGCCACCAGGTCGCCGTTTTCCCGCACCATTTCGGGGACCATGTTGCGGATCGCCCGCCACGCCGCCTCGATGTCGCCGACTTCCCACGCCGCCCGCGCCGCTTGGGTCAGCAGCGTCTGCGCCAGTTCGGAACGCTTGCTGCAGCCCTTGCAGCCTTCCTGCACCGCCATCGCGAAATCGACCGCACTGTCCTCGCGCGCGCCCCGGTAGGCACCGTCGAACAGGGCCACCAGCGCGCGTTGCCGACCGTCCATCTTCAAGTGGCGCAACTGACTCGCGAACGGCAAGCCACCGGTCACGTCTTCGGCATCGACCGCCGCCTGCAGACCCAGAAAGCACGCCTCTGGATCCACCGCCACCGACCCGTCGCAGTAGGGCAGCAGCACGCGCATCGCCCTGGGACTGGGTGCGAAACGCTTGCTCGCCTCGCGATAGCCGGCCAGCGCCTGCTCCAGGGGCCCGTGGCCACTGGCCATGACGTCGAGCAGCAGTTCAGCCGCCACCGCGTTGTAGCCCAGGCGCAACAGGGCCTCCGCGGCCAGGAATCTCGCCGTGGGCGTCGCGCAACCTGTCTCTGGGCTCGGGATGTCCAGGCAATCGGCGAGTTGCACCAGCGCGCCGTACGGATCGCCGTGGTGCATGCGGTGGCCGGCGTCGTACTCGATGGCGGTAATCTGACGCAGAACCCCTTGCTGTGGCTTGGGTTGCTTGGGTCGCGCGTCCTGCTTCTGCGCCATCGCCTCGTGCATCTGGGCGTCCAGCGGCGTGCGCACCGGACCCTTGCCGACCACGGACTCGCGCAGCGCCTGCCTCGTCACGCCCTTGGCCTGCAGCGCCACCAGTTCCGCGGCGGTGTGCGGTCCACCCGGCATCACGTCGGCGCGCGCGTCCACTATCGGCAGGCGCAAATCCGGAATGCCTTCGAGCAGATCGTGAAACGCCTGGGCCTGATCCGCCCCGCCCGGATCGACCTTGCGCACGAGATCAGCCGGTTCGAAAGTCATCGCCAACTGCCGATGCGGGGCCGCCAGCGCGGTCGGATCCGCCACGCGCGCCACGATGCCGTCGACGATGACGTCCACGCTGCCGTCCTTTTGCCGCGCCACCACGGGTACTTCCAAACCCGTGCCCAGCAACAGTTTCTCAGGCGGGTGGTCGAGCTTGCCCGGCTCCAGCCAGCGCACCGGATGGGCCTGCACGTCGCGCACCAGGCGAACCAGCGGCGCCTGCACCGGACAACCGCTGATGGGCCCTGCGGGATCAGCCAGGGTCAGATCGTTCGAGTGGCGGATGTCGCGCGCCCGCACGAAGCCTCGCACCGCGGAATGTCCCGCGAAATACCAGAGATCGTCGGCGTTCGCACTCCGGTGCAGCGACAGGATCTCGATCTCCTCGCCGGGTTGGACCATCGAGTTCTCGTCGGTGCCGCCCTTCTCGCGCGTCGGCAGGTACAACACCGTCGCCCGCAGCGCCACGCCGCGCCAGGTCGGCCGCAGACAGAAGGGACCTTGCGGCATCGCTGGCGTTTTGCCGTTCGCGTCCGGAGCCGGCGGCACCCAGAAAGCCTGGGGATGGCGGCGGTCGGACAGCTCCAGGTCACCGCGCGGCACCAGTCCCGGCCGACCGCGCAACCACGCCAGCACCAGGTTGCCCTGACGTCGGCAGGCCACCAGCGGCGCCTCGGGGCGCAGGCGCAGCACGGTTTGCACTTGACTGCCGGGCCCCGCGAGGTCTTGCAGCGGGTAGAAGTCCGCCCCGCTCGCCGTCGCCCGCCCCAGCGTACAGGTCGGCTGCGGGGTATCCTCCAGCATTCTGGGCAGGTGCGACGGGTAGACGTAGGCCAGGGCCTTGACCTGCTCGCTCGGCACCAGGAACAGGCGGCCGTTGACCCGAACGTGCATGTACAGCGTCCCACACATCCGCTGCTCGCCACAGGTCGTCACGAATTGCGCGGAGTTCGCGAGGCTGGTCAGGGTGTCGTCCACCTGCGGGCACTCGCCGTCACGTTTCGCGTAGGCCAGCCGATAGTCCGCGGTCCACACACCCGGTTTGCACGCGCCCAATGTCTGCGCCAGTCCTGGCAGGGCGCTCCCCAGCATCACGACCGCGACCAGGAGACTTGGACCGCGTCTCAGATGCATTTGTCCCCCGCATCCTCGCACACGATCTTCTTGATGGCGCTGTAATCGCACGAGCATTGGCCGTTCTTGCAAGCCTCGCTGCAGTCGGTCAACCAGGCGGGCGCGTTGGGAAAGGTCATCGAAGTCCGGCATTCGCAGCCGTTCATCGCCCCGCCCGAGCCGCCGTCGCAGTCGAAGTAGCCCCACTTGCACTGCGAGGTCCACGTCACGTTTACCTTGGTGGTGTCGACGGTGACCTGCTTGGTCTGCGGACTGGCCGGTGCCTTCAGGTACGCGCCGCACGGGGCCTGGCCGCCGCCGGTCTGGCACACCTGGGCGCTGGTCTCGACATTCTCCACGAATTCGCAGGCATCGCAGGCGGCGCAGTTCGGCCACTGGCTGGTCGAGCTCTCGCAACCCGAGACCGTCACGTCGCAATCCGCCCAGCCGGCCTTGCACGAGTAATCGCAGCTGTACTGGCCGGCGTTGAGGCTGCACTGCGCCTCCGGACTGCCGTCGGCCTTGGCGGTCACGTTCTTGGGCGAGCCTGCCAGGCAGTTGTTGTCGCAATTGCCGCAGCGTTCTGGGATGTTGGTCGGCACGCAGCTTTGGCCGGCGATGCAGTACGCGGTCTTGCCGGGGCAGGCCTTGCACAGGAAGCTGCCGTCGCCCTGTTGGCTGCAGGCGTTGGATTGCAGGCACTTGTCGCCGCACACCTCGCAGAAGTCGATGCCGGGCGTCTGGCACACGATGGCGCCGTTCTTGTTGCAGCCGACCTTGCCGGGCGGGCATTGGCACGCGTTCTTGTTGCAAACCATGCCGTTCTTGCACTTGTCGCCGCACTCCTTGCAGTGGTTGACGGTGCCCAGCTTGACCAGGCAGATGCTGTCCGTGCCGCAGGTCGTGAAGCCGCCCTCGCAACCGAAGTTGCACGTGCCCTGGCTGCAACTGGTCGAGGTGATGTGCTGCCAGTTCGCCGCCTCGTCATTGCAACTGGTCCCGCAGGTGCCGCAATGGTCGACGCTGGCGTTCAAGTTGGTCTCGCAACTGCCGTCGGTCGACTTGTCGCAGTTGGCCCAGCCCGGCTTGCACTCGAAGGCGTGGCACGTCACGTCGTCCAACGCCTCGTTTTGCTTGACCGGATCGTCGCCCGCGTCAACCAGGGCTTGGTCCAGCGTATAGCAGTCCTTGGCCGACGGCGGGTTGTTCGGATCGGCCGAAGTCATCAACTGTACGCAGCACTTGCCGCCCTGTTCGGACTTGGTGCCCAGCAAGCAACCGTCGTCACAGCCGCCGCACAACGTGTCCTGCCCGAGCTTCTTGCACTGGCCGCCGCAGCGGGTGTAGCCGACCGGGCAATCGCTGGCGATGCACTGCTTGTCCACGCAAGCGTGCGGCTTTTCAGGCGTACTGGAGCACACCTTGCCGCAACCGCTGCAGTTGCCCAGCGTGCCAAGACCGGTTTCGCAGCCGGCCGCGTTGCCGTCCAAGGCGGGCTGGATGGCCTGCAGGCACGTCTTCAACTGGCCCGGGTCGGTGATGCCGTCGCACTCCTTGCGCATCTTGCAGTCCGCCCAGTCCGCATCGCACGTCAAGGACACGGCCTTGTCGATGACCGCGGTTTTGTAGACACATTTCAGTTCAGCGCTGCAAGTGGTCACCGCATGGTCGACGACGCCGCACTTGGTGGTGCAGGTGCCGCAGTGATCGTCGCTGGCCAGGTTGGTTTCGCAGCCGTTGTGCGCGAGGCCGTCGCAATTGGCCCAACCTTGTTCGCAATCGTCGGGGCCGAGCACGCATTGCGCGCCGTTCTTGCAGCCGCCCACCGCATGCGGGTAGATCTTGGTGCAATCCGTGGAGTTGTCGCAGTGGCCGCAGAACTCGGGCACCGAAAGGTCCTGCTCGCAGCCGTCCGCGTCCTCGAGGCCCTGGCTGTTGCAGCTCTCCCACCGGCCGGCGATGCACCGGTGCGGGCACCAGCCCTCGACGGTGGTGCAAACGCAGGTGCCGCCGCTGCAAGGCGCGAAGCTGTCGGGCAATTCGCCGGCCGCTGAGCTGTTGGCGACCGGGTGCAGGCGGGCGTCGGCGCCGGGCTTGGTCTGCACGCATTTGCCGAAGCGCCCGGGAAACAAGGGCGCGCAATCGCCGTCATTCTCGCAAGGCACCACGCACACCGCGGGGGCGCCCTTCATGGCATCGAGCGCGAGGCAAGCAAAGCCCTTGGCACATGCGGACTTGCCACAGGAGCGGCACAATTCGTCGGCCTTGACGCTCAACCCGCCAGGCTTGTCACCGGGCAAATCCTTGGGCGACGTGCAGCCTAGGAGGGCAGCCAGGGCGGCGACAGTGAGAATGCGCGTGGTACTCATGATAATCCTCGTTTTCGGGAGCGGGACCAGGTTCAGATCCGGGCTCCGACACGGGTTCAGGTCCGGGGTTTGACGCCGGGTCGCCCCGAACCATCGTCACCTTGGCTGTGCATTCACCACAGGCTGCGTACTCACCGCGGGTTGCGCGGGTTGCACGGGCGCAGCACCTTGCCCCGGCAGGATCTCGCTCGGCTCCGCGGCATCGCCCAGCAGCGTCGGCACCGGCGGCAGGTCCTTCACCGGCTCGTTCTTGGGCTGCAGCCACAGCAGCACCGAGCCGATGACCAGCAGCGGCAGGCCCACCGCCAGGCCGACCGTGGCGCGCTCGTCGTTGGCATCGGCCTTGTCCAACAGCACGTTGCGGTTGGCGCCGGCCAGCGACGCGTCCTCGCGGTGCCGTCCGGCGTTGTAGGCATAGCCCGCGCCGACGCCCACTCCCGCCAGGCCCGCGCCCAAGCTGGCCAGGCCCGCGTAGTAGTCCGTGCGCGGCGGTGGCGGTCGGGTCGAGCGGCTCGACACCGGTTCGCCCAAGGTCAAGCCGCAATTGCCGCCGCCGGCACCGCAACAAGGTTGTGACGCACTGCAGGCTTGCAGCAACAGGCTGGCCAACACGGACGTGGCAAGAAAGGTACGCATGGTGGCTCCGTTCCAGGTCTTGGAGTCGGTCGGGCCGCGGCCGTCCACTCCGCTGTTGTTCTGTCGTCGCACGTTTCTACAGGCACGCGTTGGGCTGGCCGACCGCGGAACTGCAGCACTTGTTCGTCCCGTCCGCCGCCGTCGTGCAGCAAATCGTGCTGCCGTCGGGTTTCTCGGTGCAACACGCGTGGTTGCCGCTCGCGCCGGGCACGCACTTGCCGTCGGGGCACACCGTCAGGCAGTCGGGGCAGATGTGTTTGGCATTGATTTCAGCGACGCAGCTCAGTTGGGCCTTGCCGGACATGCATGGGGAAAAGCCCTTGTTGCACTGGCACTGGCCGTCGACGCAGCCGCTCTGGCCGTCGCATTTGTCCTTGCAGCAACCGCCGGCAGGGCAGCACTGGAACACAGCTTGCCCAGTCTGGCTGTAGTCGGCCTGCGTCAAGCCGGGCTTGGTCTCGCAACTCGTGCCGCCGGCACACTCCTTCATGCAGTCTGCGCAGAACTGGCCGGCTGGCGCGGGGTTGCACACCGTCTTGCCGACGAACGGGCCGACCTTGGCGAAGCAGGGATACAACCCCGGCTTGCAGATGCACTGGCCGTTCTGGCAGATTTCGTCGCCCTTGCACGCGCCGGTGCAGCCGCAGTTCGCTGAATTGTTCAGGTTCTTCAGCGGCTCGCACTGGCTGCAGGCACCGAACGAGCAGCCCATCCCCGCCGGGCAGGGGCCGTTGCAACCACAGTTGTCATCGTCGCTTTGGTGCACGCCGGGGTCGCAGCACTCGTTGCCCTGGCACATCGCGGTCTTGCCGGGCGCCGCGCACCACACCTGGTTGCCGGGGCACACGCATTGGCCGGACTGGCAGATCTGGCCGTCCGAGCATTTCTGCCCCGTGCAACCACAGTTCTGCGAGTCGTTGGCGTGGTAGACCGAGTCGCACGCGCACTTGGCGTTCACGCACGCCTGGTCGGTGCCGCACGGGCCCTGGCAGCCGCAGTTGTCCTTGTCGGCGATGTGCTGGCCGACGATGCACAGGCAGCTCGCGGTCTCCTTGGCCTCGCACACGCCCTTGCACATGACCGAACCGGGAGGACAGCCGCAGCGACCCTGATTGCAGATCTCACCGACGGGGCAAGCGCCCTTGCACGCACAGTTGTCCGGATTGTCGAGGTTCTTCGAAGGATCGCACATGCACTTGCCGTTCGCGCAGACCTCGAGGTTGGCCTGGCACGGGCCGCCGCATGCGCAGTTCTGGGTATTTTGGCTGTTGTGCGATGGGTTGCAGACGCACAGGCCGGACACGCACCACTCGCCGCCAGCGCACGGGCCGTGACAGCCGCAGTTGTCGGCGTCGCCCATGTGCTGCTCGACGCTGCAGGCGCTGCCCTTGGAGCAGAACTGTCCTTGCGGAACGGGGCCTTTGCAGCCGCAGTTGGTCGGATCGACCGCGTGCTGAATCGGGTCGCAGCAAATGCCTTCGTGGCAGGACATGCCGCCGCCACAAGGCCCTTGGCAGTTGCAGTTTCCGCCATCCTCCTGGTGCGAGGACGGGTCGCAGCGCTGCAGGTTGCCGCCCTCGACGCATCCACCCAGAAGTGCAAGAAAAATAGGTAGGAAGGTGGAGAAACTGAGCAACCGGATGGTTCGATCCATGGCGCGGACCTTTGGGCTCGTCCTCGCGCAGGTCGACCGGGTCGCTGGCCACGCCGATGTGACGCGGGGCGACACCTGCCGGCTGCATCGGGATCCCGCCCGCCTTGGCGCGTCTCGAACGGTCAGCGTGGCAAACGCTTCGTCTCGAGCCGGAACCGGGGGTTCACGAGCGGATTCACGATGTGTGGACTGATGTGCTGGCTATGTAGCAAAGCCGTCGCCGCCGTGTCAAAGGAATCGACAAGTGCGGCACAGGCATTGCGTTTTCTGGACGTAGGGGCAGGGGCCGGCATGGCCGCCGATGGTCGATGAAAGGACGTGGGCGATGCTGGAGCGCCCCAGTGCCGCTTCAGTCCGTCTTGCAGTCGGCTGCCGCTGGTCTAGACCAGAAAAATCTGGTCTACTGGCAGCAGGAGGTGCCCGATGCCCACTGTGCCCATCCACGACGCCAAGACCCACCTGTCCCGCCTCGTCGATCGCGCCTGCGCTGGCGAGGACATCGTCATCGCCAAGGGCAAGTCACCCAAGGTCCGGCTCGTACCGGTCGAAGATGTGGCCAAGAACCGGGGCTACGGCATGCTGGCTGGAACCACGCCGCGCATCCCGGACGACTTCTTTGCGCCCGTGACCGAGGCCGAGCTCGCGGATTGGGAGCAGCCGTGACGCCGCCGCGGCTGCTGCTCGACTCCCATGCCCTGGCGTGGTGGCTGCTGGCCGACCCGCGGCTGTCGGATGTGGCCAAGGCCGCGATTGGTCGCGCCAAACTCTGCTACGTGAGCCCTGTTTCGGCGTGGGAGATGGCCACCAAGTGCCGCCTGGGGAAGTGGGCGGACATCGAGCCGGTTGCGCGCGACATCGTCGCAGTGCTGAGGCAGGCGTCGCTGCCAGTGCTGGACATCACGCTGGCGCACGCCGACCGGGCTGGCTGGCTGCCAGGGCCGCACCGGGATCCGTGGGACCGCATGTTGATAGCGCAATGCCACGCCGAGGATCTCGCTATCGTCAGCGCGGACGCGGTGTTCGACACCTATGGCGTGCGGCGGGTGTGGTAACGGGCGCTACCCGCCTGCCTGGTCGACCCGTTCAAGGCGCGCAAGCCCCCACCACCTGCTTCAGCGCGGCGTTGCGGTCGGTCACCCACGCCTCGAGTTCGTCCATCGCCCCCGAGGCATCCGCGACACTGACCAAGGTCTTCGGATCCAGCGCCAACTCGGCCAGGATCGGCCCCCGCAGCGCCTCGACCCAGGCCTCCACCGCCTTGTACTGCATCTTCCCGCAACGCAAGGCCTTCCACTTCTGCACCAGCTGGTCCTTCAGCGCCGGGATCGCCAGCACGCGGCTGTAGAAGCGGTCGGTCCGCCCCGGGCACACGACATTGGGCGGGCCCCACGGCTGCATCAGGTCGTAGTGCTCGTAGAACGTCTCGTCGGCTCCGGTGCGGACAACGTGCAACCGACCCTGGGCGTCCGCGAACAGCTCGAAGTTGAAGCCCGAGGCCATCAGCCCGTCGACCTCGCTCGCCGCCGCCTCCACCGCATGGATCGCCAGCAATTCCTGGAACGAGGCGTGCGTGTCGACCTGGGCCTGCAACTGTGCGTCCGGCGCCTGTTCGATGGCCTGCACCAGCGCGGTCAGGTCGCTGCCGTCGCCCACCTTCAGTTCGTAGTGGGCCAGCAGCCCCGTGCAACCCTGCTTGCCGCCTGCGTTCGGGCACTGCAGGCCCACGCAGTTCAGCAGCGGCGAGTAGTTGGCGCGCTTGGTCGGGCCCGTGTCGGGCGGCAGGTCGAGCACGCGTCGGAACAGGCGCTTGTCCGGATGCTCGAACAGCTGGTACAGCCCGTACGGTTCGCCGTTCACCGTCACGCGGGCAAAGCTCCACAAGGGTGCCGGCGCCCCCAGGCTGCGCAACAGCTCGAAGAACAACGGTTCACGCAAAAACGTCGGTTCGGTCCCCGAGGCCTTCAGACGCAGGTTGTGCTGACCCTCGGGGCCCTCGAGCTTGGGGTCGTACTGGTCGAACTTCAGGCGCACGTTGGGTTTCTTCGGGTTCGCCTGCTGACTGCCCTCACCGAAGGTGCGCACCGCCACCTGGTCGTACGGCTGGCCGTCGATGCGTACCTTCGCCCCGTGCCAGTCGCGCACCCGCACAGGATCCTGGGCGTCAGCGAGCAGCGCGGTCCAGTCGGGCAGGGGCAGTTCGATGGCGACGACGTGGATCCCGTGTGGATCGAAGAGCTTGGCAGCGGCGGCAAAGCCTTTGGTCGCAGCGTCTTGCCCGGCGTCCTGAACGGCGTCCGCGCCATCCGTGACGTCGGCGGCCAGGGCGGCATCGGCCTCGGGCGCAGCGACGGCGGGCGCGGGCGAACCACACGCGGCGGCGAGCCAGGCAAGGGCAAGGGCAACTGCAACGGCAACTGCTGAACGGGGGCAGACGGGCACGGACACCTCGGCGGCAAAGGGCGACGACGCTCGTCGTTGGGCCATTAGTACCCGGAGTTTGTCGTTATTTCAAGAAATTCCGCGCGGCTTCCGGCTCCGGCACGGTCGCCGACGGGCGCCGGTCAGCCGCCCAAGTGCGTCACGTCCATGCGCACCACCCGCAAGCCGCCGGGGCCGTGCAGCAGCGTGTCGCACCAGGCGCGCCCCTCGAAACGGTAGCGGATCTGCGCACCTCGGACCGCGCCCGCCGCCAATTGCGCGTGGGCCTGGGCCAACGTCACCTCTTGTTCGCCCGCGTATTGCGCCGCGCCGCCTTTGAGAAGGATCGCGGTAATTTCAGCATATTCCGCCAGATCCGCGAACAGTTCCGCCAGCCGCGGCGCGTCCAGCACGCCTTGGTGCAAGACGATGGACTCGGGGCTCGGCTGATCGTCGCTCATCGATCCGCTCTGGGCGCCATCGCCGGTCGATCCAGCGTGGGCAGCACCAGGATGGCGTTCACCGGCGCCGGGCAAGCGTACAGGCACACGCCGCAACCCGTGCAGATCGCGGCGATGATGGTGGGTTTGCCGCCGCGCATGCTGATGGCGTCGGGCACCGGGCACTGCTCGACGCAAACGGAGCAGGTGGTGCCCATGGCGTTCAGGCAGTACATCGGTTGGATCATGGCCTTGCCGATGGCCGGCGGGCGATCCGTCGACAGTACGCCAGGCTTGCAGGCCGTCGCGCACGGCTGGTCCACGCAAAGCCAGCAAGGCTGCGTGGCTGGGGCGATGATCGGCGTACCCGCGGCACTGCGCAGGCGATCCGGTGCCAGGACGATGGCGTCGTGCGGGCAAGCGGTGATGCAGTCGCCGCAACGGGTGCAGCCGGCGAGGAATTCCGGTTCCGCGCATGCACCTGGCGGTCGCAGCACGGGCACGGGCCTGGCGTAGGCCGCGGAAACACTGGCCGGCGCAGCGCCGGGCGCTGGGACCACCGCTTCGGGCGTCGGGACCGCGCCCAACCGCGGTAGAAACCTGGCAAAGAGCTCGCGCCTCGTCGATGTCACCGCTCAGCCCCCGTCGCGAGCAGCGCCGGTCCCTGGTCCAGCGCCGCCGCCGGAGGATGACATTGTTGACAGCTGGTGCGCCAGGGGTGGCTGCTTTGTAGACCTTTTTGTCCACTGTCACCATGGCACGCCGCGCACTGGCCGCGCATCCAGGTGGTGTGCGGAATCGTCGGCGGCGCGCCCGGCCAGGCCCGATCGCCTTGGGGCAGCGCGGCCAGGCCGGCGAAGTCGCTGTCCGCCACCGACTGCGGCAACATCGCCATCTCGCGCGGCATCGGCGGATCCTTGGGTACGTGGCATTGCGTGCAGCCGGTGTACAGGTCGTGGCTCAGGCGCGGCACCGGCCGGGCGCCGAGCAGCAGACCTTCGGCGTGGCACGACGCGCAGGCCACCAGCCCCCCTTGCGGCACGGCGTGCGGCACGGTCGGCGGCGCGCCATCGAACGCCCTCAGCTCGCTGCGCTTTTTCTGGGCCAGCGGCCGATCCGCCAAGGCCGGGTCCACTGGCCGCAGCGGATCGCTGGTCAAGGCCGGCCATTCGTGCCGGCGCAATTCGCTGGGCTCGGCGGGCGGGGGCGTTGCACCAGCCAAGCGCAACTGCTTGTAGCTCGGGGCTTTGCGCACGTCGCCCTGGGCCGGCTGGACCGGCGCCTCGCGGCGCGGCCTGGCGACCGGCGGCGCCGTCCCCGTGAAGTAGCCTACCGCGACCAGGGCCAGCGCGACCGCCACCAGGACGACGGTCCACCGGCCTTGTGCTTGCTTGCCATCGGCATTCACGTCGGCGCCCTCCGCCGCACGCGCACGGCACATTTCTTGTAGTCGGGCTGCTTGGAGATCGGGTCGTGCGCCTCCAACGTCAAGTGGTTGATCAGCAAGCGCTCATCGAAGAAAGGCACGAAGACGTTGCCCGGCTGCGGCTTGGACCGTCCGCCGATCCACGCCGGCAGTTCCAGCTTGCCGCGCCGCGTTTCCAGCACCACCACCTCGCCGTTGTGGATGCCGGCCGTGCGCGCGTCGTCCGGATGCATCTCCACGTAGGCTTGCGGCATCGCCCGGCGCAACTGTGGAATCCGCATGGTCAACGTGCCGCTGTGCCAATGCTCCAGCACGCGGCCGGTACACAGCCACAGCGGGTAGTCGGCGTCGGGCACTTCCGGCGGCGCCTCGTACGGGTGGAACCAGACTTGCGCGCGATCGTCCTTGGTCACCGAGTGGTAGAACTGCACGCCTTCGCCCTTCTTGACGAAACTGTCCTCGTTCTCGACGAAGCGGAACTTGGTCTCCCGCCAACTACCGTCAGCTTGCTGCACCACCGGCCAGCGCAGGCCGCGCGCCTTGGCGTACTCGTCGTAGGGCGCCAGGTTCTTGTGCTTCAAGGGCGTGAACTTGCGGTATTCCTCGAACAGCGCCTTGTCGACGTTGACGTCGTAGTAGTGCGCCCATTGCCAGGTCGGCACCTCCTGGCCCTTGGCGTCCACGGTGCGAAACAGGAAGTGGCCGTCCTTGTCCTTCATGCCCGGATGGCCCAGCTCGTACAGGCGGTGCGCCACGGCCACGGTCTGCCAGGCGTCATCGCGCGCCTCGCCCGGCGGCTGCACCATCTTGAACCACTGCTGGGTGCGCCGCTCGGAATTGCCGAACATGCCGTTCTTTTCCACCCAAAGCGCCGACGGCAGCACCAGGTCCGCCTCGCGCGTCGTGGCCGTGGGATACACGTCGGAGACGATCAGGAACTTGTCTGGCCCGGCTTTGCGATGGGCGAACAGCTTGTGCAGATTCGGTAGCGTTTGCCCAGGGTTGGTCACCTGCACCCAGATGGTCTGGATGTCGCCGGCGCCGCCCTTCGCGTCGGTCGGGGTCGAAAACTTCTCCCACATCTGCACGGTATGGTAGCCCGGCTTGGCGGGGATACGGCCGTTCGGCACGTTCCAGAAGTCCTCGGCTTCCTTGCGGTGTTTCTCGTTGGTGACGACGCGACCGCCGGGCAGGCCGTGCGCCAGTGTGCCGACCTCGCGCACCGTGCCGCACGCCGACGGCTGTCCGGTCAGGCTGGTCGGCGCGTCGCCCGGCTTGCCGAAGTGGCCGGAAAGCAAGTGGATGCCGTGGACCAGCCGGTTGATCGCGGTGCCGCGCGTGTGCTGGTTCATGCCCATGCACCACAGGCTGGTGATACGCAGCTTGGGATCGCCGAAGAAATCCGCGAGCCTGCGAATCTCCGCCGCCGGTACTCCGGACAACTTCTCGACATGCTCGGGCGTGTACGGCGCCAACGCCTTGCGGTACTCGTCCATGCCCATGGCGACGCCGTCCAGGCTCGGCTTCTCGGTATCCTTGCGAAATGCCACGCGTTTGGCGACGAACGCCTTGTCCCAGGTGCCGCGTTCCAGCAGCAGGTGGGCAATGCCGTTGGCAATCGCCAGGTCCGAGTTCGGCTTGAACATCAGCACGTGGTTGGCGTGGTCCGAGGACCGGGTGTGGCGCGTGGTGATGTCGACGATCGTGACCTTTTCGCCCTTGGCCCGCCGCTCGATGATGCGCGAGAACAGTATCGGGTGCATTTCCGCAGGGTTGTTGCCCCACAGGATGATGACGTCGGCGCGATCCAGGTCGTCGTAACAGCCCGCCGGTTCGTCCACGCCGTAGGTCGACAGGAAGCCGGTGACCGCCGAAGCCATGCACAATCGCGCGTTCGGATCGATCTGG
>CAYHHL010000115.1:13831-18054 GCA_964356325.1 uncultured Enterobacteriaceae bacterium | reverse complement strand
GCTTGCGGATCGTGGCCATGTCCTTCGTCACCACCTTGACCGACGAGCAGCAGCAGGTCGCGCGCTGGCTGCCGTATCCCGTGGCGGCGGCGTGGCACGAAGTCCTGGTGGCGCGCGGCACAGTCCAGCAAGAACAGCGCACGGTCACCGGTGTCGAGGTGGTCGCGCGCCTGCTCGGCGTGCTGAGCCTGTGCGACTACTTGCGCGGGCCGCCGGTGGCCGCGGTCGAAACGCTGCTGCAGCGCCTGGAAGGTCCGCAACCCGAGGATTGGCTGGCGATCATCCAGGCGAGCCTGACCGCGGTGAACGCGCGCGTGGAGCCCAAGCCGTTCGCGCCCGAACTGCTGCGCTGGGCCTGGCTGATGCCGCTGCGGGCCAGTGACGCCAGCGAGCCTGGCCCGGGTCTGCTGGCCCTGAAGCACGCGATCACCTTGCGTGACGAGCGGTTGCGCGCGACCATGACCGAAGTGGCGTACGACGAGGCGGCGCAGATCGAAAGCCTGGGTCGCGCGCTGCTGGCGGTGCTGGAATCGCTGCGCTGGCTGGGGCTGTACCGGCTGGCGCGCGTGACCGAGCTGACGACGCTGCGCCACCAGGGCTTTGCCGGGCGCATGCAGCTGTTCGTCGGTGGCACGCCGTGTCCGGAGCCGCTCGAAGCCGCGTGGACTGCGCACCTGCTCGCCGACGTGGTGTACCTGCTGAATCCCAAGGCGAACGAGGCGCTGGAAGTCTCGCCGTTCGTGCGCGTGCTGCCGCATCCGAAGACGCGGCGGCCGGTGTGCTTCCTGTTCGAGAGTTCGCCCGGGCTGCGACGGCTGCAACTGGCGGCGGACTGCTTCGGGACCGGCGTGCAAGGCGGCGGCGTGGCGGTCGAGACGGCGATCGCCGGACCCCAAGGCGAAATGGCGCTGTCGCAGTGGCTGCAGGTGCGCGGCGAGCACGGCGCCTGGTTGCAGAACGCGGACTTGTGGAGCGTGCTGGCGGTGGACCCGCGCTCGCCGGGCCTGGAACCGCGCGTGCGGCCGAAGTCGGGATCGATTCCGGACCTATCGACGCCGGAGTTCCGGCCGCTGCCGCGGCGCAAGCATCCTTCGACCAACGCGCACATTCCCAAGCGCAATCGGCAGTGGGTGCTGGCGGCGCAGGTCGCGGCGGTGATAGGGCTTTCGGTGGTATCGGTGAGTTTGCTGGGGACTCGGGCGCGGCCGCATGGGGCGACGGTGGCGGAGGATGCTTCGGAGGCAGTGGTCGGGCCGCAGCGAAGGACGGGCTCGGGGACGGGCTCGGGTTCGGGGACGGGGACGGGCACGGGTTCGGGTTCGGGTTCGGGTTCGGGCGTAGGTTCAGCGCCTTCGACGGCACCGGCTCCGGTCGCGGTCCCGGTCCCGGCTGCGGTCGCGGTCCCGGTCCCGGTCCCGGTCCCGGTCCCGGCTGCGGTCGCGGTCCCGGCTCCGGTTCCCGCGGCAGTTGTGAAGGCTCCCGCGCCCCTCGCAAAGCCTCCCGCAGTCATTGCTGCGCCGCCAGCCGGTCAAGCCGACGCGCTCGCACTCTACAAGCAGGCTACTTCCATCATCTATGGCGCTCGGTTCACGCCCTCGGAGCGGCGCCACAAGGCCAAGGCCCTGTACGCGGAAGCGGCGGCGCACGGTCTAGCGCGCGGGCATCTCGGCTTGGCAAAGATCCACCTGCTTGGCGAGTTGGACAAGGCGGCGTGTCGCGCCGACCTGGAGGCCTATGCCAAGGCTGGTGGGGCCGACACCGGCGAAGTGAAGACGTTGCGCGCCAAGTGCGGAATCTGATAGGACGCAGCGCTTGCGATCCGCATCGGCACGGTTGGACGGCTTGGGGATGGGAGGCACGCGATGAGGCTCGGAATGCTCCAGAAGACGCTAGCTTGCGTGATCGCGTCAGGGCTGGTATCGCCGGTTGCGCATGCCCAGCCGGTCCCGCCCGCGCCGCCCGCCGCGTTGCCGCCTGCCCCACCCGCGCCAATCGCCGAGGAATACGACGAGGCCGAACTGGAGCCGGGCGATCCCAGGCCCGAGACCACCGGTGGCGCGCTGATCGTGTGCGGCTGGATCGCGTTCGGCATCGGCGCGACGGCGGTGTTCGGCGAATTGACCAGTTCGTCCAACGCCAACGGCCTGACGCGCCAGAGCAACCAGGGCGCGTTCGTGGTGACCTCGAGCCTGGCCGCGGCGGGCTTGACCGTGGCGCTGCTGGGCCACATGCGCCGTGCGGATAGCAAGGCGAGCCTGGAGGAATGGCGGTTGCGTCACCCGGGCGCGTACGAGGAATCCAAGCGGGCGCCGAGCCTTGCGCCCGAGGTGCTGTGGACCTTGGCGCCGGTGGTCGGGCCGGAGTTGCGTGGGGTTGGGTTGGGGGCTTGGTTTTGACGCAACGAACGCCAACCGTTTCGTCGAGGCTACCGCATGACCAACCAGCCTTCGCCCCAGTCCGAGCTCATCCTCTACCAGACCGAGGACGGTCAGACGCGCATCCGGTGCCGGTTCGAGCATGAGACGATCTGGCTCACGCAGGCGCAGTTGGCCGAGCTGTTCCAGACCTCAGTCCCGAACATCAACCTCCACCTGAAAGCGATCTTCGAGGAGGGAGAGCTTCAGGAGGGGGCAACTATTAAGCCTTACTTAATGGTTCGCGCAGAGGGGCAGCGGCAGGTCTCGCGGATGGTCCTGCATTACGGCCTCGCCGCCATCCTTGCCGTGGGCTTCCGCGTGCGCAGCCAGCGCGGCACCCAGTTCCGGCAGTGGGCGACGGCGCGCCTGGGCGAGTACTTGGTGAAGGGTTTCACCATGGACGACGAGCGACTCAAGAACCCGCCCGGTCCAGGCCAGCTCGACTACTTCGACGAGCTATTGGAGCGCGTTCGCGACATCCGCTCGTCCGAGCGACGCTTCTACCAGAAGGTGCTGGATATCTACGCCACGAGCGTGGACTACACGCCCGACGCCGAATCCTCGCAGCGATTCTTCGCCACTGTCCAGAACAAGATGCATTGGGCGACCCACGGACACACCGCCGCTGAGATCATTCATGCCCGCGCCGACGCCGACAAGCCGTTCATGGGGCTCCTCACCACCCGCCCTGGTGGGATCGTCCGCAAAGAGGACGCTGCCATCGCCAAGAACTACCTTACCGAGGAAGAGCTTCAGGTTCTCAATCGCATCGTGAACCTCTACATCGAGTACGCCGAGTTGCAGGCGCTCGAGCGCAAGCCCATGACGATGCAGGACTGGGTGACGAAGCTCGGTGAGTTCCTGAAGATCACGGGGCGCAAGCTGCTAGATCACGCCGGGAAGATTTCCGCCGACACCGCGAAGGCCAAGGCGGAACTCGAGCATGCGCGCTACCATGCCTCGCAAGATGCCCGCCCACGCGCCGTCGACGCAGACTTCGAGAAGGTCGCGAAACAGCTTCAGAAGCCACAGACACCAAGACGGCAGACACCAAGGAAGCGATGACTGCCCCCTTCACGGGCCGGATGAGCCTGGGCCGGCGCTCGTACAGAGCTGAAGAAAACGAGGTTCCCATGTCCACGAAAATGCTGCTTGGCTGCGCTGTGATCTGCTGGTCTTGCTTCACCGCGTGTGCCGGTTCGGCAACGGGCTCGGGGCTGCCCGTGAACGAGAATGACTCATCAGCGGGGCTTCTGCAGGACGCCGACGCTACTTCGACTGCCGACATCGTAGGCGACCCTGGTCTGGAGACTGATTCCGGAGGAACGGATGGGGGTACTTCCGGCTTCCAATGCAACCCGGCTCAGTCGGGCGATTGGATCAAATGGCTGTACAAGCAGTATCCAGCGGCTGCGGCCGACCAATCTTACGGACCGCCGCCATACGACGCCCAATGCAAGGCCAAGTTCGATCGCAGCTGTGGTTCGGTTTGCGACTGCAAGTTCATCAGCGTTCAATGCACGATCATGGCAGCGTCAGTCAGCACCCCATGGACGCGATGGCCGATCGTCGGTCCTCCGAATTCTATGGGTGTTTGCTCCAATCGGACGTGCGCTGGAAGTCCGTATCCCAGTTCATGCCAGGCCGATTTGGCCTGCGTTAATGGCCAATGCCTAGCAACTGGATCGTGCGCAACTGCGCAACAGGCAGATTGGCCGTAACAGACGGGGCACGCTTGCAGGCATCGTTGATGCGTGGCGCGGCGGTTGGTTTCCAGATCGGCGCTCCAGCCTCCTACCGCAAATA
>CAYHHL010000115.1:0-13731 GCA_964356325.1 uncultured Enterobacteriaceae bacterium | reverse complement strand
CGCTGCCGTCGTGCCAGCCCCAGAACACGCCGTCGCTGCCCGAAGCGGTGCGGATCTGGTTGATCACGGTGTCGGAGAACTTGCCGCACGACGCCTGCCCAGGGCCGGTCAGCGTCGCCACCGCGCCCGCGCCGTCGGTCATGCAGCCGTTGGTCATGCGCGCCACCAGTGTCCAGCCGCCGCCGCCATCGGCCATGTCGCAGTAGGCCTGGAACGCATCGGCCGCGGCGCCGCCGTTGGGGTCGATCCAGTACAGGCCGTCCTTGGCCGACGGTTGCTTGGCCAGCAGATCCTTGCAGTGCAGCGCGGGGTTGGCTTGCGTGCCCCAGGCGGTGATCGCAATCGGGTACCAGGACTGGCCGTTGCACACCTCCAGCGCCTTCTCCTTGGTATCCAGGTACAAGAAGCCCAACTGGCTCGCGTCACAGACCACGGGCGCGCTGTCCGCCAGCATCAACTTCAGCCCGGCGTTGGTCAGCAGCGTGCCGTTGGCCGCGACTTTCTTGCTCGACAGCGTGGCGACGTTGACGCTCCAACTGTTCAGCTTGCCGTCCACCGTGTTGTTCAGGAACGCGCTGTCCACCACCACCAGCTTCCATTTACCCTTGGGATTCTTGCCGTTCCACAGCGCCAGGTCGCCGCTCACCAGCTTGTCCGGATCGGCAAAGGTCTTCTTCAGTTCCGTGCCCGGCGCGGTCTTGTCCCACAGCACGTATGCGGCGCCGGCCGGATCGAGCAGCGTCACCTTCAGCGTCGAAAGGTCCGAATTCACCAGATCGACGGTCACGGTCAGCTTCTGCGCCAGGCCCAGGTCGGGCACGTCGATGGTCGCGGTGGTGCCGCCGGGCACATTGTCGAGCAAATCCACAGGCCCGCTGCTCGCCGCCACCTCGACGAATTGGTTGGTCAGCAGCTTGTTGCTGATCTCGTCCAGACCGTCGGGTGGCAGCGCGCTCGGGTCCATCGCGACCACGCACTCGTACGAACCGTCGACCTTCAAGCCCTTGATTACCAAGCCAGAACCGCAAGAAGTGCCCAGCTTGGCCAGGGTCGGCGCGCCAGTCAAGTCGGCGTAGGCCCCGCTCGCGGCGACCGCGGCGAACTTGGGCGTGCCGTTGAGGTCGCCGTAACTGCCGGTGGTCGCGACGTCGGCCAGCTTGGGAGTACCCAGCAAGTCCGCGTAGTTGCCCGAACTGGACACCTTGGCCAAGGACGCGGACTTGGCGAACGGCTGCAGGACCGCGGCGTCGAGTTGCGCAGCGCCGATGCAACCGCTGCAGTCCAGGGCGTCGGCGCGGCTCGCACGCAAGGCATACGCGACGCTGCGCAAGGCCACGCGCGGCAGGGCGGGGTCGGGCTCGATCTTGACTTCGAGCCAGGCGCCGTCGACCAGGAGTTCAGGCTTGACCGGCACTTGCACGCCGAGCACGCCGTGGAAACCGCCCGCCTTGACGGTGATGGCCGCCACCGGTTCGGTCCAGATCGCCTGGCCGCCGGCTTCGGCCTTGAACAGTGAGAAGGTGACCGGGTAGACGCCATCGGCCGCCGGGCCGCCCGAGACCGAAGTCACCGCGCCGTCGATCGCCAGCGTGGTGGGCGTCACGGCGTGGCCAGGCGCGGCCCACAGGGCGGTCAGGCACGCGCACAGGGTGAACAGGGCGGAACGGCTGGGACTGCTGCGCATGGGGCCTCCGTCCGGTCCTGTGGACTCTCGGACAGTTGGCGCGTAACAGCTGCAGGCCTTGTGGTCAAGCTCAAAGCGTTTGAACGGGTACCGACCAGCGCACG
This sequence comes from uncultured Enterobacteriaceae bacterium, assembly GCA_964356325.1. Taxonomy (GTDB): domain Bacteria; phylum Myxococcota_A; class UBA9042; order UBA9042; family UBA9042; genus CAYHHL01. The sequence continues at coordinate 11,943 of CAYHHL010000115.1, read as the reverse complement.
CGCACTACTCGGCCGGCCAGATGTAGGGGTGGGCTTCCAGCCCGCCCTCCCCGAACAGCTCAACCCTTCGCCACCTTCAAGCCCTGCGCCTTGGCCAGGCTCGCCCGCAGCGCGTCGAGGTGCTGCGGCTGGTAGAAGTACGGAAACTTGGGATTGCCACTGGTGATCTCGAGCTGCACGCTGCCGTCCGCGCGCAGGAAGAAGATGCGCGGGATGTAGCTGCCCAGGTTGCCGAACTTGCGCGCGAGCCATTCCGGCCGCTCGTCGACGTTCTGGTGCACCATCACCAAGCCCTTGGCCAGCTTGACCACCTCGGGGTCCTTCCAGGCCGGCGCCAGTTCCCGGCAGTGCGGGCACCAGTCCGCGTACAACATCAGGCAGATGCCCTTCTTGCGCGCGGCGGCTGCCTTTTGGGCGGCGTCCCAGCTTTGCCAATGGATCGGCCCGTCGAAGTCGCTCGAAGCCAGGGAAACGCGCGGCAACGCCAGGGCAGTGCCAGTCAACGCAAGTGATTTCAGGAAGATACGGCGCTGCAAGACAACCTCCGGACGCGGGTCTGCCAAGACAGCCGCCAGGGTAGAGCATCGCGGCGCCGAGTGCCATGACAACCGACGGCGATTGTGCGACCCTGCCGCCCCGTCATCGCCCCGGAGGCATCATGCTCGCGCGCTGGAAGTCCTTGGTTTGTTCCGTGCTTTTCATCCTGCTGACCACCGCTCCGGCGCTGGCCAAGAAGCCGCCGTACGTGGCGCCGGTCGAACCGCCCAAGCCGCCCGCGCCGTCCGAGGCGGATCTGGACACCTGCGGGCCCGGGACGCAACTGCACAAGACCCGTACGGAAAGGTACTGCTACTTCCCGAACTACAACAAGGAAGGCCTGTGGATCTTCTGGCACGACAACGGCCAGAAGAAGGCGGAAACGCGCATGAAGCAGGGCAAGCGCGAGGGGTTGCGCACGCTGTGGCACGACAACGGCCAGAAGAAAGAGGAAAGCCACTGGAAGGACGACAAGGAGCAAGGTCGGCACCTGGAGTGGAACAAGGACGGCAAGAAGTCGGCCGAGGTCGACTACAAGGACGGCAAGAAGGACGGCGAGTTCCACGAATGGGACAAGGCCGGCCGCAAGACCGAGGAAAGCAGCTGGAAGAACGGCGATCGCGATGGCATGACCGTGTATTTCTTCGACAACGGCAAGCCCAAAGAGGAGATCGCCTACCGGGCCGGCAAGACAGACGGCAAGCACACGTGGTACTTCGACAATGGCAAGAAGAAGGTCGAGATGAACTTCATCGGTGGCAAGAAGACCGGCATGCAGACCGAGTGGATGAACGACGGCCGCTTCTACCAGGCCGTGTGCTTTCGCGAGGCGAGCGAGCAGTGGCGCACGACAGACGAGGCCGAGGCCAAGAGCAAGCCTTGCCGTTGAGCACGAGCGCGCTACCGATGGCTGATCGGCGAGCCAAGCCCGGACACTGACAGCCACTTCAGGATGTCGTCGCGCCGCAGCAGGCCCCTGAACACGCCGTGATCCACCACCGGCAGCTGCGCGACGTCCCGGTTGGCCAGCGCGCGCATGGCCTCGATGGTGTCCTGTTCCGGCGTGACCAGCGCCAGTTGGCTCGCCGGCGTCATGATCTGGGCCACCGTCGTGCTCGGCCACAGCTCGCGCGCCACCTTCTGCAGGTCCGGCATCGCCACCAGGCCGAGTAGCTGAGCGCCCTCCGTCACAGCAAACGCGTGTTGATCCGAGCGCATGAAGTAGCCGTCGACCAAGGTCTGGACGTCGAGTTGCGGTGGCACGGCGGTGACGTCCGGACGCATCAGCCGCGCCACCGGCACGTGCTCGAGCGCCTGGCGGACCAGGAGTTGTTGGTAGCTGGCGATCGCCGTGGAGTTGAGGAACCAACCGATGAAGATCAGCCACAAGCCGTTGGCGAAACCCGCGCCGAACAAGGGTAATCGTGCCCCAAGCAGGAGCGCGCCACCGCACGCCATGAGCAGCCACGCGAACGCCTGACCGCCGCGCGAGGCCCAGCGCGTCGCCTTGCGCAAGTCGCCGGTGCTCGCCCACAGCAGCGCCCGCGCCACGCGTCCGCCATCCAAGGGGAAGCCCGGCACCATGTTGAACGCGCCGAGCACGAGGTTGACCGGGCCCAGCCACAGCAGCAGCGTGCCCAGCGGACCGACGCGGGCCAGGGCGATCTGCGGCGCCTGCGGATCGATTTCAAGCGGCCCGGCAACGAGTTGGCCGACCACCAGCATGATGATCCCGAGCACGACACTGGTCACCGGCCCGACGATGGCGGTCCAGAACTCCGCTTGCCAGGACTTCGGTTCGTCGTCGATTTGCGCGACGCCGCCGAAGATGAACAAGGTGATGCGGCGCACCGGCGTGCCCATCTTGCCGCTGACCAGGGCGTGCGACAGTTCGTGCACGAGGATCGACGCCAGGAGCAGCAGCGCCGCGGTCAGCGCCACCAGCCACGACAAGGCCGCGGACCAATCGGGGTGCCACGTGACGAACAGGTTGCCGGCCAGGCTGACCGTGACCAGCACGACGATGACGGCGACGCTCCAGTCGACCATGAGATCGATGCCGGCGATGCGGCCGAGTCGGAATCCGCTGCCCATGGCGCGTTCCTTCCGGCGCGAGGCCGGGGCGAGGCGGGTTGCCTTTCAGATCATGCCGACCGGACCTGAGCTCTACCTCGCTCAACGCCGGAGGCCGGGAACTTTGCACGCGGTCCGGCGCGGCCCGGCGACTGCGGTGTCCCACTGGCATGCCGCCGTGGCTCCGGGCACACTGCAGCGATGAAGCTGGGCGAGTGACCGCCAGCCGACGCTCCGACCCGCGGGAGCGAGCAGCCAAGGGTGGTGACATGAAGACGCGCGCGCTCGTGATTTCAAGTGGTTGGGCGATGGCTGCGGCGCTGTGGCTGGCGGCGTGTTCCTCGACACCGGCGGTGGGTCCAGTGCCCGCGACGATAGGCGCCGACGTGGTTGCCGATGCCGCGCCGCTGTTCGGTTCGGATCTGGGCGCGGTGGCCGATGCCCCGGCCTTGGACACGACCGCACCGATCGGCGACGTTCAAACGCAGGTGGATACGGCCGCCCCACTGGACGTCGCGCCGGTCTGTCCAGGCGGCGCTGGCTGTCCGTGCAGCGAAAATGGCAACTGCCAGGCTGCGTTGTGCATCGATGGCGCCAACGGCAAGGTGTGCGCCGCGACCTGCGTGGACAGTTGTCCCGTGGGCTTTGCCTGCGTGCCCGTGACCGCCGGTACCGACTTGACCAGCTACTGCATGCCGCGCTTCTTGCACCTGTGCGATCCGTGCGCCTCCAGCAAGGACTGCGCAAGTCTTGGTATTACCGACGCTGTCTGTGTCGCCCAGGGCAAGCAGGGCAGCTATTGCGGCTCGCCGTGTGGTTCGGGCTGTCCCACCGGCTACGGCTGCAAATCGGTCACGGCGGTGGAAGGCGCTTCGGTCGAGCAGTGCGTGAAGCTGGATGACGCGGGCGGCGCCGGCTTTGGCACCTGCCCGTGCTCGGCGGCGGCGAGCGCCAAGAAACTGCAGACGACCTGCGCCCAGGATCACCTCGGTGCCGACGGCAAGTCCGCGAGCTGCAAAGGCTTGCGTACGTGCGAAGCGACCGGCCTGTCCGCATGCAGCGCGCCCGAGCCGACGGCCGAGGTCTGCAACGGCGTGGACGACGACTGCGACGGCAAGACCGACGGCGTGCCTTGCAGCGACGACAGCCCATGCACGACAGATACCTGCGGCGGCGGCGCCGGTTGCCTGCACACGCCGGCGAGCGGTGCGGCGTGCGACGATGGCAGTGCCTGCACCCAGGGCGATGCCTGCGTCGGCGGTGTGTGCGTCGCCGGCCAGCCGGTGGCGTGCGGCGACGGCAACCCGTGCACGAACGATAGCTGTGACGTGGCAAAGGGTTGCACGACCACGGCCGCCGACGGTGTGGCGTGCGACGCCGATGGCAGCGCGTGCAGCCAAGGCGATGTCTGCGCGGCGGGCAAGTGCGCGGCCGGTCAGGCCATCGTGTGCGACGACAGCAATGCCTGCACGATCGACACCTGCGACCCGAAAACCGGCGCCTGCGTGTTCGAAGCCGCCGACGCCGGCAGCGCGTGCAGTGACGGCAGCGCATGTACGCAGAACGACGGTTGTATCGCGGGCAAGTGCAAGGGCAAGCAAGTCGCCTGCGATGACAGCAACCCGTGCAGTGACGACTCGTGCAATCCCGCGCTGGGCTGCCAGTACGTCGATGCCAACGTGCCCTGCAACGACGGCAACCCTTGTACGATCGGCGACTTGTGCGCAGGTGGCGGCTGCGCGCCGGGCAAGGCCAAGGTATGCAGCTCTGGCGACGCCTGCACCGTGGCGAAGTGCAACATCTTGGACGGCAGTTGCAAGTTCACCGCGCAAGTGGCGGGCACGGCCTGCGATGACGGTCTGGTCTGCACCGGTCAGGACGGCTGCCAGGACGGCAGTTGCGTGGGCAAGCCGGTCGATTGCGCCGACGGCAACCCCTGCACCGACGATTCCTGCGACAGCAAGAGCGGTTGTACACACGCCCCCGGCACGTCCAAGTGCGACGACGGCAACGCCTGCACGCAAAGCGACGTGTGCAGCGGCGGCACGTGCAAGGGCGATTCGGCTTCCTGCGACGACGGCAATCCCTGCACCAGTGACGGCTGCAACGTCAAGACCGGCTGCACGCACCTGCCCGGCAGCGGTGCCTGCGACGACGCCAATGCCTGTACGAAAAACGATAGTTGTGGCGCGGGCGGGCTGTGCGGCGGCGTGCCGGTTGCTTGCGACGACGGCAATGTCTGTACGCAGGACGCATGCGACGTCGTCAAGGGCTGCGCCTACTCGGCAACCGCTGGCAATTGCAACGACAACAACGCTTGCACCACCGAGGACACCTGCGGCGGCGGCCTGTGCGGCGGCAAGGCCGTGTCCTGCGATGACGGCAATGCCTGCAGCCAGGACCTGTGCGACGTCGTCAAGGGCTGCACTTACTCCGCAACCGCTGGTAATTGCAGCGACAACAACGCTTGCACCACAGAGGACACTTGCGGCGGCGGCATCTGCGGCGGCAAGGCGGTGGCCTGCGATGACGGCAACCCGTGTACGCAGGACGATTGCGACAAGGCCAGTGGTTGCAAGCAGATCGCCGCCTCGGGGCCGTGCGACGACGGCAGCGCCTGCACCTCGGGCGACGCGTGCAGTGGCGGCAAGTGCGCGGGCAGCGCGGTGGCTTGCGACGACGGCAATGCGTGCACGCTCGATCAGTGCGATCCGACGCAAGGTTGCTTGCATCCCCCGGTCGCCGACGGCGCGGTGTGCGGTGCGGGCCAGTCCTGCCTGGCCGGAAGTTGCAAGTCCGACTGCACGCCCGGTTCGCAGACGTTCAACTATTCCGGCAAGATCGACGCGTTCGTCGTGCCATCGTGCGCCAAGGCGTTGACCGTACAGGTCTGGGGCGCGCAAGGCGGCACGTCAACGGGAGGCAGCCTGGGGGGCAAGGGCGCCAAGGTCGAAGGCACCCTGGCTGTGACGCCGGGCGCGACCGTGTCGATCCTGGTCGGCCAGCAGGCGGCGTCGGCGCCCTATCCGTGCGGCGGCGGCGGTGGCAGCTTCGTGGCGCTGGGCAGCACGGCCTGGCTGGTCGCTGGCGGCGGCGGTGGCGGCTACTCCAGCTGGGCCAATACAGGCCAGAGCACCGTGCTGGCGACCAGCGGCGTGGGCAATGGCGGCGCGGCCTACAACACCGGCGGCGGTGGCGGCGGTTTCACCAACAACGGCAACCCGGCAGGCGGCGGCGGCAAGTCGTTCCTCAACGGCGGCGCTGGCGGCACGCGCTACCCGGTCAATGAACCCAACTGCAGCAACGGCGGTTTCGGCGGCGGCGGCGGTTCAAGCATGAACGGCAACTTCACGTCGGGCGGCGGCGGCGGCTATGACGGCGGCAACTCCGGCAACGGCAACGCGTCGACCGGCGGCACCAGCTACATCCGCTCTGGCGTGTCGGGCGGCACGCATACGCCGGCGATCAACTCCGGCAATGGCAAGGTGGTAGTCAGTTGGTGACGCGGTGCCGCTGAGGCGATCGCCGCTTCAGTCGTTGTAGTTACGGGAGCTTGCCGCACACCAGACCGACCGCGTCGGCCCACGCGCCGAAGCGACCTTGGATGCCGACCGCGACCTCGCCGGCCGCGCAGCGCCGCTCGAAGCGATGGCCACCCGCGCCGCCGACCGCTTCGATCTCGCTGACCTGGCCATCGACCGAGGCACAGACCAGGCCGACCGCGTCCACCGCCGCGCCGCTGCGGCCCTGCAAGCCGATGACCCGCTGACCTTCAGGACAATTCAGCACGTGGCTGCTGCCGCCACCTTGGCCGAACGCGGGTCCGCCGCCGCCCCGGCCCTGACATCTGCCGGCCAGGCTGCGCACGAGGCCACCGTCGACCTGCACGGCAATCCCGGTCAGTGCCTCGCCTTTCGGACAGTCCCAGTACCGTTCGGTGCCGCCGCTGCCACCGTGGCTCCAGCCGTGCAGGGCTTTGCGCCGATCGCGCAGCACGTCGAACAGCCACCACTCGCCGCGCTGCCAGCGCTGCTTCAGGTCCGGACTCGCCAACGCCGCGGTCGGCGCCGACTGGCTGCGCACCAGTACGAAGTCGTAGTCGAACAGCTTGGCATTGTGGGTGAAATCACCACTCAGCTGCACGGGCGTCTGGCCGGCGCGGTATTGCACTGGGGTATAGGGCCGCGCGGCAAAGCTGTCGTCGGTCAGGCCGCCCGTGTGCAGCACGAAGATGGCGCGCGGCAGGTGCCACAGCGGACCCATGTAAGTGACCGCATTCTCGTGGTGCCACAGCAGGTAAGCCAGCTTGGTGCGCGGTGGCAGTTGCTCCAGCGCCGTGGGCAGACCGTCCAGATCCTCGCGCTCGAACTGCTGGAAGTGCGTCAGGACCACCAGCGAAAACAAGGCGCTCAAGCCGATCGCCGGCAGCAGCAGCCACGCCGTCCGGCCCACGAAACGGATCCGCGGCCAGGCGGCCAGCAGCAGGAGGATCTGCACGACCACGCGCTCGGTGATGACGTCCATCTCGCTCATGTGCGTCGGCAGCACGAAATACGCGACAAGACAGCCCAGCGTCAGGACTTCCACGCCCCAGTCCTGCCACTTCAGCTTGCGGTTGTGGTCATGGCGCCGCTGCCACACCCCGACGGCCAGCCACACCAGCCAGATCGCCGCGAGTGCGAGAAACGCCTTGTCGTCGCTCTTGTCGCGAAAGAAGCGCATGCCCCAGGTCGGCATCTGCTCCACAAGCGCGGACTTGGGCAGGAAAGCCAGGTCCAGACCGCCGCCCGCTTGCGCGAAAGTCCGCCCCGTTTCGGTGGATTCCAGCGCCACGAACTTGCGGTACGCCCAGAAGCCAGCCAGGGGCAGCGCGGGCACGATCGCCAGCAATCGCCAGGCCTTGCGCCAGGACGGCAGGAACCACGCCAGGGTGAACGCCGCCATGCCCAGGGCGATCAGGTGGGCCAGCACGTGGCAGAAGAACAGCAGTGCCAGGCACGCGGTCAGCCCTAACAGCCGCCACCGGCCGCCGTGTCGCCCCAGCTGTGCCGCCAGCGCGATGGTCGCCAGGAGCAGCGGCAAGGCGATGAAGTAGTTCAGGAAGCCGACGTTGACCAGCGCGTTCCAGGTCAGCGGCAAGGCCAGCAGCGCCAGCCACGGCGACCGGTCGAACGCCTTGGCCAGCGCCGCCAGCGAGGCCGGCAACCCGAGCACGTACGCGGACATGAGCAGCTTGGCGACCACAAGCGCGCCCAGGCCCGGCAGCCAGTGCGCGAGCCACAGCGCGACGGTGTTGGGCTGCAGACCGCGCGGCAGGTGGTAGGTCTGGGTGAACAGCGTCGCCGGATCGCCGTGCCGCGCCATGATATCCATGAGTTCGAGGTGACCGCCCAGATCGCCCATCGGCAGCCAGCGCACCGCCCAGATTGGCACCAGCTGCAGCGCGCACAGGGCCAGGAGCACGGTCCAGAACACCGCCGGGCGTTCGGTCCAGGGCTGCGGCGGCTGTTCAGACGTTGGCATGGCACGATTCCGCAAGGGCGGCGCAAGCTACCGGAGCGGCGGCGCGCGGGCAAGCTGGTGTGGCCGATGGCCTGCGCGCTGCTGCCGGCGTTTGACCTGGGGGTGCCCATGCGGTTCGAAATCTATTGAAGCGGCGCGGGTCAGGCCCATCCAGGCGCCGGTCCGACTTCCCTCGCGCCGCGCACGACGCCAGTGGTATGCTCAGCCGGCTTGGCGCTGACGCGCCCTCTGGAGCACATCATGTCAACTTTGTTCAAGCTGCCTTTCGTCCTGACGCCGCAGCCTGAAGGTGGCTACACGGTGACGTGCCCGGTGCTGCCAGAACTCGTGACCGAAGGCGATACCGTCGAAGAGGCCCTCGCCAACGTGCAGGACGCCGTGGCGGCCGTGCGCGAATTGTACGCGGACCTCGGCAAGCCGATGCCTGCCATGACCGTGGAACCGGCGCAGTCGCCGATCTGGTTCGAAGGGCTGGTTACGCAGCCGTGAAGTACGCAGAAGTCGCCCGACGATTGCGGGCACTCGGCTGCATCGAAGTGCCGCGACATAGCGGTGGTTCGCACTGCAAGTGGCGCAATCCTGTGACGGGTACGGGTACCGTCGTTCCGGACTGGGGGCCGCGCGACCTGAAGCAGGGTACTGTGCGGGCTGTTGTGAAACAGTTGGGAATTGCTTGGCACGAGTTCGACGGCCGGTAGCGCCTCGGCTTGCGTATCGCTCGCGCCAAATAGCAGGAACGTGACAAGAAGTGTGCGACAGGGATGAGCTTTCTGCCGATCCATGCGCCGCCTCCCGCGTCCGCGGGACCTGGCTCTGGGACGACCGTTCGGCAGGCTCAGCGCAGGCTTTCGATTGGGCGTATTGCGCGGCGAACGAAGATGACGTGGACGACGACGGGCCGATCGACCTGCCTGGCGACGCCGCCGCGGCGAAGGGCAGTCCAGGGCTGAGGCGGCTGTTCTGACTTCGGCATGGCGTCCACAAACTCGTTCCTTACTCGTCCTCATCCAAAGAAATCAACCAATTCCCGGCTGTGGCAGCAAGCCGCCGACCTCGAAGGACGCTCGGGGGAACTCCAAGCTCAAGCCCAGGAAGCGATTGCGGAACTCCACGATCTTCGACTGCGTGCTGCACGACCACGTCTCTGGCCCAATCGGCTTGGGCGAGGCAAATACCGCTTCGAACAACGCGATGTTGCCGCCACGCAGAGGGTCGCGCGCAGAGATGAACTGACAGGCCTGGATGCCTGCCGCCCGCATGGCAGCCCCGAGTGGCTGCGAATCGGCATAGCTGGAGGGCGACGAGAGGCTCGCTTCGTGCTGGGCAAACGGGGCCACCGTCAGGTCGATGAACCGCACGGAATCTACTTTTGCACGAAAAACAGTCTCTTCGGTCAGCAGTGGCTCGATCCGTGCCGTCGTACCGGCCAGAAACAGCAGGCGGTAGTACGCTCGCTCTGCCAACGCGGTCTCCCGCGCCAACGAGCCGAACCAGAGGCTGCGCTCATGGCTAGTGCCAAAACGCGAGCCGCGGCGAAGGGGCGGGTAGCGGAACGGCGTGAACAGGAGGTAGTGCAGGGTGCGCAGGGCAGGGTCCAATGGCAGTGCGGGCTTGGCGTCGTCCAACAAGGCCTCCAGCACTTCCTGCTCCGCGTTGCTGTCGACCAGCTTGCGGGTGGCGACTACGTGTTGCGCCTCGACGACACGCCACGCCTCGAACACCCGCCGTTGGACCTGGCGGGCTCCGTCACAGGCGGTCCAAATGTCCGACATCTAAAGCTTTGCCCGCATGGCGTCCAGGTACTCGGCGACGTGGACGATGCCGTCGATGCGCCGCAGCAACTTCTGCGGCCTGCCACCGAGGTGGACGTTTTCGTGGCTCAGCCACGCTTGCGCTTTTGCCGCATCACCACCGACCAGGGCATCCAGGCTGCGAAACACGCGCACGAGCAGCATGGCGAAATCGCCTTCTTTGCTGCCAAGTTGCAATACACGCTGCCCGACAGCCATGCGCGAAACGGTCGCCGGACTGACGCCGAGGATCTGGGCCAATTCCTGCTGCGAAAGCGCAAGCAAGGCCGCCGAGCGGATGACGGCTTTGGTGGCCACAGCTGCCGGGTCCAGGTTCGTGTCGGCGCGGGACGCTGCTTTGGCCATGACCCCTCCTTCACCTGCAAGGATGTCATGCCAGGATTTCATCTGCAAGCAGAAGGCGATCTTCCATCAAGGCGGCGGATGCCGGTAGCCTCGCCGCCGCGGCACTGGTAGGTTGGGCAGGCCATGGAAAACCCGCCGCGCTGGCCGCGCATCATCCTGCACGCTGACATGGACGCCTTCTACGCCGCGGTGGAGCAGCGCGATCGTCCGGAATTGCGCGGCAAAGCGCTGCTGATCGGCGGTCGGAGTCCGCGCAGTGTGGTCGCGACCGCCAGCTACGAAGCGCGTCCGTACGGGGTGGGCAGCGCGATGCCGATGGGGCTGGCCCTGCGCAAGTGCCCGCACGCCATCGTGGTCGAGCCGCGCATGGCCCGCTACGCCGAGGTGTCCGAGCAGATCATGGACGTGTTCGCGCAGTTCTCGCCGCGGGTCGAGGCGCTGTCGCTGGACGAGGCGTTCCTGGACATGACGGGCAGCGAGGGCCTGTTCGGGCCGCCCGAGGCGATGGGCCGGGCGCTCAAGGCCGCGATCTGGCAGCGAACCGCGCTCAATGCCTCGGTCGGCGTGGCGGCGTGCAAGTACGTGGCGAAGGTGGCGAGCGACATCCGTAAGCCCGACGGTCTGCTGGTGGTGCCCGCGGATCAGCAGGTGGCGTTCCTGGCCGAGTTGCCGATCAGCCGGCTGTGGGGCGTTGGTGCCAAGGGTCAGCAGCGCTTGAAGGATCTGGGTTTACGCACGATTGCCGACGTGGCGGCCAGCGATCCGTCGTGGCTGCGGCGGCACCTGGGCTCGCTCGGGCCGCACCTGTGGGCGCTGGCCCATGCCGATGACACGCGGCCAGTGGTGGGCGACCGCGAGGCGACGTCGCTGTCGGCGGAGGAGACGCTGGACGAGGACGTGCGCGGGGCCGCGGCGATCCGCCCGCACCTGCTGCAGGCCGCCGATCGGGTCGCGGGGCGGTTGCGCCGCAGTGGACTGCAAGCACGCGGATTGCGGGTCAAACTGAAGACGAGCACGTTCGCCCTGCACACGCGCCAGACCACGCTGGCGGTGCCGACCCACCACGCGGGCGATCTCTACGCGGCGGCGTGTGCGCTGCTGGCGGCGTTCGACCTGAGCGTGCCCATGCGGCTGATCGGCGTGGGCGCGTTCGATCTGCGCGAGGTGGGCGCGCTGGTCCAGGGTGATCTGTTCGCGGACGGGGATCGCAAGAAGCACGCGCGGTTGGATGCGGCGACGGATGCCCTGCGGCTGAAGTTCGGCCGGGACGCGGTGCGGCGCGCGGTGGACATGGGCGAGACGCGGGGGCCGCGGCATGTGCGGCCGGGGAACAAGCTGGATGTGGAGTAGTTGGCCTTGGTCCTGATCATGCTGCCATGGTCACGATCTCGACGGACACGCCGCGCCCGCGAGCCTGCGCGACGATGCGATCGAGTTCAACGGCTGCGGCGTGCTCGATCCAAGCCTCACCGCACTGCTGGCAGACCTGGGCCGGCACGCTGCGCACGACGATCAGAGCGTCGCCGAAGTCCGTCGTGGATGTCGTCGTGCCCAGGACGCAAGGGCCGCCACAGATTGCACAAAGATCCTTCGCGGTTCCTGCCATGACATCACCTCCGGCGTCGCCGCAAGTCGGACTCGAAGTGGGCGAGAT
>CAYHHL010000114.1:0-18309 GCA_964356325.1 uncultured Enterobacteriaceae bacterium | reverse complement strand
GGCCCGTCGCGCGAGGAACTCGTCGAGGCGATTCGGACCCTGACCGCGATGGCGTCGTGCTGGCTGGATCGCGATCCACAGAAACGCGGCACCGACGCGGAGCAGGCGGAGCGGCTCGGCATCGTGGTGGAGGAACTGCGCGCGGCTGCCGAAGCCCAGCGTGCACACGTGCGAATCGTCATCGCGACGCTTCTGCGGGACGAAGTTGCGGTAGCGCTCGGCGCCGAGACGACCATCGACGACGCGACCGGCGGCGCCATGACCGCCCGCAAGCTGCGTTTCCCGCACCTGCCGTGCTTGCTCGACCCGCAATGGCGCCTTGCTTACCCGCTGTTCTGGGACGATGACCCCGTGGTGACCGCTCTGCGCGGCGGGTTCTACGACTACACGCGGTTCGTCCACGGTGCGCCACAGGATCTGTCGGTGGAGGACGCGCGGCTTTTGGCGCGGATCGCGCGCAAGAACCTGACGACGCATACGAACATCGACCACACCGTACACGTCGCGAGCGGTCCGACGCAGGCCGCGAGCGGCATCGTCGTGAAGATGCTTCGCGATGAACCGGGCTGGATCACGGAATCCGTGAGCGGTCCGAGCGATGCCCCCGACATCGCTGAGGCCCGTTTCACGCGCTGGTTGGCGAGACACCGCCACCCTGACCGTCCGCCTGCGCCGTACGCCGTTGATCACGGCGAGTTCTTCGGGGCGCGCCGGACCGATGTTCCGGCACAAGATCCAAGGGCTTCGGCGGCGGCACGGCTGGTCGCGGAGGTCTGTCAGGACCACGACAAGCTGCTTGCTGAGCTGCAGCCGGCTGGCGGGGCGTCGACGGGGCCATGGTCGAGGGCGGCTCTCGGGACGGTGCACACGGTGGACGCGGCGGACACAGCGGACGACGTGGATGAGTAAGCGGTTGAATAGCTGGCGGGTGCGACGGAGCACGAACATTCGACGCGGACTCCCGTTGGTGCCGCTGCTGGGACGGGGCCGATGGTGGCGACGTTTCGGCTATCGGGACCCGTGCCTGGCGATGTATGGGCGGAACTCGCCGGCGATTCTGGGCACGTGGAGGAGACACATCCTTGACAGGGCCAGAGCGGCGCCCCGAACGTCCCGGCGGGATGGCGTCGTCAGGCGCGGATCTGGCACCCGATTCCGACGAGAACACCCACGATTCCAAGAGGATCTGGCAGCGGCCAGCGCGACCTTGACCAGACGCTTAGCGGTGGTCAGCATCGGCGCTCGGCACTGGGGCGCGCAGAGTGAACTGACGGCCGTGTCAGTCCACGCGACGCAGGCGTCGATGTTGGCGACTGTGGCAAGCAGCGCCAGGTGCACGTCGCGCACGTGGGGCTTGAACGATGAACGTGATGACCAGTGCCATGTCGACGGCCATAGAGAATATGTACAGCCTGCATGTCGGCATCGTCGGGCAGGCGAGCGACCGTCATGAGCGGCCGCACAAGCCGGTGATGCTGCTCGCGGTGCTCGATCTCATCGCCAGCGGGCAGGCCTCGCCGGATCACGTTCCATGGAGCCAACAACTGCGGTCGCAATTCGCTTTGTATTTCAAGCGCGTACGCAGACTCGACGATCGGTGCACGCCGGAGTATCCGTTCCTCCACCTCCAGAGCGAAGGATGGTGGCATCCGCTGCGCCTCGCGTTGCCGGAGGAGCGCCCCTTGAATGCGACGCCGACCACAGGCGACGCGGAGAGCGGTCTGATCTTCGCACGTATCACGGGGCCGCTTGCCGCTGCGATGATTCAACCTGCGGACCGGCTGTGCATGCGGGAAGCCGTTCTCGACCGCTACTTCCCGCAGGCTCGCGCCGAACTGCGCGCCCTGTTCGTGGAAGAGGCGGCCTCTGTCCCCGAACCCGATATTGCCGACGGGCCCGGAGATGACGCCAAGGCACGTCTCGGTCGAAGCGCTGGCTTTCGGCGCAAGATCCTGGAGATCTATGACTGCCAGTGCGCTGCTTGCGGTCTTCGCATCAAGCTCCCGCAGATCGACGACCTCACGTTTGTCGACGCAGCCCACCTTATCCCTTTTGAGATCAGCGGTAACGACCATCCCACGAACGGCATCGCGCTGTGCAAGAACCATCACTGGGCCATGGACCGCTTCCTGATCGCGCCCAGCCCCGAGGGGATCTGGGAAGCATCCACGATCCTCGAGCCGCGGCGCTCCAAGGGCGAGGAGGAGTTGTCGGGACTCAAGGGCAAGAAGGTTCTTGCCGCCAACGACGCGGCGTTCTTTCCGGCGGTGGAAGCGCTCCGCTGGAGGATGGAGCGTCTCAAGACCGCCCGCGCTGCCTGATTCGTCGGGCAAGTACGGCAGCGACCCGCTGGCGGCATGGCCACGTGGACAAAATTGCGGCTGCGGGCTTGGCGGGCGGCAGAAGATGGGATTGGGTCCGGTGCCGCGAACAAACGCCGGCAGCCGCAGTGCGCGATCACCCCGCCGCCACGATCGAGGCCTCGACGCCGCCGAACACAGTGTGCAACTTGCCGTCGACTGGCGCGCCCGGCGCGAACGTCAGGCCGAGGCGGCAAGCGCCAGCGTCCAGGAGCCAGTCGACGCGCAGAGGGTGTGTCGACGATGTGCGCAAGGCATTTTTCCGCACGATGAGTCCTTGTGCCCGCTAATCAAGCAGCTGGTTCACGCTGGCAGAGATGATCTGAGCAGCTGCCCCGCTGACGTCGTGAAACTGGTTCAGCGAGACTACGTGAAGCACGCGGTTACCGAGCTGGAGATGCCCTAGCTTCATCACGTAATTGCCTCTGCGGCGCGGCGACTGGGCGAACTCTTCAAGTTGGAAGTTGTTGTCGCCGAGCAACACCGCCACTTCCATGAGGAAATTCGCTGCAGACGTGCCCCGGACAACCAAGCACTTGAGATGGGGCGAATGGCCGAGAACGGCCAGAAACACGGGCATTCCGGCTTGCCGCAGCCCGTCGCGCACGTTGTTTGGTAGATCCTTGTGTCCCCAATTCAGCCGCGTCGCCCACGGAACCATGTCCAAGTGCGCAAGGTTGCCGTTGAAGTAGTGGTCACGATGTACCGGATTTGCCGCAGCATCTCCTCCAGGATTGAAGAAGTTCCAGAACCCATACGGCTGTCTTCCAAGCGCGTGTGCGGCGAAGTAGCCGGTGGGACGAGTATGCAGGTCTTGCCCAGGCCACGCATCTGCTGCCGGCAGCGTGATGTCCAGGCCACCTTCTTGCCACCCGAGCAGGTCGGACTGTGCCTCGTTCGGGCCACAGTTGATCGCGAGTGTGGCGACCCGGGCGTTCTGAATGTTGCCGAAATAAGGAAACCACAGGTTGTGGACATGGGCTGCGAGCTCAGGTGCCAGTGGAACGTACATGCTTTTCTCCCGTATTGCCGTCACGAAGCAATCACCGCGATGCCAAGACGTTCCTGACACGGCGAAGACAAGAACTTCCTCTCACGGCCACGCCCGCGTTGTCAACCGACAGTTCCTTACATTTGCTTACAGAAACCACAGACAACCACACGCTCCAATCTCATGACATTCAATACGATTTCGCGCTGTGCAAACCAGTTGGAAACGCCCGTACCATCGACCTCGACCCGGCACCACCGCCGGACACGAGGCCCGCATGAACAAGGTCCTGCTCGCCCTGTTCCTCATCGCCACCGGCGGCGCGCTCTTCACCGCCCTCTTCGGACTCCTGGCCTGGTTCGGCAGCAGCTTCTTCGCCGCCTACGCCAGCATGCTCGTCGGCATCGGCACGTTCACGCTCCTGGCTGAACTGCTGCCGTTGGTCTTCGTACTCGCCCTCGCCACGCTCGTCGTGAACAAGCTGACTGAGGACTGACGCCGCATCGTTGTCCGATTCATCGTCCTACCCACGATGCTCGCATCTGCGCGCAAGGAGCCGCTATGTCTCACATTCCCACGCTGTCCGACCTCCAGATCCAGCTCGCCGGGACCATCATGCATTGGCAGCAGCAGCCCGACGCCGAGCGTCTGGATGCCGTCAGGAACGTGCTCTATCACGGCATCGCCCTGAGCCTGAAGGACAAGCGGCGCCACCGCCAGCCCATCGATGCACTGCCGCTCGCGTGGCTCGTGGCCAACCGGCTGACCCAGCGTCTGGCTGATGGCCACGCGATCGGCCGTCCGGGCGAGGAACTGACCTACGCGCAGAAGTGCGCATGGCATGCCGTGGCGGACGAGCACAAGCGCGAGCACGACCGCGCCCATCCGACGTCGCCTGCGGACCTGGAAGAGCACGCGATTGACGACCACGGGCGGGTCGAGCAGCGGCTCCTGATCCGCAAGATTCTCGCCTTGGCCGAGCGGATGACGCCGAAGTTGCGGGCCTGGGTGCGTGCGATCTTGTGCGACGGCATGGACGCCGAGCAGATCGCCTTCTCGGAGGCCCGTCGCCGCCTGGGCATTGCCGAGGGGGACCCGGAGTCGCATCCGCAATGGTCACAGACGCTCAAGCGGGCCCGCGACAGTGTGCATCAGGACGGGCATCGCGCCGTCGCCTGGCTGCAGCAGGCCGTGGCGCCGCAGGTCTGAGCGCGCGTGTCAGGTTTCGGTCTGCATTGCGCTGACCGTCCTCAACCATCTACGGAGCGCCCCATGCACGTGAACATCGCCTCCGCCTATCCGCCTTTCTTGCACACTGTCAGCGACCACCTGCAGTCTGCCGGCCACACCGCCACGGCGGTGCTGCCCGCCGACCTGGGCATTTTTTCGCGCTTGCGGCTGCCGGTCGACACGCCTGTAGCGGCAGCCACGGACCTGCTGACGACGCTCTCGCCGCTGCCGCTTGCGCTGTCGTTCGAGCCGGGCCGGACCGACGCGCTCCTCGAATTGGTGTCGCCGCCGGTCCCGGATGTTCTGCGGCTCATCGTCTATGGCCGCAACGTGGCGCTGTGCGAGGCCGTGGCAGGGCAGCTCCGGGCGCTCGGTTTGCAGCCGATTGTGCGCCGAATCGAGCGCTCTGTGGGACCGACGATGCAGTTCCGCCAGGTGCCAATTCAGTTGTGTGGGCTCGTCGCGTGGGCGGCGCGGCTGGAAGGTTGGCAGATCGTGCGCGAGGCGATCCCGACGTCGGGGCGGCCGACGCTGCTCGTGCATTTGCCGGACTCCCTGCCAGACGTGTTCCTGCCGACGGTGGCGCCGATCCTGGACCACGTGACGATTCACACCGAAGCCCGGCAGCGCATTCCCGACTTGACGGCTGTGCTGGAACTTGGCGGTTGTGCAGAGAAGATCGACTGCGGCGACATCGCTACGCATGACCGGCGGTTCCAGGTGACGCCGCTGCTGGACGTCCAGCCTGACGCACGCGAGCAGGCCGCGCGGGTGCATGTAGAGGTTGCCCGCTGGCTCGAGCGCTTGTCCCTGAACGCCGCGGCGATGCCGCTGATGCCGGCGCCAGATTGGGATGTGCGTGACTGGCGGCACCGGTCGGCGGTCCGCGTGACGTTGCCGTTGTTCGCCTGGCGCAGCGGCAAGCTCGTGCCCTGGGGCGAGGTCGGGCAGGCGCGGTACCGGATCACGGTGCTGAGCATCGACCCGGCATTCGCCCAGCAGGTCACGGACTTGTTGTGCGCCGAGGGATTCGTCGCGGAGCCATCGAGCGATTGGACGACGAAGTGGCTGCCCCTGCCGCATGCCACGCGTCTCGTTGCCGACGAGCTTTTGCATGATCCTCATTCCTTGCAAAGGCTGGATGCGGTCCTCGGCTGCGTAGTGGATCTCATGCGTGACGATCGCGGTGGCGTCGATCGCAAGCGCGAGGCTCACGGGGAGGAGAAGGCGACGCTCTGGCTCGTGCGACCGTCCGACGCGCTGCGGCAGGCGCAGGACTTCGCCCGCAAGTGCCGTATCGTGCTGCGTGCGCAGGACGGTGAGGACACCCAGCGCGTGCGAACCGATCTGGAGGCGTGGCTCGATTGCCCGGTCGAGGTGCAGGCGGGCAGGACGGAAGATCAGTGCCTCATCCAATTCGGTGGTGCCCCGCAAGAGTTTGTCGACCTCGTGTCGGGGCGCATGGTGGATCTGACCGACGACGCGTTCTGTGTGTTCGGCGACCTGCCGGCAGATGACATGACGGTCTTCATTGGCCTGCCGGCGCCCGAAGAGGAACGCAGGGTGGACGTCGACCCGTTCGTGGGCTGGGGTCAGACGCTGGAATTCAAAGGCAACCTCGTTGAATTGCGGGGCGACGACATCCGGCTCGGCCACGTCTGGCTGCCCAAAGCGACGGGGCCGCGCCATCCGCTCGCGCCGGACCATTCTTGGCTGGAGGCGATGTGTCTCGACGTACAGACGAGCCGGTTACTGGTCGATCTCGCGGCGGCGGTCGATGCAGGCGAGCCGTGCCTCCTCGAAGGTCCGACGAGTTCAACGAAAACGAGCGGCATCCTGCTGCTTGCGGCGCTGCTCGACCAGCCGGTGCTTCGCCTCAATTTGTCGAGCCAGACCGACACGTCGGAATTGGTTGGGTATTACGTGCCGACGCCCGGCGGCGGGTTCCACTGGCAGGACGGCGCCGCGGTGCGGGCGGTGACCAATGGCTGGTGGCTGGTGCTCGACGAATTGAACCTCGCGCCGCCGCAGGTGGTCGAACGGCTGAACTCGCTGCTCGAACGCCCGGCCACGCTCACGCTCTCCGAACATGACCACCGTGCGTTGCGTCCGCACCCGAGTTTTCGGCTGTTCGCGACGATGAACCCGGGCGACTACGCGGGTCGCTCGTCGCTGTCGCCTGCTGGCAAGGACCGGTGGCTGCGGCAGATCCAGGTCTCGGCACCCGACGCGGCGGCCATCGAGGCCATGCTGCGACAGGCGCTGTTTGGCGAGCGGCCGGTCGTGCTGCCCGGCGTGACCGCTGAACCGACGTGTCTGATCGCGGGCGATCCGCGGTTGCTGCTGGCGTTCGTGCGTCGGCTCGCGCGGTTGCACGCCCACGTGCTCGGCGCGACGACGCTCGGTCAGGACCGCCGTGACGGCTACGTGTTCACCCGACGCGGGTTGCTCGCCTTGTTGGACCGGGCGCAGCGTGAAGTGAAGCGCGGGCTGCCGTTGGTGAAGGCGCTGCAGGCGGCATTGCGGCAGGCGTATGTCGACCGCGTGGCGCCCGAGGATCGGGAAGCACTCGGGCTGTTGATGGACGCCGAGGGACTTGGGCCTCGGGTCTGGTCGCTCGGAGGTGCCGAATGAATCGCGCACGCCTCGTCGAACCTGTCGCCCGCGGACTGGCCGAGGGCGCCGGACTGCGCATCTGCTTTGGCACCGGGTGGTCGTGGGCACCTGCCACGCGCGACTTGACCGTCGATACGGTGCAACTCGCCACCATGCCGCTCGGCGCCGCGCTGGGCGTCGTCGCGCACGAAGTCGGCCACTGCACGTTCACGCGCTACTTTCTCACCTCGGACGACCGCCGGCCCGCGGGCATGCGCTGCAACACTTGGCGTTCCTTGCTCAACGTGCTGGAGGACCCGCGCGTCGAGGCCGGCATGGCCCTGCGCTTTCCCGGTGCCGCTATATGGCTCGCAGACCTGCACGCCCTGGATGCGGCCGAAAGCCATGCGCGGCCACGCTTCCAGCCTTGGTCTCAGCTCTTCTTGCTGGAACACCTGCTCGAGGCGGTGCGCGGTTGGCGACCGGCGCTCGGGTTGCCGGAACCAGTCGCGACGGCGCTCGACCGGACCCGCGCCGACCGGATGATCTATACGGACACATTGCCCGAGATTGCAGGCCTGACGCCGGCCCAGCGGGAACTGGCCGTGCTGGCCGTGGCCGCCGAGGCGCTCGACCTGGCTGTGCCGATTGCTCAGGAACTCCAAGGGCTCTGGGAAATGGAGGTCTGCCTGTTGGCGCGTCTGCTGGCCAAGGAAACGTCCCTGCGCAAGGAGGCTCAAACAATCTTGCACGAGCAGGACGCATCGCAGGCGATGGCCTTGCTGCAACGCGCGCTGGGCGAACCGGCGCAAGTTATTGATGTGTCGCAGCAAATCGAGGGGCTGGCTCGGCGGTTGCGGCTTCTGATCGACGACGGCGCACGCAAGCACATTCGAATCGGCACCCACCTCGCGCCATTTGAGTCCGAATCGATGCCGCGCGCCCACCTCGTCGCGGAATTGCGCCGGGCATTGCTGGCCATCTTGACGCCGGAACGGGCGGGGGGATGGCAGCGTGGCCAACCCTCCGGTCGGCGTCTCGATCTGCGTAAGGCCATGCTGGCCCAGGCGGATCCGCGTCTGCTCGATCAAGTCTGGCTGCGCGGGTCCGCGCTGACTGAACCACACGCAACAGTGCTCTTGCTCGTCGACCTGTCCGGATCGATGACGGGCGACAAGTCCGTTGCCGCGGCGCTGGCGGCGTCGGTATGCAAGCAGGTGCTGGCCGAGGGACGAGTGCCCTGCGCGGTCGTGGGATTCCAGAGGGATCTCCTGCCGTTCGTGCATTTCGACGAGCCGTGGAGTCCGCGGGTCGCGGCACGTCTCGACGAGATGGCCCGCGTTTCCAGCGCACGCCCGCAAATGAACGACGATGGTCCGTGCCTGCTGGCCGCCGCGGAGCGCCTGCGCGTTCGTCCCGAAATGACACGCATCCTCATCATCATCAGCGACGGCGAGCCGAGTGCCAGTCCGGCGGCGCCCGCAGCGCTCCGTCATGCGATCCGCCGGCTGAGCCTCGACCCGCGGTTGACGCTCGTCGGCATCGGCATCGGCGAAGGCACGGAACACGTGGCCGATTTTTACCCGAACGCCTTGGCAGCGGTACCGGTCGACTGGTTTCCACGGGAACTCGCCCGGACGGTCGCGCAGCGGTTGCGCCGCCGTAGGGTTGATACCAGCCAGGCCGGACACGACGACGTCTGGCCTTCACGAAGGGGGTAGAACATGACCAGCATCATCGACGCGGAGTTCGACGCCATCGAGTTCGCGTCCACCGCCGACCCGCGATGCGCATGTATGTTGCTGCTCGACACGTCGCACTCGATGCGCGGCGACAGCATCCATCAGCTCAATCAGGGCCTGCAGCACTTCCAGCGCGAGTTGCATGACGATCCGCTTGCGTGCCGCCGGGTCGAGATCGCGACGGTCGCCTTCGGCAATGGGCACTTGCAGGAACATGACTTCGTGCTCGCGGATCGTTATGCCGCACCGGGGCTGATCGCCGGTGGCGGGACGCCAATGGGCGCGGCGATCGACCGTGGCCTCGCGCTCCTGGAAGCCCGCCGGGCCGTGCATCGCGAACATGGTCTCGCGACATATCGGCCATGGTTCATCCTGCTGACCGATGGCGAACCGACCGACCCATGGCGCGACGCTGCCGGGCGTCTGCGTGCCGCTGAATGGGCCAACCAGGTAATGGTATTTGCGATCGGCGTCGAGGGCGCGAACTTCGGCATCCTGCGCGACTGCTCGGTGGCGCGGGCGCCGCTGCGCCTCAAAGGCCACTCGTTCCGCGAGTTCTTCCTTTGGTTGTCCGGCAGCATGAAGCGCGTGTCCGCCTCGCAGGTCGGCGACAAGACGAAGCTCCTGCCCTTCGATGGCTGGGGTGAGGTGCCGACGTGACGTGGCATCTCACGACGGCTTGCGTGGCTGGCACCAAGCGTGGTGGCGACGAGGCGCGCAACGAGGACGCCTTCGCTTGCCTGGAACTGGGCAGCATGATTGCGGTCATCGCTGCGGATGGCGCCGGTTCGGCCTCGCATGCCCGCATCGGCGCACGGGCGGCGGTCGAGGCGGCCAGGGCTTTCCTTGTCGACTATCCCACCGGAACGCTTGTCGAAGCAGCGGCCGCCGCCCGAACCGCACTAGAGGATCGGGCGCGGCAGGATGAACTGGAACTCGCCGAACTGGCATGTACGCTGCTCGTCGTCGTGGCAGACGAGCGCGAAATCAGGGTCGCCCAGATCGGCGATGGCTTGCTCGTGCTCGCAGAATCGGACGCCATCGTCTCGCTGTCACCGCCGAGGGACGCCTATGTCAACGAAACGAGGTTCGTGACGGACGACGACTGGCAGGACGCGCTGCACGGGCAGTCGATCCCGTGGTCCGGCAAGGGCGCCGTGCTTGTCCTGACCGATGGCGTCGAACTCCTTGCCACGCAGGCGGGTGTGCCGTTTCCTGGTTTCGTGCTGCCGCTGGCGCGGGCGGCGTCGCGCCAGGACGTCGGGGACATGGAGCGCTCGGCGGCCCTGGCGTCATTCCTGCGCTCGGAGCGCGTTTGCCGCCATACCGACGACGACAAGACCGTCGTCATCGCTGTACGTCATGCTCGTCAGGACTGAATCCGGGCGCTTGCTGAACCTCGGCGACCGACTCGGTGCGGGAGGCGAAGGCGCGGTCTTTGCTGTAGACGGCGCGTACGGCGAGGTCGTCAAGCTCTTCCACGCCGACCACGAGTCGCGCGAACGCAAACTCGCGTGGTTGATCGGCCATCCGCCGACACCCACAGGCACGCGCACCCAGTTCGCCTGGCCGACCGAGCGCATCTACTCGCCCAACCCAGGACGGTTACTCGGCTATGTGATGCCAAAAGCCAGCGGCCGCCCGCTGCACGTGCTGACCAACCTGAAGGACCGCCTGACCCACGCCGGGCACCTGCATTGGGGACAACTGCTGGCAGTCGCGCAAAACGTCAGCAATCTCGTCCATGCCTTGCACGACGCGGGTTACGTCGCCGGTGACATCAACGAAGGCAACTTCTTCGTCGACCTCGCGACCGGCGCCGTGACGATGGTGGATTGCGACAGCATCCAGGCGGTCGGCGACCAGGGCGAACTATTCGCGTGCGAGGTAGGCAAGCCGGACTTTGCGCCGCCCGAATCGCAAGGCCCACGCGACGGGCGGGCATTGTTGCGGGAACACGACCGCTTTGCCCTGGCGATCCTGGTGTCGCAACTGGTTCTCGAATGCACGCACCCGTTCGCTGGAGTGGACGATCATCCCGAGAGTGACTTTGCGGCACGCATCCGTCGTGGTGCGACGCCGTTCCTGGCGGGGACCGGCACGCGGTCAAGCCCGTTCGCACCGCCGTTGACGCTGCTCGACGACACGCTTGGTGGACTCGTGCAGCGCACGTTCGGCGTTGGCTTGCGCAATCCCACGCTGCGCCCGACCCCGGCAGAATGGAGCCAGGCGCTCGCCGATTGTCGTGCCCGCCTCGTCGCCTGCCCGAGCAACTCCGCGCACCGCTTTGTGAACCGCGACGAACGGTGCCCGTGGTGCCAGCGAACGCGCTTGCTGCGGCGCGACCCTTATCCGAGTCCGGTGATCGCAGTCCCGGCGCCGCCAGAGCAGCCGGTTGCGATGCCGGTCGCCTGGTGGCTGGCCCTGGCGCTATGGCTGCTTGGCTTGATGGGGCCCGTGACTGCTGGTTGGCGGCAACGGCTTCAGGCACGGCTGCCGAAGCCTCCGGCGCAACCGGTGCCGTGGACGCGACCGCCGGCGCCGCCGCACTTGCCGCTCCGACGACCGGCGCCGATCTTGCGACCTTCGCCGACCGTATATCCCGCGCCGACGCCTGCCACGGTCCGCCAGCCGATTGGCCACACGCTCGTCGGTTCGCGCCACAGCAAGTATTTCCACACGCCGGCTTGTTCCTGGGCCGGCCGCATCCTTGCGCGCAACGCGGTCACGTTCGCGAATCCGACGGCGGCAAGGCAGCAGGGGCGCACGCCTTGTACGACGTGCCGGCCCTGACCATCACTTCGGGCGCCGCGTCCACGGGTCGATCTCGACCCAGCCCTGGTCGGTCTTTTGATGGACGCCGTTCTGGTCGATGCGCAGCACCAAGTCGTCATCGTCCTTGGTAGGCCGCTTGGCGAGCGGCTTGCGCTTGCTCGTGCCGAAGACCGAGTTCCAGGCCCAGTTGAAGAACAGCAGGCAGGCGACCACCCAGGCGACCAGCATCAAGAGCACGAGAATTATCATGGACACTCCGACTTGCGCACAGCCAGCAGTGCGGCCGCTATCATCATCAGTGTCTGAGCCGCGCGGATCTGACGGATTCCACCTGCCATCTTGCGGAGCGCACGACTTCGGGACCAGCCGACGCAATACCTACCCTGATTGCTTCGGTGGACATCTGCAGCCGTGCGCGCATCACTGCGCCGGCGGCACGCCCTGCGACTGTGTTCGAACTGACCAGGTTCGTCGGTCCGGCCGTCGTGGCCAGCGGCGCGACCTGGAACTCGGCCGAGCGCGGGGCGGCGTGCAGGATGACCACTGCATCGCCCTCGAGTACAAACTCGACGAACCAGCCACGCCAGCACAGCCGACTGCCCAAGCGCCAGGCCCTCGGCCTTGACGTCTCACCCTTCCACAAGTACTTCGATGGCATGCGCAAGGCCCCGCTACCCGACAGTCCCGGACGCAAGAAGGACCAGGACTATTCCCAGGCCCGCCGCGTCGCCAGCCTGTACCGCGTACTTCTCGACGGTGGCGCCATCCGCATCTCCGAGGCCGAGTCCTCGTACTGTGTCAGCCGCCGCACGCTGCAACGGGATCTCGAAGTCCTGCGCGAGCTGGAGCCCGGCCTTCACAACGTGAGCGGTCCGAGCGATCCGGCGGTGTATCAACTGCCCCGCGACCGTCGCAAAGGCAAGGTCCGCCACGAGCAACTGCTGGCTCTGGCCATAGGCGCCGAGCAAATCAGCTTCCTGTCCGGTCGAGACTTCGTGACCCAGGTGCGGCCACTGCTCGACCTGCTGGCGGATCGCTTGGGGCGCACCGATCGCGAAAGGCTCCTGCGCCTGGAACGCAAGGTCATCGTCCTGGAGCCCGCGCGGCGTCGGTATCGGGAACGCCCCGAGTTGCAGGCACACCTGCGGGTCGTGCTCGACGGCTTGGTGCGCGAAATGCCGTTGGACCTTCAATACCTGTCGCACACCCGACGCCACCAGGGGCAGCCGGCGCGGTCCCTGCGCGTCCATCCGCTGTGCCTCGCGCTGCACCGTCAGGCGGTCTACGTCGTGGTCGAGGTTGTGGCAGGCGACTGGCACGCGCTGCCTGACCGCATCCTCCTGGCGTTGGATCGCATGGACGACGTGCGGCTGACCGTGCCCGCGGAAAGCTTCCGGCATCCTGGCGATTTCGACGCCCAGACCTGGTTTGCCCCGGCATTCGGCGTGGTGCGCGATCGGTCGCCAGGGCAGGTCGTGCTCCATGTCGACCCGGCGTGGGCGCCTTACGTGCGAGAGCGGGCCTGGCATCCGAGCGAACGGTATATCCATTGTGCGGACGGCAGCTTGCAACTGCATCTCGACGTCGGCGATTGGCGCGAGGTAGTCGACTACGTCCTGGCGATGGGCGAGCACGTCGAGGTCTTGGCGCCTGCGGAAATGCGCGCCGAACTCGCCGAGCGTCTGCAACTGGCAGCGGCCAGATATTCGCGTCCGGTGGAGATCGAGGGGTGACATAGCCTGACGCACCCCCATGCCAGGTTCTGCCTGCGCCTCACCTGACTTCCCGGCGCCGAGGAGAAAACAATGTCCGAGATTTCCCTGCACGACATCGACACCGTACTCGCCAGCGAGGTGGCCCGACGCCAGCCCCCGGAGTTCACGACGTTCGATGTATCCCGCGACCCGACCATGCTGGCGCGGCACGGCAACAAGAGTCAGGCCGCGATGTACCACGCGCTGGTCGGCAAGCAACTGGCGCAACTCCGGGGCGTGAACGGCGCGCCGTTGCTGGTGAACCTCGGCAAGCGCAAGGTCGGGACCTCGCAAACGACCGTGTGGCGGCAGGCGCTGGCCATCGACGTTCCTGTCGTGCCGCCGTCTGCCGCGGCGCCATCGGGTATGGACATGATCACCGGGCTCGATCTGGGTCCGCAGTCGGGCGGGGACGCGCCGTTCACCCGGCAGATGCGTCGGCACCAGAGCTGGTATCGCGCCGAGGTACTGAAGCTGCCGTACGGCGTCGGTCCGCAACGTGGCGGCAACCCGTACGGCAACTGCCTGACCGAGGCCGACGCTGAGCGGGGAGCGAACTTCCTGACGCTGGCCATACACGACGTGGCGCGACGGCGGCTCGCCCAGCGTATCGGCGTGATCGAGCCCTACCGCCTGCTGCACAACCTCCTGTCCAGTCAGCCGATGTGCTTCAACCTGTTCGGGCCGCTCGTCGATGACCTGGGGCTGGCGACGCGTCTGCTTTCGGCGCTTCTGCCAGGCGAGGTCGCGCAGGTCGAGCAGGTTCTCGTCGAGTGGGCGCCGGAGCCGGCCAACGCATTCCTCGGCGATCGCACTGCGTTCGATGCCTTCATCGCTTACCGACGGCCGGACGGGCAGCGGGCGTTCGTGGGTTTCGAGACCAAGCTGACCGAGCCGTTCTCGCAGTCGGACTACGACGGCCCTGCCTATCGCCGCTGGATGGACGACCGTTCGCCCTGGCTGCCCGGTTCGCAGGAGGCCGTGGCCCAGCGCAGGCACAATCAGCTCTGGCGCGACCACTTGCTGGCTGTGGCGTTGGGCCGTCAGCCGGGCTGGGCGCACGGGCGATTGGCGCTGGTGCGGCATCCGCTGGATCGCGATTGTGCGTCGACGGTTATGGGCTACCGGCAGTTGCTGCGAGAGGGCGACGACACGTTCCTGGACCTGCGGCTCGATGTCGTGGTGGACGCCTGGAGTCGGATGGCGGAGACGGATGCTGAGCGGGCCTGGCTGAAAGCTTTCCACTTGCGGTACTTGGACGTAGCGACGAGCGGGCAAGCGTGAGCTGCACGGAATGCGTTGGCTGAAGGCCTGCATCGTGCCTTCGCGTGAGTGACCGATGCCGAGCAGCAGAATCCGCCGCGCGGTGAAGACCCGTGCACCCGTGCACCCGAATCCGCGTTTTCGGCCGGTTGCACAGAAGGTGGTACCCCTTCTCCTTGGCCAGTGTCGGCAAGTATGGATGCAGCCCCCAGCGCGGTCGCAGCGCCCGGCACAGATCCGGCGGCAGGAACAGCGCCTCCGCGGGTGTAGTTGCCAACTTGGACAGGAGCACCATCGCCAGGGCCGGCGCCCTGGTCACGTCGAGACGCAGATCGTACGACGAGCGGATCGCCACGGCGCGGTCGCAATCCTGATCCATGGCAGTCAGCACCGGCATCGGCTCACGCGAGTCGTCGGCGAGAATCGTCAGCATCGACTCGGTCATATCAGCGATGGCCGGGCCGTAGTCGCGGACTTCGCCGAATGCCATCGCCAGATAGCGCACGTACTCGCGACGCCTCAGGCGTGCCCACTGGGGCCAGGTCGGCGGCACGGCTTTCATTGCGCAGCTCGGCCCGACAACTGCGATGGCGCACTCCGATGGCCACCCGGCGCGAACAGGGCGTCGTTTCAGCTCTCGAGCTGGCCGCGTCCGATGCCGCCGGACTTGACGAACACGACGAATCCCACGAAGTTGGCGCTCAGGTCACTACCGACACAGGCCAGAGCCTGCTCTGAACGAACCGACAAACGTCGGCCGCGACGTGAATTACCGCATGTCGTCGCACGCCAGAACCGCCAGAACCGCGAAGTGCAGGCCGCACCCATTTTAGGACACAGGCGACTCGCCGAGTTCTGGGCCGGATGTCCGGCTTGACAGGGACCTCGTGCCGTGGGACCGATCCACGGCACGAGGTCTCTGTCTACGACCGGGTACGTGGAAGTGAGCCTCGACCGGCTCGCCTCGCTGGGCGAACTGGAAGGGCGCACGAGGACATGAGAGCCAAGGTCTGTGACGGCATCGGGCGTAGACGACTACAACGGAGTCAACATGGGTAAGACATGGGTTTCACAGGATGACGTTCCAACAGCCAATGCCGCGACCAGATCTCGCGTTGCTTGGCTTCAACCGGTCGTGCCGGCCGTGCACGACGCGCTCGCGCGCTACTTCGCTGCAAATCCGAAAGGTGAGGACGCCACGCTCGTCGCCTTCGAGGCCATCGGTTGCGCGCGTCTTTTGGCGCTCGCAGCGGGGGTGGGTCGGTCGGCCCAAGTTGCTAACCATGATGTCGGTATGTTGGCCCCCTTGCTGCTCGTAGAGCGCTTCGGTGCGGCCAAGGTCCTGACGTTGCGCTCCGGCCGGATCAGCCAGACAAGGCCTGTTCCGCCGAGCCACCTCGTTTACGGCTGGGTCAAGGCCTATACGCCCCACCAGGTCATTGCGGGATAGTAGAGCCTCATTTCGGCGCCAACTGTCTGGTTGCCTTGCGATATGGGGATTGAACTGCGTGACGGCGATGGTACTCGTTAGCGCGGAGGCGACTTCGGCTCTGGCCGCTTGTTCCCTCAGGCTCGGAGACTTCCTGCGTCTCGTAGTCCAGGTTGTGCCGAACGAGCCGATGTGCGCGCCGGCTGCGAGCTATCCGTTTGGTTTCTAGTTGGCGCAGAGCAGCCAATGGACGAATGTACCATCGCCTGCCGCGGCGGGACATACCGCGTGTCGTCGAGCGGCTTGAACAGCGCGATGCACAGGCCGCCGTCGGTCAAGCCTGACGAACAGCCCGTGACTGAGCCGGACACATGCGGTCGTCCTGACTGTGCGTCGAAAACCACGCGCAATAAACGCGCGCGATGTCGAAGACCAGTGCCAACGCTACTGCACAGTGGAAGTACTGCCAGAGCTGGTAGAAGCTCAGTATGCATTGCCGTACGCCGGGCCACTGGCAGGCGTGGAGCCGTGGGCGTATCTCAACGACGTGCTGCCGCGGCCGGCCAAGCTGCGCGAGGGCGAGGACGTCGCCTCGCCGTCGGCGCCGACCAAAAACCAACCACTTGTGCTGGCCAAGACCCTACCAGCTCGCGAGCTGTTGGCGTGGAGGCGGAGGGCTGCGCGGCGTCAACTACAATACGGTGCCGGTTTCTAATTGTCGCGCGGCAGGAGGGCCTGTGGAGCTTGTGGGCAACTCGCAGAGTTGTCCATAAATCCATAGGTTGCGCTAGAATTGACGCGCGCCAACGTGCTGAAATTGACGCGCGCCAACGCAAATGGGTGGCCTGCTTTTCGCCAGCAGACCTGGTTGGTTTTCAGGCAGCGGTGAAGCCTCGCTGCTGCCGGCGGCGTGGAAGGCCGCTCGGCTGGCGCAGAGCGCGCTTGAGCCCGGTGACATCGTGGACGAGGCGGCTTGAGCTGTGCTGTTCGCTGGTCCCTTACATTGCGGGTGACGATCTACCTGCAAGGCGGGTTGGTCAGCGCCGCTCAACGCTCAACCAATCCACGTCGCCATGCTCGGACCACGACCGACCAGGGACTGTGCGGAGGAGCGTCGTGGCCGGACGGCTGCCGGTTGCAGCCAATTCCGGATAGAGACGCATGATTTGACGATCGCCGCCCTGGAGATGGTCGTGGCCGTCGGTAGCGAACACTTCGCAGCCGAGCGAACCAAGCGCGTTCCACAGCCAGATGCCGCTCGAATCCCCGCCCCCTCCGCAGCCCCCGCCGAAGCGGACGCGAACGATGTGGCTGAACCGGGCGTGGTTGGGGAGTGCGCGTCGCGCACAGAAGGCCGCGTTTTCGGAGAATACGTAGAGGAGAGGGCGTGTAAACCGGCCAAGAACACTCGATTCGATCTCGAGCTTCATGAACAGGACTTTCCCGGTTGCCTTGCTCCCTTCTGGGAAATGAACGACTTCCGGATCGAGTTGCCCGGCAAAGTCGGGCAAGGCCTCGCAGTGAACGACCCGGACGGTTGTCCTGCTGTCGGTATGCAAGAGGGGGGTGTCGAGAAACGTGGATCCTTCCCAAGGGTAGTAGTCGGTGTGGACGAACAGGTCCGGGGGCGGAGGCTCGCCGGACGCGACAAGGTGCGGGTGTGCGAACAGGAGGTCGCGAAAATCAGTGCCCGCCGACGGATACCAGAGGATTCGCGGCTCGGTGACCTGCTGGGCGATGTACTCGGCGAACTTGCCGCGACGGTTGCCGTTCATCGCCTTCAAGAATCTCATCGACATGGGCGTCCTCCTTGTGGCACTGCCACTGCTAGTAGGGTCCGTGCACGCCAGCTGTCCACCAGATTGGTCGCGCACATGAACAGACCCTCGAATGCCTCCATCAAGCTGTGTCGCGCTCGTTCCCAAGCCCAAGTCCGGAGCGTGCGTGATTGCCCGAAAACGTTGGTGTTTGCGTGCGGCAGATCCTGCGCCAAGCGCCCTGCCCCGATCAGTACCTGCCGCTGCGGATGACGTTGACCAGCTTCACGGCGGCCTTGGGCTTGTCGTCCTGGCCCTGTGCAACCGCGTTGGCCTGGACTGTGGCAGGCGGGGCGGCCAGGTTGATCGCCCACCAGGCGGTGTGACCGTCTTTGCTCCTGATGATCCGGCCT
>CAYHHL010000113.1:11196-18351 GCA_964356325.1 uncultured Enterobacteriaceae bacterium | reverse complement strand
TGGTCATCGGACGCGAGCCGGACTGCGGTCTCGTCGTCGCGGAAGGCGCCGTGTCGGGCCAGCACGCGCGGGTATTCCGCAATGCCGGACGCCTGATCGTCGAGGATCTCGGTTCCCGCAACGGCACGTTTGTCCGACATGGCGGCGGCGACGAGTGGCAGAGCTACCGTGCCTGCGTGTTGCGCAATAGCGACGAAGTCCGCGTTGGTTCGCAGGTTTTCCGCTTCCAGCGCCAACAGGCCGAGCGCCGAGCCGGTGCCCGCGTCGATGTCCGTCACCTCGAGTTGGCGGTGCGCCACCGCTCCACCGGGCTGCCGCTGCCGTTGCTGCACGATGTCTCGTTCACCGCGCTCGACGGCGAAGTGGTCGGCATCATGGGGCCGTCAGGTTCCGGCAAGACCAGTTTGCTCAACGTATTGGCAGGATTCGACGCGCCGACGCGTGGACAGGTGCTCGTGCAAGGGCACTCGATCTTTGCCGGCACGGAACTCGCGGCGGGCATGGGCGCCCTGGTCGGCCATGCGCCGCAGTTCGACGTGGCCCACGAATTGCTGACCGTCGAGGAGGCAGTGCGCTATTCCGCACGGCTCCGCGGGCCAGCACAATGGACGGACGCCGACGTCGAAACGCGCGTCACCCAGGCCTTGCGCGACGTCGATATGGAAACCCGGCGCTTGACGCCGATGGGCTCGGAAACGCGCAAGACCCTGTCCGGCGGGCAGAAAAAGCGCGTCAACATCGCGATGGAGTTGGTGCTCGATCCACCGGTGCTGCTGCTGGATGAGCCGACGAGTGGCCTGGCGGCGCACGACACCATGGAACTCATGGGCTTGCTGCGGCGGCTCGCGGACCAGGGTCGCACGGTCTTGCTGACCATCCACCAGCCGAGCTACTCCGCGTTCGTGCAGATGGACCAGGTGCTGATCCTCGAAGAAGGCGGTCACGTCGCGTGGTTCGGTCCGGCAGCGGTCGACAGTTTCGAGTTCTTCGCTGTGACCGACCGTGAGCCGGGCGCGCTGCTCGAACGCCTGCCGCGCAAGCCGTCACCCGACGTGCAGGGGCCGTGGTCGCGAACGTATGCAAGCGCAGAAATTCGCAAGCGAATGGTCGAAAGCCGTGCGCAGTCCTTGGATGAGCGCCCGCCCGCGCCTTGGCCCGCGCCGATCCTGCCGGGCGTGTTCGGGCAACTGCTGGCGCTGCTCGGCCGCAATCTGCGGATGAAGACCCGCGATGCGTTTTTCCTGCTGCTGACCGCGGTCGTGCCCGCCGTGGTAGCGGCGATTTTTGCAGCCGTACTCGGTTCGCAACTCGAAGACACCAGCACGTGGAGCCCGAAAAGCGCGCCGGTCGAGCACCAATACCTCGTGATCCTCACGATCATGTGCTGCCTGTTTGGCGCTCTGTGTTCCTCGCTCGAAGTCGTCTCCGAACTGCCGATTCTCCGTCGTGAACTGCGCGGTGGCCTGAGTTTGACTGCCTACGTGATGTCCAAGGCGGTGACCTACGGGCTGCCCGCGTTGGTCTTTCCAGCCGTCGCGCTCGGCACGCTGGCGGCGTTGAGCGGCCAGGTGATTCAAGGCGACTTCATCAAGCATTGGCTGGTGCTGTCGCCGGCATTCTTTGCCGCAGCGTGCGCCGGGTTGCTGATGTCCTCGCTGGTGGCGTCGCAGCAAGGCGTCATCATCATGGCGGTATTCTACGCAATCGTGCAGGTGGTGTTCTCTGTCTTCGTGCCGCTGCACGTGACCTACGTCGCCGCGCCCCAAAGCATGTGGCTGCAGTGGGTCAGTGCGCCGATGACCGCACGCTGGAGCCTGGAAGGGCTGGTCACCGGCAGCGATCTGTGCAAGGACGACCTGCACGCGTCGACGACCGTGGCGATGGCGCTCACGCAACCGCTTGCTTTTGAGCAGTTCAACAAGACCTGCACCGAGAACTTCTACGAGGATCACGGCGCCCATCCGGCCCAGTCGGCAGGGGACCGAACGAATCCGCAACGATTGCACAAGGCCTCGTTTGCGAACCTGTTTCTGGCAATGATTTCGCTACTCGGCACCGGACTCGCACTGCGTATCCGGGGTCGTGGGACACAGTAATCGACACGAACGGCGGTCCACCGCCTGGGAGGAACCCGATGCAATGCATGGAATGTGGTACGGACAACACCGGCGGCAGTGCGTTTTGCGTGCGATGCGGCGTCACACTCGGCGGTGCCGGATCGGTCAGCCACGCGGCCCCGGCGGCGAGGCAAGCCCCAGCCGGCGCGGTGCGCAAGACCGTGTTTGAAGCGGCCGATGCCGGACCGTCCGCGTATGCGCCACCCACCGCTGGCTACGGTCAGCAGGCCGGCAATCCACCGCCGATTCCCGGAGCGCGCAAGACTACTTACGAAGGTGAGATGGCGCCCGCCGCCGCTCCGATGCCGATGCCGCGCGCTGCCGCTCCCGCACCCGCGGGTGGTCGCAGCCGCACGATGCTCGATGAGGGACCGGTCGCAGCGCCAGCAGGTGCGCCACAGGGCGCGGCCGCACGCGCACCTTCGGGCGTGATGCCCCAAGCCGCAACTGCGCGGATCGTCGGGTGGATGGTGTCTTTCGACAAGAATCCGTCGGGCCAGGAGTACGTCATCCGCGCCGGCCGGACGCGCATCGGCCGCAGCCGCGACAACGACATCGCGCTGTTCTTCGAGCCGAAATCCAGCGACTTGCACGCCACCATCATCCACAAGAAGAACGGCGAGTGCGCGATCAAGGACGAAGGCTCGACCAATGGCACGGTGGTCAACGGCGAAGACATCGGCATCGGTTCGGTGCAGGTGCTGCAAAGCGGTGACACCGTGACCATCGGCGAATCGTCGTTCCTGGTTTTCTTGATTGCGAATGACCGCGCCAAACAGGTGTGGCCGAACAGCGGTTGGAACTGAGTCTTCGTTGCGCAAGGGGAACACACTGATGGCACGGACTCTGAGACATCGCGCCGGCCTCCTCGTGGCCGTGTTGACTGGCTGCGCGTGGGTGACGAGCGCCTACGCCAACGACATCCGCATCCGCAAGGTGACGTTACAGGGGCACCAGTTGTACCTCTACCACGAGCGCATCGTGGGCGGTGCCAGTGCCGAGGTGAAGATCAAGGTCGGCGGTCGCGACTGCGAGGCAGTGCCGTCGGATGCGCTCAAGCCGGGGCGGGGCGGCGACCAGTTGACTACGCTGATCGTGCTGGACCGCGGCGGCACCGACAAGAGCGGCATGGGCCAGTACACCGACGCCATCCGGATTGGGGTGCAACGGTTCGTCGACGAAGCGCTTTCCGCTGGCGTGGGTGACAAGGTCACGCTGATCGATTCGCCGGGTCGCAGCCGTGAAGCTGCGAAATTGCCAGCGACCGCCGACAAGGGCGCGGTGAAAGACTTCCTGGCCGGCTTGCAGCCCCCGGCCGGCAGCGGCGCGGACATCTACGGTACCGCCAACGTCGGGCTGAGCTTGCTGGACGGCGTCGACAGCCGATTGCGGGCGGTGATCATCATCAGCGACGGCATCGATCCGGACGATACCGGCGACAATGCCAGCCAGAACAACCTGACCACTTTCATCGCCGAAGCGCGGCGCCGCGGCATTCCGGTCGCTGCCGTGCACGTCGAGCGGGCGGGCGAAAAGGCGCGCACTCAGCCGCAGTTGGTCAAGGGCCATCAGGGCCGCACGGGGATGCTGAAGGCGACCAATGACACCAATGGCGAATTTCGCAGCGTCGTCGCGGACCGTGAACTGGGCGAGCACCTCTACAGCACGCTGCATGAGTTCGGGGTGTTGTATGGCAACCTCGATCGGACTGCGTGCAAGCTGTGCGGCAAATACGACGGCTTGGCCGGGCTGATGGTCGACATGCAGGTCGTGCAAGGCGGCAAGGTCCTGGGACGGTCACGGTCCGAACCTGTTGTGCAACTGGTTATTCCGTCATCTGATTTCGGAGCGTGCGGCAATGTGTCTGATGCCGTGGTCCCGGCCGACGCCGCTACCTGCAAGCTGGCGGAGGACTGCACCCCGTGTGGCGCCTGCGCCGATGGCCATTGCAAGGTCACCACGTGCAAGTCGGACACGGAATGCAACCAGGCGTGCACGTGCCGCGAAGGTAGTTGCCAGAAGCGCAAGACGTTGCGGGATTACGCGCCCTTGGCGGCCGGTGGCTTGGCAATCCTGGCCGTGGCGCTGCTGGTCTGGAGCCAGATGCGCAAACGGGCGCGGCTGCGTGTGGAGACGGCCAAGCGCGCAGAGCAAGAACGCGCGTTGGCCACCCAGGCGGCCGAGACCCAACAGGCAGCGCTACACTCACGAATCGAGCAAGAGCGTGCGGAACGTGAGCGGTTGGAACGCCAAGCGGAGGCCGGTCAGCGCGACGCTCTCGCGCGGGCCCAGGCGCAAGATGCCGAGATGGCGCGGCTGCGCGAGTCGATGACGCCAGTGCTCCTGCGGCTCGTGTCCCAGCCTCAATCCAGCGTGGCGTGCGACAAGCCTTTGCGCGCGGGTACTTTCGTCATCGGTGCTCAGCCTGGCGCCGATATCCAACTGGAGGCGCAGACTGTCTCCGGGCAGCACGCGCGCCTGCATGTGTCGCCGCAAGGCGTCGTGACCGTGACCGATCTGGGCTCGTCCAACGGCACGTTCGTGAACCAGTATCGCCTGCAGCCCCAGCAGCCGGTCGAACTGCGGTTCGGCGATCAGTTAGGCATTTCCAGTCGCGTCGTGCTCGAGATCGTGCCGATCAGCTAACGCCTCCGCCACCGCTGCCGTCGCCGCCAACGCACGCGGCTGAACCTGGGAGAACAAGACATGAATGAAGTCCATTTCGTTGTTGGAGCCGCGACCGACGTGGGGCGTGTGCGCGAAGTGAATGAGGACGCGCACGGCTTCCTGCACAGCGCGGCCGGCGATCTGCTGGTGGTGTGCGACGGCATGGGCGGCCATGCGGCGGGCGACGTGGCGAGCAAGGCGGCGCGCGACACGCTGATTGCCCACGTGCTGGCGGCGCCCGACATGGAACCGGCGGCGTTGCTGCGGCAGGCGATCCAGGCGGCGCACATGGAAGTCCGCAACCTGGCGCAGGCGGTGCAAGGGCGGCAAGGCATGGGCACGACCTGCGTGGTGGCGCTGGTTCGCGGCAATCACGCGACCGTGGCCAACGTCGGAGATTCGCGCTGTTTCGTGGTCCAGGGCGGGCGGACCCGGCAGTTGTCGAAGGACCACACCAAGGCGCAGGCGCTGTTTGATCAACGGCTCATCTCGGCGGAACAGTTCGCGAACCATCCGGAAAAGGGCGTGCTGAATCAGGCGTTGGGGCAGACCGCGGCGCCGGATCCACACATCGACGCGCTGACGTTGGGGTTGGACGACTATCTGGTGCTGTGCTCGGACGGGGTGTACGACTGCTTGAGTTCCGAGCAGTTGGCGGAGCTGACGTTCGGCGCGAATCCGAACTACGCGGCGGACAACGTGGTGCGCGAGGCTGTGCAGCGGGACGGCAAGGACAACGCCACGACGGTGATCGGGCGGTATGTGGACTTGGGGCGGAAGGTCGTGGCGCCGGTGGTGGCGGCGACGAATCCAGTGTCGCAAGTCGAGGCCCCAGCGAGGGTGGCGGCAAGGCCGGCGTGGCTGATGCCGGCGGTGTTCGTGCTGGCGGGGCTTGTCGCGGGTGGTGCGAGTGGCTGGGTCATGAAATCGGCGGGGGCGGAAACGAAGGCTGCTGACGAGAAACAGGAGGCAGCCACGAAGAAGACGGAGGCAGAATCGAAGGACGCCGACGAGATCGCTGCAGCCGCCGCAAAGGAGGCAACGGAGAACGAGGCCGCGCGCGACAAGGAAGCCGCTGCTGAGAAGAAGGCCGCTGCCGAGAAGGAGACCGCGCGCGACAAGGACGCGGCTGCTGAGAGGAAGGCCGCCGCCGAGAAGAAGGCCGCAGCCGACAAGGACGCGGCTGCTGAGAAGAGGCCCGCACCCGACAAGGACGCCGCTGCTGAGAAGAAGGCCGCAGCCGAGAGGAAGGCCGCAGCCGAGAAGAAGGCCGCAGACGAGAAGGACGCCGCTGCTGAGAAGAAGTCCACCGCGGAGAAGAAGGTTGCCGCCGAGAAGAAGGCCCCTGCCGCGGTTCGTGCCGTGCCGGCGCCGAGCACTCCGATGGACAACTCAGACCGCCAGAATGAGAAGGCTGAGGACAAGAAGTCAGAAAAGTAAGCCAGCGCAGCCAAGTAGCAGCAGCGACTTGGTCGGCAACCGCATGGCTACAACCTATGACTCGCTTCACCATCTGAGGACCACATGCTTCGCTTCCTCGTCGCCATTGCCGCTCTCGTGATGGCCATTCATGCGCCTTCGGCGTTGGCCGATCCGCCGGGGCGCGATACGAGAGCTCAGTCGTTCAACCTGCGCGAAGCCAAGCTGCTGATCGATCGGATGGCGCTGGACTTGGAGAAGATGACTGTCGAGGTCGAACGCGCAGGCAACAATCAGGCGAAGATCAAGGCCATCGGCGACAAGTTCAAGATGCAGGCCGAGGGCATGAAGTCCGAGGGCGAGGCACTGCGCAAGAAGTTGACCGACGCCGAGAACAGCGAACTGGAGGGGTATGCGAAGGAAAAGATCGCGCCGCTGACCGGGCGGCTGTTGGCGGCGATGATGAAGGCGCAACTGGCCGCACAGGTATCGAACTTGGAGCAGGCGAAAGCGTTGATCGACCGGATGGCCGCAGACTTGGAGCGGATGACGATCGAAGTGGAAGCCGCTGGGACCGACCAAACCAAGATCAAGGCCATCGGCGACAAGTTCAAGGCGCAGGCCGAGGGCATGAAGTCCGAGGGCGAGGAACTGCGCAAGCGGCTGACCGAGGCCGAGAACAAGGAATTGGAGGAATATGCAAAGGAGAAGATCTCACCGCTGACCGGGCGGCTTCTGGCAGCGATGATGAAGGCGCAGATGACCGCGCAACAGCCTGCGCCTGCGACCGCACCGGCGCCAGCACCGGACCGGTCTCGGGAGATGCCGGTCAAGATCGGCCAGTGCGTCTTCACGAGCATAGAGAGCGTTGGCTACCGAATGGAAGGCGAGACTGACTCCGGTGTGGCCATCAGTTTCGCCAACGGCGGTTTTCAGGTCAGCTATTCGAGCG
>CAYHHL010000113.1:0-11096 GCA_964356325.1 uncultured Enterobacteriaceae bacterium | reverse complement strand
TCCGGTGTGGCCATCAGTTTCGCCAACGGCGGTTTTCAGGTCAGCTATTCGAGCGACCGGGCAGCTTTGCAGTCCAAGAAAGGCGATCCAGTTAAGTTCTGCCTGGTTTCCAAGCCGAAGGGCTGCCCTCCCGGCGATGATCGGGGCCGCGAATACAAGACGACGAACCTGCGGACGAACAAGTCGTGGACGATGCCGGACAGCCAGCACGGGTGTGGCGGTGCCTGAGGTTCGATCCCCGAGCGGAAGGCTCGCGACGGGATTGAAACTGCGCGGAAAGATAGACTTGATACCGACAGAACGAGGAAGATGACATGCCGTATTGCTCAACCTGCCACAACCTCGTCGCTGACGACACGCGCTTCTGCGGTCGCTGCGGTCAACCCGTGGGTGCGCAAGCCTCGCCGACGGACGAGCCATCGCGCGTCGCCGACCTGTCCGGCCAGATGTTCAGCGGCGGTCGCTACTTGCTCGTGAAGCAGCTTGGCGTCGGCGGCATGGGCACGGTCTACCTTGCCAATGACACGCGCCTGAAGCGTGACGTTGCGCTGAAGGTCTTGCATGCGGAACTGGTCACCCATCCGACCGCGCGGCGCCGCATGACCCAGGAGGCCGAAGCGCTGGCGCGTATCGAACACCCCAACGTGGTGCGCATGCTCGATGTGTTCGATGAAGGGCCGATGCTCGTGATGGTGCTGGAATTCGTGACGGGCGGGGATCTGGAGGGCAAGATCATGCCGGGCGGCATGCCGGAAGCGGACGCCGTCCAGTTGATGACTGGCATCCTGGCTGGTCTCGGGGCCATTCATGAAGCCGGGCTGGTGCACCGCGACATGAAGCCCGGCAACGTGCTCGTCACGGGCAAGGGCGTGCCGAAGATCACGGACTTGGGCATCGCGCGCGACAGCCAGGCCAAGGAGAAAACGCGGCTGGGGGCGGCGTTGGGCACGCCGGAGTACATGAGCCCGGAGCAGGTGCAGGGACTTGTCGTGGATGCGCGGTGCGACATCTACTCGTCGGGCATCGTGCTGTACGAAATGCTCACGGGTCACAAGCCTTACGACGCGACGTCCGAGTTCGACATCGCCGCTGCGCATGTACGTGAGCCGCCCAACTTGGCGGCGCTGGAGGGGAAGGTCAGTGCGGGGGTGATCGAGGTGGTGGCGACTGCGCTGGCCAAGGCGCCGGGCGATCGCTTTGGGTCTGCGAAGGAGATGGCGGAGGAGTTGGCGGCGCCTGAGGTGAAGGCTGACCCCGCGGGCGGTGGACGCAGTGATTTGAGCGGGTCCAAGCCGCAGGCGCCTGCTCCAGCGGTGGAGCCGTCACTTGCGGCAGTTACCGAAGATGTGAAAGGTGAGCGGCCAGCGGAGATTCAACCGCGTTCCGCTGCTGCACTTGAGCCCGCGCCGTTCGAGGATGCCGCCAGCGTGCAAGCGAATGCTTCGAGACTCTGGCTGTTTGTTGCCATCGGCGCGACTGTTCTGGCTGTCATCGTCGTAGGACCCGGGCACTTCCTCAAGAAGGCAGAAGAACCCGCCCCGACCGCCGAAGTTGCGGCCGCCGCTGTCGGTGCCCCCGTTGGTGCTGTCGGCGCTGGCGTCGGAGCCAAGAACCTGAATAAGGCCAAGGCGCTCATCGACCGCATGGCCGGCGATTTCGAAAAGATGACGACTGAAGTCGAGGCCGCTGGCAGTGACCAGACCATGATCAAGACCATCGGCGACAAGTTCAAGGCCCGGACCGAGGGTATGAAGTCAGAGGGCGAGGCCCTTCGGAAACTGCTGACCGAGGCCGAGAACAAGGAATTGGAGAGCTACGCCAAGGAGAAGATCGCGCCGCTGACCGGCCGTCTGCTTGCGGCCATGATGAAGGCCCAGGTTGCGGCTCAGGGTGCACCGGCCGAGCCGCCATCGTCGAAGTAGGTACAACCTGTGAAGCCGAAAATATGCATTGACTCAGAGGGGTAGCACACGGCGCAATTTCTCCGCAGTAGGACACCCTCATGACCACTTGCCCCATTTGCCACAACCTGCTGGAAGACGGCGCCACAAAATGCAGCCGTTGCGCGCAATCTGCTGGCTCTGGTCGCATCGGTGACGAGTTGCCGCAAGCCGACCTCACCGGCCAGGTGGTCGGCCAGGGACGGTACGAGGTCAAATCCCTGCTCGGTGCCGGCGGCATGGGCTCGGTCTACAAGGCGTCGGACACGCGGCTGCGACGCGACGTGGCGCTCAAGGTGCTGAATCCCGAGCTCATCGCGCATCCGACCGCGCGCCGCCGCATGACCCAGGAGGCCGAAGCCCTGGCGCGTATCGAGCACCCCAACGTGGTGCGCGTGCTCGACATTTTCGACGAGGGTGCGTCGCTGGCGATGGTGCTGGAATTCGTCACCGGTGGCGACCTGGAGGCGAAGATCAGGCCGGGCGGGCTGCCGGAATCCGAGGTGGTTACGCTAATGATCGGTATTCTCGGTGGGTTGGATGCCATCCACGAGGCTGGGCTGGTACACCGCGACATGAAGCCGGCCAACGTGCTGCTGTCGGGCAAGGGCGTACCGAAAATCACGGACCTGGGCGTGGCGCGGGATAGCCAGGCCAAGGAAAAGACGCGGCTGGGCGCGACGTTGGGCACACCGGAGTACATGAGTCCGGAGCAGATCCAGGGCTTCGCGGTGGACGCTCGCAGCGACATCTACGCGTGCGGCATCGTGATGTACGAACTGCTGACCGGCCACAAGCCCTACCACGCAACCAGTGATTTCGAGATTGCTTCCGCGCATGTGCGCACGCCGCCGAACCTGGCGGTGCTGGAAGGCAAGGTCAG
This sequence comes from uncultured Enterobacteriaceae bacterium, assembly GCA_964356325.1. Lineage (GTDB taxonomy): Bacteria > Myxococcota_A > UBA9042 > UBA9042 > UBA9042 > CAYHHL01. The sequence continues at coordinate 8,273 of CAYHHL010000113.1, read as the reverse complement.
CGCTGGCATGATTGAGGTGGTGAGCACGGCTCTCGCCAAGGTGCCGGCCGATCGGTTCGGTTCCGCGACGGAGATGGCGGAGGAACTGCTGCGACCAGGAGGTCACGCAAGTGCGGGTGCCGATGCGTGGCCACCGAGGCGGGCAGTGGAAGAGGCTGTGGGTGGCCTGCAACCGCAGCCAATTGCGCAAGGCAATCGTGTTGCTACTCAGAGTGTTGTGCCGGCACCGATCCAGCGACCGGCGGCGACGACGACTTCAGGCCCCTATCGCATCGACGCTGCGGCGGACACGGTGCTGGACAGCCGCACGGGGTTCACCTGGCAGCGAACGACTGATGGCAAGGACTACACCTGGCAACAGGCCAAGGATTATTGCGCAGCTTTAGCGTTGGCAGGCGGCGGCTGGCGCTTGCCGACGAAGCTGGAACTGGAAAAGCTCTTCGAGAGAGGGAAGCGGCCTACGATCGACGAGACTGCATTTCCAGGCACGCCGACCGAATGGTTCTGGTCGGCGACTCCGTTTCAGCACTCGTCCTCCGGCGCCTGGGGCGTCAACTTCGTCCACGGCTACTCCGGCTGCAGTGGCATCACCTATCGCTACCGCGTGCGGTGTGTGCGGTAGGTCGATGCGACGGCGACGTCTTGCCGTGGAACAGGCATACATCTTACAGCAATGTTCAGCGGTTGCGTGAGCCGCCAAAGAGAACCGATGGCCCAGATCAGTTGTCCACATTGCCAGCACGTGAACCCGCCAGCGTCCGCATTCTGCGGCACCTGCGGCAGCAGGATGGAAGCCGCCGCTGACCAGACGATGGCGGACGGCCGTTATCGCGTCACGTCAGTGCTCGGCGAAGGTGGAATGGGCATCGTCTTTCGCGCCTACGACACGCGTCTCGATCGCGAGGTGGCCCTGAAGGCGCTGCACGCGTCCCTCGTCGCCCACCCGACGGCTCGCGCCCGCATGACGACGGAAGCCAAGGCGTTGGCGCGCATCGAGCATCCGAACGTCGTTCGCGTGCTCGACGTGTTCGACGAAGGACCGATGCTGGTCATGGTGTTGGAGTTCGTCCCCGGTGGCGACTTGGAAGCCAAGATTCGGCCGGGTGGATTGCGCGAAGCGGAGGTCGCTCCGCTCATGGTCGGCATCCTTGCGGGCCTCGAGGCAATCCATGACGCCGGCCTCGTCCACCGCGACATGAAGCCCGGCAATGTGCTCGTGTCGGGCAAGGGCGTGCCGAAGATTACCGACCTGGGTATCGCGCGCGACGGTCAGGCCAAGGAGAAAACGCGGGTCGGTGCGACGTTGGGTACGCCGGAGTACATGAGTCCAGAGCAGGTGAAGGGAATCGCGGTGGATGCGCGCTCTGACATCTATGCATGCGGCATCGTGCTGTACGAACTGCTCACCGGTCACAAGCCGTACGATGCGACCTCGGAGTTCGACATCATTTCTGCGCATGTACGGGAACCGCCCAACCTTGCGGCGCTCGAGGGCAAGGTCAGTTCTGGCTGGATTGCTGTTGTGCGCAAGGCTCTTGCCAAGGCGCCGGCAGAGCGTTTCGGGTCTGCGAAGGAGATGGCAGACGCGCTGTTGCGGCCAAGCAAGGTGCGAGCGGTGGTCAGCGACATACCGCTGCCGCTACCTGACATTGAAGATGATGAACCGCACGATCCTACTCCTAAACAACTCATTGCCTTACCAGCCCGACGACCGCAGGCCGCGCAACGTCACCCGGGATCGCAAGCGACGACCAACAATGGATCGGGCTCGGACGAACCGGCTGCCACTCTTGCTGCACATCAACAAGATCTAGAAATTGAAGAGTCAGGCCCGGCACCCACCTCACGGCGATGGCTCGTGATGGCGGCGGTCACGGCGGCAGTCGTTCTCGCGACGATTGGTGTTGTCGTAGTGCAAGTTCGGCACCAATCCACACATTCCGCTGGACCACCGAATAAAACCGCGGCGATTTCCCGGGAACAGCGACAAGCGGGCCTGGTTCCGCAGCCCGCCTTGCTGGTGATGCCAGCGCGCGCACCGCCGGTTCCGCCGGCTTCGGTCGACGATTCCCGAATTGAACGCGACCGGCTGGAAAAGCAGGTTGTCGCGCTGACAGCGAACCTGAAAACCGAGCACGAAGCATCGTTGCGACTTGCTGAAGCACAGAAAGCGGCGGCGGAGGCGACAGCCAAGGCTGTGAAGCGCGAACGAGCATCGGGCGATGCGCAAGCAGCACGGGCGAAAAACGAGGTTCCAACACGTCCGCCGATCGTCGAAATAGCAAAGGAGAAAGCGAGGGAAACCACTACGGCCGAACCGTCTGGAAAGCCCGTGCAGCCGTCAGTGGCGCCGTCGCCACCAACCGCGGTGCCGGCGACGCCCGTGCCTGTCGCGCCACCGGCCCCGAAACTGGCAGAGAAATGCCAAGTTTCTTGTGCACAATTTGCCAGACTCGGAAACACCGACGCTGACAGGCGTCGGGCGGCCATGGTGTGCGGGCGCAAGTGTCCGCGGCCGGAAGCGGGGGGCTATCGCGCGTGTATTGGCACAGCAAAAAACTGGCAGGACATGGCTGACTGCGATGGGCGTTAGTCAAACGCTATGAACAGCATCACCTTTCAGTTCTTACGCAGTAGGACACCCTCATGACCACCTGCCCCACGTGCCACAACCTGCTGGAAGACGGCGCCACGAAATGCAGCCGTTGCGCGCAATCTGCTGGCGCTGGTCGCATTGATGACGAGTTGCCACAAGCCGACCTCACCGGCCAGGTGGTCGGCCACGGGCGGTACGAGGTCAAGTCGCTGCTCGGTGCCGGCGGCATGGGCGCTGTCTACAAGGCGTCGGACACGCGGCTGCGACGGGACGTGGCGCTCAAGGTGCTGAATCCCGAACTCATCGCCCATCCGACCGCGCGTCGGCGCATGACCCAGGAGGCCGAAGCCCTGGCGCGCATCGAGCACCCTAACGTGGTGCGCGTGCTCGACATCTTCGACGAGGGCCCGTGGCTGGCGATGGTGCTGGAATTCGTCACCGGTGGCGACCTGGAGGCGAAGATCAAGCCGGGCGGTCTGGCAGAATCCGAGGTGGTACCGCTAATGATAGGCATTCTCGGTGGGTTGGATGCCATTCACGAGGCCGGGCTTGTACACCGCGACATGAAGCCGGCCAACGTGCTGCTGTCGGGCAAGGGCGTGCCGAAGATTACCGATCTAGGCGTGGCGCGCGATAGCTAGGCCAAGGAAAAGACTCGGCTGGGCGCGACGTTGGGTACGCCGGAGTACATGAGCCCGGAGCAGATCCAGGGCTTCGCGGTGGACGCTCGCAGCGACATCTACGCGTGCGGCATCGTGATGTACGAACTGCTGACCGGCCACAAGCCCTACCACGCAACCAGTGATTTCGAGATTGCTTCCGCGCATGTGCGCACGCCGCCGAACCTGGCGGTGCTGGAAGGCAAGGTCAGCGCTGGCATGATTGAGGTGGTGAGCACGGCTCTCGCCAAGGTGCCGGCCGATCGGTTCGGTTCCGCGACGGAGATGGCGGAGGAACTGCTGCGACCAGGAGGTCACGCAAGTGCGGGTGCTGATGCGTGGCCACCGGTGCGGCCTTCGGAAGGGACGGCGGGCGTTCTGCAACCGCAGCCAATTGCGCAAGGCGATCGTGTTGCCACTCAGAGTGTTGCGCCCACGCCGATCCCGCGACCGCCGGCGATGACCACTTCAGGCCCCTACCGCATCGACGCTGCGGCGGACACGGTCCTGGACATCCGCACGGGGTTCACCTGGCAGCGAACGACCGACGGCAAGGAGTACACCTTGCAACAGGCCAAGGATTATTGCGCAGCTTTAGCGTTGGCAGACGGGGGCTGGCGCTTGCCGACGAAGCTGGAACTGGAAAAGCTCTTCGAGAGTGCGCGGCGTCAACTAGAATTCGTAGTCGCTGGTTTCTAATTGTCGCGCGGCATCGAGAGCGGGAAGCGACCGACGATCGACGAGATTGCATTTCCAAACACGCCAACCGAGTGGTTCTGGTCTTCGACTCCGCTTCGGGGCTCGTCTTCCCACGCCTATGGCGCATGCTTCTTCTATGGCGTCACGGCCGACAACGATATCTCCAATAAGATCCGGGTGCGGTGCGTGCGGTAGGTCGATGCGGCGGCGACGTATTGCCGCCTACTGCCCCGACCGAAGCGCAAACCCCCCCAGCCGCAGCTTCCTGTGCGCCTGCACGCCGTAAACCTGCACCACCGCGTCCAAGTCCACCACGGGCACGAGCGGATGACCGCCAAGCATCGCCTCGACCACCGCGCTTCCGGCCGAAGCCAGCGACAGCGTCCCCTCGACGATCACCTCCTGACAGGCACTGGCCTGCAAACTTACCGGCCCCTCGACCGTTCCCGCGCCGACATGAACGCCCGCGAGTTGAGCGGTCCACGGTGCTTCGATCAGCTTCAGATCCATGTCGTTGCCATTGCAGGCCTGCAGCCCTGCGCGAAACTGGGCCAGTCCTTGCAGGCCTCCGAGCATCGGCGCGGGTGCCAGTTCGAGCCACGTCGGGCGGATCGTGATCCGGGCGGCGATCTGGTCCGGATCCAGGCGGGTCAGGCTGCATGAACCCAGCATCACACTCAGGCAGATCGCCAGCATCTTCGCGGGGATGGTCAGGTTGCATGTGGACATCGGTGGTAGACTCCATTGTGCCGTGCGGGCATGTAGCAATCAGCGGGTCTTGGGCGTTGCTAGCAGGACATCCTCGCGCGAACGACCGTCCATCATCCCCGGCAACGCCAGTCCGAGCCAGCGCATCAGGGTCGGCGTCACGTCGATCGCGCGCAGGCCATTGACACTCTTGCGCACTGCGGCCCCAGGACCGGTGGCCAGGAACACGCCCAGCAGGTTCTTGTCCGAGGGCAGGTGTCCGTGCATGCCGTACATGGGCAGTGGCGCGTCGCGGGCGGGCTCCTTGCCGTTCCACAGCAGGACTTCGGGGCGGGCCAATGCCACGAGATCCGGGAAGTTGGGATCATCCTTGGGATCTGCCATGCCGACTTCCGCGTAGTCTGGCGGGCGGATGACGCGTTCGAAATCGGCGTGCTTGGCCAAGGCCTTCGCCAACGCTGGCAGCGCAGCCTGGCTTGCTGGATCGGTCGCGTACACGAAAAGCGCGTGACCGTTGGCCATGATGCGCAGCCCATTCTTCGCGGCACCAGGAACCGGCAGTGATGCCGCGAGCTTGGGCACTGCCACGACCCGCGACACCGGCAGGAAGCCGTGATCCGACACGACCACGATGGCGAGCCGTTGCGTCAGACCGGCCTGATCGTAGGCCTTCAGCACGTCAGCCAGCAGCCGGTCCACCAGATCCAAGGCCCAACGCGCGGGTGGCGAACCTGGACCGTAGCTGTGGGAGGCGGAATCCACGGAAAGCAGGTGCATCAGCACGACGCGGGGCTTGTAGCGCCCGACCAGATGTACTGCGAGGTCGCGCGTCGTCGAGTCCATCACGAAGGATTCCTCGCTGCCGATTCGCGCGAGGTGTAGCGGTTGGATCCCTATGTCTTTCAGGGCAGTCAGGGCGGCGGGCGAGGACTGCTGCTGGAAGTCGCGCCGGCCGTAGACCTCGGGCAGGTTCCAGCGGATGGCGGGCGAACCTCCGGTATTGGGCCAGAACAGCGCAGCCACATCCCAACCCCGCTTCGCTGCTGCGTCGGCGAGCGTGGGTGTGCGGATCAGGCTGGACGACCCTTCGGCGCATTCGACCCAGTGGCGCGCAGCCCGGTCGTAAAAGCGATTGCCTGGGACGCCGTGGTGTTCAGGCGACTGCCCGGTGAGCAGGGAGGCGTGCGCGGCCCAGGTCATCGAGGGGAAGACGGATTCCAGCGGCCCGGACACGCCTTGGGCCTGGAGGCGCTGGAGCGTGGGTAACTGGCTGATGCGGGAGGTGAGTTCTTGCCACGAGAGGCCGTCGATGCTGACGAGGAGGAGGTGGTCGGGTTGTGGTGGAGGTGGGGATGCCGCGAGGCCGGTGCGGGCCAGGAGGAGAAGGGCGAGTGCGAGGATGCGAACGATCTTCATGGCGTGACTCTTTGGATGCTGGTGCAGGGCGCGTCGCCCCCCGAGCGTGCCGGGCAATGGCGCGGTCAAAGGTCAAGGTTCAGAACGTCCCTGTCGAAGCGACCTACCGCACACACCGAACGCGGTAGATGTAGCCGAGTTCATTGCCGTACGAGGCGCCGCCGTAGAAGAAGTTGACGTACCAGGCGAGGCGCGAGCCCTGAAGCAGCGTCGATGTCCAGAACCACTTCGGGGGCGTGTCTGGAAATGTAACCTGGTCGATGGTAGGCCGTTTCCCTATCTCCACAAGAAGTTCGAGTTCTTCCTTGCTCGGCAACCGCCAACCGCCGCTAGCCAGCGCCAACCCGTGGCAGTAGCTTTTCGCTCGTTCCCAGCTGTAGCTGCCGCCATCGGTTATTCGCTGCCAGGTCAACCCGGTGCGGCTGTCGAGGACCGTGCCCGCGGCGGCGTCGATGCGATAGGGGCCGGAAGTGGTCAGCGCTGGTGCAAATTCCGTTAAAGACCTGCCCCTGGAGTTCGTCCCAGCAAGAACGACTACGACGATCAAGGAGCCGAGCAGGACACAGATGGTCGCGAACACGCACCATTCGAGGAAAGTCCGCGGCTCCCGAAACAATTGGTGCACACCAGGGGGCTTGCGGGCGCCGAGTAGTGGCGGTGGAGGTGCAAGCGCATGAACTTGAATGAATTCAGGCGCATCAGGTCGCTTGGGTGCGTTGGACAGGGGAGGTGGAAGTTGGAGCGATTGACCTTGAGCAAATGCGCCCGCACGTGCGTCGGCATGTCCAGGATCCTCGCTGCCATGTCCTGTCCCGGCATCGGTTTGCATGGCCGCATCGGCAATCTTGTGCTCTGAGTACGGCAAAGCTTGTCGTCGCGTCGCCGGTTGAACCGCTGACGCCGGCACCTCCACCGGCTTGCGCACGCCACCCGCCGCCGATTCCACCGCGCGCAGCAACGGCCCCGCATCGGCAAACCGCCCGGCTACCTGCGCCGACAGCGCCTGCGCCACCGCATCGCTCAGCGCCTGCGGAATCCCCGGCACCATTTGGCACAGCCTCGGCACTGGAGCCAACCCTTCATACAGCCTCAACACTGCGAGGTTGTTCGTGGAATCCACTGGCAACTGTCCAGCCAGCATGTGCCACAGCATCATCCCCAGCGCCCACACGTCCGCCCTGGCATCGACATCCTTGGCACTGCTGAACTGCTCCGGCGGCATGTACGGCACGGTGCCCATGCGCGCGTTGGTGCCCGTCAGTTGCCTTTCCGTGTCCGCCAGTTTCACCTTCGCGATACCGAAATCCGCGACCTTGGGAATGCCTGGCCAAGTACGATCCTCACCGAGATCCAGCAGGATGTTCTCCGGTTTCAGGTCGCGATGCACCACCGCCGCGCCGTCCAACCCCTTGCGATGGGCAAACGCTACGGCGTCGAGCACCGGCCGCATCAACGCGACGACATCGTCCACCGGCCACGGCCCCGGGCGCAGATCCATCGCCGCGCGCAACGTCATGCCGTGAACCAGGTCCATGACCAACGCGATGGCGTCATCAGTCTCGACGTAATCCGTGACCTGCACGATGTTCGGGTGGCGTAGGCGGAATTGGGCGCGGGCTTCTTGGCGGAACCGTTCGACAGTCTTGGGATTCATCGCGAGGTTGGGGAGCAGTACCTTGATCGCGTGCTCGGTGCCCATGCCGACATGCGTGGCGCGGTAGACGATCGCCATGCCGCCGTCGCCGAGGACGCTTTCGATCTGGTACTGGCCGATTCGGTGGCCGGGCTTGAGCATCGCAGCGTCTCTCCCCGTTTTGCCAGGCTAGCGATTCGCAAGAGTTCTACCGCCGCAGGCGTAGCATGATGGCCGATCAAAGGGCGAATTATCGGGGCTTGTGCCGCGTTTCTGGTTAGTCCCGGAACAATTCGAGAATTGCCGAGCGTGCGGATCCTGACATCGCGAGTAGCCGAGTTGTCGTGGAATAGTTGCTTGTTATGTAGGCTACTTACGCTTGAGCGGAAACGTCTGCTGGCCGTCGCCCATGACCAGGCCGTCGCCCTTGATCTCGCAGTTCATCGTCTCGGTCTTGCCGTCCAGCGTGCCTTCGATCACGACCTTGTCGCCTTCCTCGGACTTGACCTTGTACGGGCCTTCCTTCTTCTGGCCCATCGCGTCGACGATCATCTTCTCCTTG
>CAYHHL010000112.1:4721-18517 GCA_964356325.1 uncultured Enterobacteriaceae bacterium | reverse complement strand
GGGACAAAGTTGACAGTTCGCACGCTGGCATTACTGTCGCCGCTTCGTTTCGCCTGCGTGCCGGAGCCTGAACCCGAACCCGAACCCGAATCCGAACCCGAATCCGAACCCGGAGCCGTGGCCGGAGCCGGAGCCGGAACCCGAACCCGAACCCGAACCCGAACCGGACCCCAGGGCGGGTCTGACGCTCCTTCGTCGCTCTATGACCCGCCCGTTTTCGAGGAATCGAAGCTATCCGCTTCTCGCCCCTCGAAAACACCCGAACCCGAACCCGAACCCGGAGCCGCGGCCGAAGCCGTGGCCGGAGCCGGAGCACGATGACCACGCTCTACCAACGAATCCGCGAGCTCCTGGCCCGCACTACGATCCTGGCCGTCGAACGCGGGGTGCTGCCCGAGGCCGTCGCCGCCCAGGACATTCCCCTGGAGCGTCCGCGTCAGGCGAGCCTCGGCGATCTCGCGACCAACCTGTGTTTTTCGCTGAGCAAGGCCGCACGCCAGAACCCGCGTGCGCTGGCCGAGCAATTCGTCCGCCTGCTGCCTGAGGTCGATGCCGACGGCTGGATCGCTGCGGCCGAAGTCGCCGGTCCGGGCTTCTTGAACTTGCGCCTGCACGATCGCGCCTGGCAGGCGGCGGTCACCGATGCGCTGCAGGGCGGGGCGGACTACGGTCGCAACAGTGCCGGGGGACAGGAGAAGGTGCTCCTGGAGTTCGTCAGCGCCAATCCCACCGGGCCCATGCACGTCGGCCACGGTCGCGGCGCGGTGCTCGGTGACGCCCTGGCGCGAATCATGCGCTTTGCTGACTACCAGGTCACGACCGAGTACTACGTCAACAACGTCGGCAATCAGATCGGCAAGTTGGGCGAGAGCGTGTGGCATTGGCTGCGCGCCCCGGAACTACGCAAGGCAGCGCTCGCACTGTGGGGGCGAGGCGAACCAGTGCCATTTCCCGAAGGTTTTCCCGAGGGCTTTCCGGAAGATGGCTACCGCGGCGCGTACATCGCCGAAACTGCCGAGACGTTGGCGAGCCAGGGCCTGAAGGCCGATCCCAAGCTGATCGACTGGTCGCACGATCCATCATGGGGCCAATCGGAACCCGGAAATCCAAGCGGTCGTCCCGACAACCGTGAGATCAGCATCCTCGCCTGGCAGATGCAACTCGAACGCATCCGCGCCGACCTCGACCTGCTCGACATCCATTTCGACCGTTGGTTCAGCGAGCGCAGCCTGCACGGCCTGGATCCGGGCAGCACCGACGCCGTCGCCGCGGTCGTGCAGCGCTTGCTCAGCCACGACTGGGCGTTCCTGGGCGAATCGAACCTCGTGGAAGCCGAGGATGGCGCCCCCGACGTGACCTTGGCCGAAGGGCCCGACCGACCGGTCCAGTTTCGGGGCACGAGCGAGGATATTCCCAAGCCTTTCCGGGACTCCAAGGATCGAGTCATCCTGCGCTCGGACGGCAGGCCGACGTATTTCGCCGCGGACATTGCCTACCACGACGACAAGCTCGCGCGCGGATTCGATCACCTCGTCAACATCTTGGGCGCGGATCACCATGGCTACATCTCGCGCCTCAAGGGCGTCATCCACGCGTTGGGCGACTTGCGCCGGGCCGAAGGGGACGCCAACGGTGCGCGCTGGTCCGGCGATCGCCTGGAAGTGCTGCTGATCCAGATGGTGGCCCTGCTGCGCGAAGGCAAGCCCGTGCCGATGGGCAAGCGTTCCGGCGAGTTCGTGACCCTGCGCGACGTCATCGACGAAGTGACCACGGGCGAGGCCTCGCCGTCTACGAACCACAGTGGCCGGGACGCGGTGCGCTTCATCTTCCTGACCCGCAAGGCGGACGCGCAGTTGGACTTCGATCTGGACGTGGCGCGCCGCACTTCGATGGACAACCCCGTGTATTACGTGCAGTACGGCCACGCGCGCTTGGCGTCGATCCTGCAACGTGCGGAAAGTGAAGGCAAAGGTTTGCGTCAACCGCACCGCCTGGCCGGCCTGACCCTGCCTGACGAGCGCGAACTCGCCCTGACGATTGCAGAACTGCCTGAAGTCATTGCGCGTTGTGCCCGCAGTCGCGAGCCGCACCAGTTGGCTTTCTGGCTGATGGACACTTGCCGCGCGTTCCATGCCTACTACACCAAAGGCAAGGTCGATGCGCGCGTGATCTCGGATGACGAGGCGACGACCCAGGCGCGTCTGGCCCTCATCGCGGCGCTCAAGCAGGCGATTGGCAACGGGTTGCACCTGCTGGGCGTCACGGCGCCGGATCGCATGGCGACCCTGCCACAAGCAGAGGATGCCGAAAAGGCTGGCGAGCCGCTGTCCGCCTGAAGTAGAACGCGTTGCTGTTCCTTCCGCGCGCCTGTCCCCCAGCGCGGTCATGAGGTTGCGATGGCCCTGCGCGATTTCGACCGCGTCCGCGAGCGTATCGTCCTGCGCTTGGAAATCCGGCACTTGGTGCAGTTCGGGCTGGTGGTGCTAATCCTGGCCGCGGGTTGCTTCGGCTTGGGCTATCGAATCGGCGAGACCTCCGGGCTGGTCACCGTCCCCGTGCACAAGGCTGCCGTAGTTCAAGGGAGCGACACGCCACCGCTGGTCGTCCTCGCCGCGCCGGGCCCTGTGCCGTTGGCCGAAACGCCCGTGGTGCCCAAGCCCTTGGCACCGATACCCGCGCCCTTGCTGATTGCCCCTGACGCCGTGCTGAAGGCGCTGACGGTCCAGGATCGCGAGTCCGTGGCGGCGACCGGCGAGCGCGAACTCGTGGCGGAATCGGCGGATGCTCCCGCGCTCCCAGCCGCAGCGATCGATGCGCCAGTCCCCGCGGTCGAGGTGCCTGTTGCTGCGGTCGAAACGCCTGCGGCTGCGGTCGAGGAACCTGTCGCGCCGTGGCCGCCCATCGGCTTCCTGCGTTCATCCGTAGGGGCGCCCGCGCCTGCACTCGAGGTCACGGCTCAGGCTCGGCCCCACACCAAGCCCGCGCATGTCGCCCCCGCTGCGCCCGCGACGCCTGGCCCTCCGCCGCGTGCTGTCGCGGTGACCGAGCGCTTCGTGGTGCAGGTCAAGGCCTTTCGCAACGAGGCGGAAGCGCAGGCGTTTCAGGCGCAGTTGCAGGCGCGCGGTCACCACACCACGCTGAGTACCATCGACGTGCCGGACAAGGGGACGTTCTTCCGCATCCGCCTGGGGCCGTTTCCGACCGTGGAGCAGGCCAAGGCTGCCCAGCGCAAATTCGAGCAGGCCGAGGGGCACGCGACGATGATCCTGGTCGTCGGTCTTGCGCCGGCGCCTGCCTCTCCCGAGCCTTAGTTGCGCCTTACGATGATACGCCAGCCATGGCGCGCGGTTGGCCGTCTGCAGGGGCCACGAAGCCGGGTAAGCGCTTTTCCGGCCTGACTCCGCATTCCCCAGTGTCTCCTGGTGTTCCGCATCACGTCCGAAGATTTCCGCTGACACGCCAACGCAGCCGTGGCCACATGGAACCAGTCCCTCCCCGGGGACCAGGAAACGCCGTGGGCAGGACGCCAGTCGAACATAGCAAAAATAGAGCAGAAATGCCTGCCCCGGCAAGCCCAGCAGCCATGCGGCCTGATCCAGCCGCCGTGACTGCCCGACGGCGTCGACCTCTTCGGTCGGCGCCGATTTTTTCGTGCCGAGGTTCGCCGCCTCGACCGTCACCGTCGCGAGGTCCCCCATGTCGCGCTTTGCCCTGCCGTTCACGTGCTTCGCCGTCGTCCTGAGCGCCACCTTTCTGCCCGCCAACGCCCGCGCTGCGCCCTTGTATGTCCAAGATTTCGACCAAGGCCCTGCAGGTTGGATAGCCGCCGATGCCGCCCTCGTCCTAGAACTCGCTGACCATCCCACCGCACCCACACCGCCGTTTGCCCAACGCGCGACCGTACCCGGCGGTGGCGAAAGCTTTCAATCGCCGCTCATTGCCGCACCCGGCGGCGTCAAGCTCTGTGTCTCCGTTTGGATTGACTGGCCTTCGGGCGCTTGGCCCATCGTCGGAATGCGCAGCTACGATGGACAGTTCGCTGATGTGACCGCGCAGTGGCTGTTCGGCCCCGCCGCTTTGGACAACGGCGTGGGTGGTATCGCGACGACCGTCCTACCGATCGACGGCTGGCACAAGTACAGCATCGATGTCGTATTGCCCCAAAGTGTCGCCTGGATCCAATTCACCGATGGCACGTCGCCCACGCAAGCACGCCAGCCCGCGCGACCGAACATCGCGTCCTTTGACCACCTCGTCGTGCATACGGGCTCGTGCGCCGAGGTAGTCAACGCCTGCCCGACCGTCTGGGCCGGACCGCCGCAAGTTGCCGAATGCGTGGCGGGAACTGGAACCGCGAGTGTCTTCGGCGTCGCGGGCGACCCGGATGGCGACCCACTGAGCCTGGCCTGGAGCAACGGATCGGCCACCCATGGCACCACCGCGACGTTCGGCCTCGGCGTGCACCCGCTGAGCTTGACCGCCTCGGACGGCAAGTGCAGCGTCGCTGACGCCACGACCGTCACCGTGGTCGATACCCGAGCGCCGCTGCTGACTTGCCCGGCAACGCTGGTCACGGAATGCTTTCAGGGTGGCACCTCCCATCAGCCCGGCCAGGCGATCGCGATCGACAAGTGCGAAGCCGCACCGACGGTCATCAGTGACGTCAAGCCATGGTATCCGATGGGCAATACCACAATTGGCTGGGTCGCATTCGATCAGGCGGGTCACGTCGCCTCCTGCCAGTCCAGCGTCTCCGTGGTCGACACGACGCCGCCCGAGCTGACCTGTCCGGCGCCCCGAACGGTCGAGTGCATGGCGCCAGCGCAGAATCTGGCCAAAGCCACCGACGCTTGCGAGGGACCGCTGCCCGTCACGCGCCTGGGGCCTGCGAACTACGCGCTCGGGCTCACTTCGGAGACCTTCGTAGCCGTGGACGAGGCCGGCAACTTCAACGCCTGCGACGCATTGGTGACGGCGACGGATACCCAGGCGCCCAAGCTCACGTGTCCGCCGGCACTGGCCGTCGAATGCGGTGCAGCCGGGCCGTTGCCGCCCGCGCAAGCTGTCGACAACTGCGACTCGGCGCCGAAAGTGACCAGCGCGGGCGCACTTCCAGCCCAGCCCGGCAAGGCCACGGTGACCTACACGGCGACGGACGCCAGCGGTCACAGCGTGTCTTGCGCCACACCCGTCACGGTCCAGGACACCACGCCGCCCAAGGTGACTTGTCCAGGACCCGCGCAGATCGAATGCGGCGACAAAGTCCCGAAGTTGCAGGCGCAAGCCAGCGACACCTGCGGTGCCGTCAATGTGACCCAGGACGCGCCCAAGGCGTGGACGCTGGGGACGACGACGGTTCACTTCACCGCGAAGGACAGTTCGGCAAATTCAGCAGGTTGCACGACAAACGTGCAGGTGATCGACACCCTGGCGCCCAAGGTGACCGTCGCCGGCCTCGCGCCGATGTGGCCGCCCAACCACGTGATGCAAACGGTGACGCTGGCTGATTGCGGCATCCAGATCGTCGACGCTTGCCAGGGTGAGCTGTCGCTGCAGAAGGCCGGCGCGCACATCACCTGCGTGACTTCGGACGAGCCGGACAACGACCTCGGCGATGGCAACAAGGCCAATGACATCGTGATCGTCAACGCGACGGCGGTGCAACTGCGGCGCGAGCGTCAGGGCCCGATGGACGGCCGCGTGTATCGCATCGGCTTCGAAGTGCAGGACGCCGCGGGCCACGTGACCGCTGGGACTTGCCTGGCCACCGTGCCGCACGACCAGAACGCCAAGGCGATCGACAGCGGCGTGAAGATCAAGGTCTGCAAGTAACTGAGCCACTGCACACGGCAACTGAGGGCAAAAACGCAACGGCCGGAGCGCTCGCAAGGAGGGCTCCGGCCGTTGCCGTTCAGGTCAGCAGCGCCACTCTACGATCAGGGACACTTGCCGGGCTTGTAGCCGAACTTGCCGCCAGGATTGTAGCATTCCGCGACGCACGCGTTGATGTACGGGACGCCGTCGTCGCCGCAGACTTCCTTGGGCGAGATGTCACAGGTGCACTTGCAGGCCTCGGGGTACTTCTGGGTCCAGGTGGGATCTGCGACAGCAAAAGCCTTGAATTCCGCAGCACTGCGAAACGTCACCCACTGGTCGGGCTTGCCGGTCTGGGGCCTGGAGCCGCACACAGGATGCAAGCTGCCGTCGGTGTAGTCGACGTCGGGCCAGCAGCCGATGCCGTTGTACAAGAGCGCGGCCGAACACTTCTCGTCCCCGGGGATCTCTGTGACGCCCGCGCAACTGCCGGTGGTCGCGCCGGCTGCCTTGGCCACGCAATCGTTGCGGAACGATTGGCCCTTGCCGTTCTTGAGGATGCCGCAGACCGCCGCGCAATCCGACGAGCAATTCGGCGTCTTGGTCGCGTCGAAGCACTCGCCGGCGCATTCCACGTTCATTTTTGCGCTCTTGCAGTTGGCGGTGGCCGCAGCGCTGCCCGCGGCGAAGCAGCCCGGCAAGTCGCAATGCTGCATCGCGCACACGCTGGAGTAGGTCTTGCCGTCCTCCTTGGCGCAAACCGGGCTGTATTTCGAGAAGTTGCAGCCGCCGCCGGTCGGAGTGGGCTGCGAGCAGGTCGACTTGCAGGCGCCAGCGCTGACCGTGGGTTTGCCGTCGGCCTTGGGCTTGAAGTCCTGGCACAGAATCTCGCACTCGTGTTCGACCGTGACGACGGCGCCGCTGTTGAGCGTGACGCAGAATTCCTTCTTGGCTTCGGTACCGTTGCAGAACTTGCACGCCGGGCACGCCTTCTGGCCGGGCTGGACCTTCAGCGAGGTCAAACCGTCGTAAAGCATCAGGTCGCACAAGGCGAAGCAGTCGTTCTTGTAGGTCTTGGGCGTGCCGTTGTCGGGCGTCACGCAAATCGGCTGCTCGGCGCACAGGCCGCACTTCTTGCAGCGCTCGCTGTCCGGCGTACTCGGCGAGCCGGCGCAGATGTCCAAGGGCAACGCCTTCTTGAACACGTCGGGGCCGACCGTGGCATCACCGTCAGCCTTGGTGTCCGGATCCGTCGTGGCAGTGCCGTCGGTGCCCGGTGCGACGTCGGGTACGCTGCCATCGGGCACGTCCGCGATCGTGTCACCAGGGAGCGTGCCGCTGTCCTTCACATCGTCGGCCTTGGTGTCGGCGTCGGTGTGACCGCTGTCCGCGGAGCCGTCGTTGTCGAGGTTGTCGGTGCCGTCGCCCTCGGCATCGTCCGTGGGAGTGGGCGTGGTTCCAGGCTTGTCGCCGCTGCTACAGCCGAGACCCAATGCAGCCAGCAACGCGAATAACGAAATCAACCGACAAAGCTTCATGGCGCGGCCTCGATGGAGAGGAAGAGCAAAACGTCGCAGACCCAGCCGCGCAGTATCGCGAAGTCTGAGCTAGTGCGCCAGTCTTTGCAGAAAACCGCGCCAAGAGTCAGGTCGGCCGGGGTCAGGAAACTGCCCTGCGCCGCCGCAACCCATCGAGAGAACGGGCGTCAGGAGCTCCAAGACACACCGCCCGCACCGCGTCGTCGCCTTCGCGCAACCGGACCAGCGTGCTCTCGTAGGCATGGCGCGCGATTCTCGCCCTCGCCGCGGTATCCATGGGATTGACGACGAAAAGCGTTTCATCCCGCTCGTCCGGCTCGATCAGCGCGACGCCCACGTCTGGCCGGTCGGCGCGAAATCGCCGCAAGCTCATGTGCAGCTTGACGTTGTTGGACATGCGAAACGTCTGGTTCCAGATCGAGACCATGCCCCGCGATCGGATGCGCGTCAGCGTGGCCTGGCTCATGTCACTGTCATCCATGCGGAATTCTGCCATCCGGCGCTCGAGGTTCCACGGCACCACCGGGTTGATCGCCAGCACGTGCGTTGCGCCAGCCGCCAGATCGACGTGGGCCACCCGCCCGGTACCCCCGTCGACGTAATCGCGACCGTGGATGCGAACTGGTGAAAAGAACAATGGAATCGCTGACGACGCGCCAATCGCCTCGGGAATGCTCGCGTCGATACGCCAGCCTCGGCCGAACACCTCGCGATGGCCGGTGTCCAGATCGTTGGTCGGAATCATCAACGCCGGGCCGAGTTGATCGAAGTGGCGGGGCAGGCCATTGCGCGCCATGAACCGGTCTACCCACTCGATGTAGCCGGAAAGCGAGAACATTCCATCGGGCAGCGCCGCCGCCAGGACGCCGAGATCGGCCTCGCCCAGGGTATGCAGCGGGTCGCGCAGCAAGCGGTGGCCCACGCGCGCCGCCGCTTTGCCCATGCGCCCGAGTTTCCAGGCGAAATCACGCCAGTCGACCTGGTAGATGTCCTTGCGTTCGATGCGGAAGAACTCGTCGTTGTCGACCACCGCGCGGTACAGGCGTTGGATCGGCACGCCCGCGGCCAGCAGCGCGGCGACCAAGGAGCCAGCCGAAGTCCCGATGATGATGTCGAATTGCTGGACAGAAAAACCGGGGAGGGCCGATTCGAGGGCCGCGAGCACGCCGATCTCGTACGCAGCTCCGGTAGCGCCGCCACCGCAAAGGCACAGCGCGCGGCGTCTGCTCGAAGGCAGTCCGACCTGCAGTTCGCGGCCCGCCGTGCCGTCCATCGTTGCCTTTTGCGCGTCGGGAAGGGCGCCCCTGTGGTACCGTACCCGACCTGCCGCGCGCCCGCAAATTAGTCGGGCTTACGGTTCGGGGTAAAATCGAGAGGTTGTGCCGGGTTGGTGGGCCTCCAGGAGCCGATGTGAACAAGGCGAACATGGGTAAGGGCGGCGTGCGGTTGGACAACAAGGCGATTGCCCTGCTGGTGGCGCTGGCGGCGTGTGGCAATCCGGAACCGCAGATCGCTGCCGGTGGCGATGTCAGCGCGCAGGACGGCGCGACTCCGGTCAACGACACCAAGCCAGCGACCGACTTTTCGGCCCAGACCGACGTGCCGAACGCGCCGGACGCATGCGTGCCGAAGTCCGGTGATCCGCAGCTGTTACGCATTCGAGGCACGATCTGGACGGGGACCGAGCTGATCGCGGACGGCGAGGTCTTCACCAACGCGCTGACCAAGAAAATCGTGTGCGTAGGCGCGGATTGCTCGAGCGCGCCGGACGCGGTCAAGGCGACGATCGTCTGTACCGACGGCATCGTGACGCCGGGCATGATCAACCCGCACGCCCACGCCAACTACGACCACCTGCCGCGCTGGAAACACGCGGGGAAGCTGTTCAAGGCGCGCTACGCGTGGCAGGCGGACGACAGCTACCATACGTTCAAGAAGCCCCAGGAGGCGACGTTCTCCAAGGCCCGTTGCGAAGTGATGAAATGGGCGGAACTGCGCCAACTGATTGCTGGAACCACGTCGCTGCAAGGCACTTCGGGCGGCGCGTGCATCGGCGGTTGGGTGCGCGATCTGGACGACACCAAGGGGGCCAGCGGCATCAACGGCTACGAGATCGACACGCAGGTGACGAAGATCTCCGGGGCCAAGGCGGCCGACGTTTCCAAGTGGGCAACCGGCCTCAAGTCCGGTTCGATGGCGGCGCTGGTTCTGCATCTGGGCGAAGGCATTGACGATCAGAGCAAGGGCGAGTGGGCAGACCTGGTCAAGCTCGGCCTCGCGGTACCGGGCGTTTCTTTGATCCATGCCACCGGCCTGACCGGAGTCGAACTGGCTGAGGCGCGGCAGCACAACGTCCGCATCATTTGGTCACCGCAGAGCAATCTCGACCTGTACGGCGACACGACCCGCGTTCCCGCCGCCTTGAATCTGGGCATGACCGTGGCGCTCGGCCCGGATTGGACGCCTTCGGGCACCATGAACATGCTCGACGAGATGAAGTGCGCCAAGTCCCTGTCCGACAAGCGTTGGGGTGGCGTGCTGAGCGACGAGAAGCTGGTGCGCATGGCCACCGTGGACGCGGCCAAGGCGATGGGCGGCCAGAACGACATCGGCGCGCTCAAGGCCGGCATGTACGCGGACATCGCGGTATTTGCGGGTAATCGCAAGGATGCCTTCCGCACCGTGGTGTCGTCCCGGCCCGAAACCGTGCGGCTGGTGCTGATCGGCGGGCGGCCCTTGTACGGCGACACGGCGTTGATGGCGGGCATCGGCCTGCCGGGCTGCGAGTCGGTCGACATCTGCGGGGCGCAAAAGACTCTGTGCGTGAAAGATCCGAGCGTCGACAAGGGCGACCAGGGCTACGCGGACCTCAAAGGACTGCTCGAGAAAGTGCTGGCCGACGCCATGATCGCGGACAAGCCTCCCGCCGCGTTCACGTATGCGTACCAGCTGTGGCCCTTGTACTTCTGCGGCGCCGAAGCCGATGCGCTGATCAAGTGCGATACCAAGGGTGCCGAGCCCACGGGCGGCGATCTGGACGGCGACGGCAAGGCCAACGCGGCGGACAACTGCGCCAACGTCTGGAATCCGGACCAAGGCAACCTCGACGGCGACGCGCAGGGCGATGCGTGCGATGTCTGCCCGATCGCGAAGGATTCAACCGATTGTCCGGGCCCGACCGCCGACGATCAGGACGGCGACGGCGTTGCGGACGCCAAGGACCTGTGCCCCGCCAAGTTCGATCCCGAACAGAAGGATGCGGATGGAGACGGCAAAGGCGACCTGTGCGACGAGTGTGCGACCGCGTCCAACCCCGGCACACAAGGCTGTCCGGCCATGGCGGCTGACGTGACCGCAGTGAATCTGGATGCCAAGGCGTATCCGGACGGCACGCTGGTGCAGTTGCAAGGTCTCGTGGTGACGGCGATCTGGCAGGGCAAGGCGGCGGCGGACGTGCCCAAGGTGTGGGCGCAGCGCGTGCCGACGTTGCCCAGTGGCGGCATCCTCCTGCAATTGGCCAAGGGGACGAAGATCGAGGTCAAACCGGGGCAGTTGATCGACGCGAAGGGCAAGATCGTCAGCGTGTTCGGGCTCAAGGCGCTCGATGCGGTGGTGCTGACGGCGGGCGCGCAGGTGGGCGAGCCGGTGCCGCTGACCGTCGCGGCGACGGTGCTGGCGAAAGACCCCGAGGCACTGCCATACCGCTCGATGCTGGTGGAAGTGAAGAACATCAAAGTGCTGGCGCAGAATGCCGATTCGCCCAAGGACTTCGGCGAAGTGATGTTGGAAGGCGGGCTGCGCGTGGACGATCAGTTCGTGGTGTGGGGCACGACCGGCGCCGCTGTGCCGAGGCCGCAGGCGGGCGACGTGTTCAGCGCCATCCGCGGTGTGCTCATGTACACGTTCAACCAGGAGAAACTGGAACCGCGCACGGCTGCCGATCTGGTCAAGTAGCGTCTGGTGCACCTTGGCGGAAGTCGCGTCCATGGTTTGCCGTCCCGCTGAGCTGGTGTAGAGTCCGCGCGATTCGCGGAACCGCCGCCCGGCACGTGACCGGAGCCGCAATTCCCAACGCGTGGCTGGCCGCTGACTGGGCATGACCCCGGGCAGCGCGTCGCCAAAGGACGTTCGCATGAAGATCGCCAAGGACACCGTCGTGAGCATGGACTACGAGCTGCGCCTCGACGGCAGTGACGAGGTCATCGACGCTTCCAATGACGGCTCGTTCCAGTTCCTTGTGGGTCACGACAACATCGTCCCAGGCCTGGAATCCGAGTTGCTGGGCCTGGCCACGGGTGCCGAGCGCGACGTCAAGGTTTCGCCCGACGAGGGCTACGGCGTGCGCGACGAGTCCAAGGTCATCGCGGTGCCGCGCACGATCTTTCCGGCGGACTTCCAGGTCGAAGTGGGCGTGCCGGTCGAGCTCGAGGATGAACAGGGCGAGAGCTTTCCGGTTTGGATCGCCGGCACCAAGGACGACGACGTGGTCCTGGACGGCAACCATCCGCTCGCGGACGAGACGCTCAATTTCAGCGTCAAGATCAAGGAAGTGCGGGCGGCGACGGAGCAGGAGTTGGAGCATGGGCATGTGCATGGGGCGCACGGGCATGATCACTAGCGTTCGGCGCTCGCGATCCGCGTGAATGCACGCTGCATGCAAAGAGAAACCAAGGGTTTCTCTCTGCACTCTCTTCCTTTTGGGACCCTTCGCTCGGTCGCTACCCCCACGCCGGCCGATTGCGCACGCGCAATCGGGCTGGCGCGAGGGCCCCTGCTTCCGGCTCTACCAGGTGGCTGATCCGCTTAGGGGTGTTGGACTGCGCGAGTGTCCTCTCGCCCTCCGGCGAGCCTCGATGACTCGGCATGCAATTCCGGGCTCGGGGTTGGTTACGGAATCGCCTGCGTGGGTGGGCGGGCGGCTCGCGCGTTTGCACGCGGGCTCGCTCGAGGGCGGCAACCCCTGGTTGATAGCAAGAAGTCCCGACAGCCAAAACGCCAGAAGGCCGCTTACCTGGGTAGGTAAGCGGCCTTCTGCGTTTCCGAGGTGCCCCCAGCGGGATTTGAACCCGCGTCAACGGCGTGAAAGGCCGGTGTCCTGGGCCGAGCTAGACGATGGGGACGTCGGTGGAAATTGGTTTTCGGGTGAGCCGGGAGGGATTTGAACCCTCGACCAACAGATTAAAAGTCTGCTGCTCTACCAAACTGAGCTACCGGCCCGTAGTAGCTGCACTGGGTTGGACTCCCTGCCACCTTCAGGTCAGACCGCTCTACCATGGGCAGGCAGCGAGCCGCGTGCGCACGACACGTGGGCGGCGTAGTCTAGGGGCAGTTGCACGGATTGTCCAGCCGTCGCCGCCAACTTGGGCGGTTCAGGGCAGGACAGCGCTAACTGCGCGCGTGGTCGTCCTTTTCGATGCGATCCAGGCGTTCCTGTTCCGTGCGGTCCAGACGCGGCGTGGCGTCGATTTCCTGGTTGCGCGCGCTGTCGCGTTCGGCGTCGCGCTGGGCCTTCTTGAAGTTGCCGATCGCCTCGCCGATGCCCTTGCCGAGCTGTGGCAGCTTGGTTGCACCGAACAGGACCACGACGATCGCGAGGACCACGAGAAGTTCTGGCATTCCGAGCATGGCGCGCTCCACGATCGGCGCAGGACTACCGAACGAACTGACGCCGGAATGTCCAGCGATCATAGCGTTTGCCGCGAGCGGCGCATGGACGAGCAGGGCGGCAAACATGTTCACTCCTGGTTCGAAAAGGCGGCCGCCGGGCAGTTCCAAAATTGTCGGCGGCGTCCTTCCAACCTCACGACTCTACTCCATCGCTGATCGGAGCGCCACGCGTGCCTTGCGATCCGGCCGTGTTCGAGCTTGATTCCGTGGCGCGCAAGAGCTCCACCTGACGATACAGGCCCTCGGCAGCTTCGTTTTCGGCGACCTTCTTGCTCGCGCCTTCGCCCGTTGCCGCCAGCGTGTCCGGCCCCAGCAAGGTCGTCGCCTGCACCCGGAAGCGTCTCGCGTGGACCGGACCGTCTTCGCCAACCAGCGCGTAGGCCGGCGGATGGCTGCCCAGTTGCTGCAAGAGTTCTTGAACTGCAGTCTTCCAGTTGGCCGTCGTCGCCGAAAGCGGCAGACCCGGCGCCTCGACCTGGCTGATCACCGCCACGAGCGACGGCCCGAATAGCGCCAGCACGATCTCTCGCGTCTTCTCGTAGCCGGCGTCCAAGAACACCGCGCCCAGCAACGCTTCCATCGCGTCTGCCAGCACCGAGGGCCGTTGCCGACCGCCGGTCTGGTCCTCGCCGCGTCCGAGCCGAAGCGCTTGACCTACCAGCAGTTCTTCCGCCACCGACGCCAGGCTGCTCTCGCGCACCAGCTGGGACTTCAGCACCGTCAGTTCGCCTTCGCGGCGTTGCGGCAGACGCAGCACCAATTCCTGCGTGATCACCA
>CAYHHL010000112.1:0-4621 GCA_964356325.1 uncultured Enterobacteriaceae bacterium | reverse complement strand
TTCATCGCAGCACTTCCGCAATCAGACCGCCGCCCAGGACGCGATCGCCGTCGAGCAGCACACCGCTTTGGCCTCGACCGGCCGCGTGCAGTTCTCCCGTGATCCGCAACGTCAGCTCGTGTCCGGATTCTGAATGAGTTTCACAGACTTCGATGACCGCCGCCACGGCTTTGGCGCGATGCCGCACTTGCACGAGCAGCGCCGTCCCGACGAGCGGTGCCTCGCCCGAAACCCACGTGCAGTCGCGCAGAACCAGTCCGCCCACGCGCAAGTCCGCATGACTGCCCACGATCACCGTTCCGTCCGGGCGCTTGTCTAGTACGTAGCGCGGCCCCGAGTCCGGTCCCAGCGCCGGCAACTGCGGCAGACCATGGCGTTGACCGACCGTGAAGCCCGCCAAGCCCGCGTGTTGACCGATCTTCGTGCCGGCCAGATCGACCAGCGGCCCCGGGCGCGCGCCGACCTGCTGCTGGACGAAGGCCTGCGCCGTCTGCGAACCCACGAAACAAACGTCCATCGACTCGCGCTTGGCGGCGGTCGACAGGCCCAGGCGAGCGGCGTGACCGCGGACCTCGGTCTTGTCCAGGGTGCCCAGGGGAAAGCGCAGGTAGCCCGCCGCGTTCGAACCGAGCGGATGGAGAAAATACGCTTGATCTTTGCTCACATCCACCGCGCGGCGCAGGGCTGGCTGGCCGAGGTCGTCCAGGTCCAGGCGGGCGTAATGACCCGTCGCCAGCGCTTCGGCACCCAGGCTGCGCGCCATCGTGACGAGCCGGTCGAACTTCAGCGAGCGGTTGCACTCGACACAAGGATTTGGCGTATCCCCTTGATCATAAGCTTGAATGAAGCGGTCGATGACCTCGGTGCGGAAGACCTCGCGCTCGTCGAGGACATAGTGGCGGATGCCGAGGCGTTGCGCGACCGAGCGGGCGTCGCGGGCATCTTCTGGGGCGCAACAGGTGCCGCTCTTGCGTTCCGCTTGCAGATCCACGTCGTACAAGCGAGCGGTCAGGCCAAACACCTGGTAGCCCGCCTCGACCAGCAGGGCGGCGACCGCGGACGAATCGACGCCTCCGCTCATGGCGACCGCGATTCGGCTTCCCGTCGGCAGGCGTACTGCGGCCCGCATCGTCGCAACGATGGAGTTGGGCAGGGCACAGGGCTGAGAACTGGCAAAAGTCATGTTGAACCGGATCCTATCGAGCCTACGTCGGATCGACACACTGCGCCACCACTCAGGCAGGGCGACTCGCGCCATGGCCGTGGACTCCGCTGGCCCGGATGCGCGCGATCAAGGCCGGCAACAGCGCAACTACGCACTCGATCTCCGCATCAGTATTTTCCGGACCCAGCGAGAAGCGGATGGCACCGCGAGCACGATCTTTGGAAACCCCAAGTGCGACGAGGACATGCGAAGGTTCGAGCGATCCGGACGAGCATGCCGCACCCGCAGAGGCGCACACGTCTTCGAGGTCCAGCGCCATCAGCAGCGCCGGACCAGGCACGCCGTCCAACGAAACCGCAAGCGTGTTGCCGCATTCCTCGTGCGCCTCAATCGGGCCGTGGCGGTGCACACCGGGCAACCACGCCATGCCCTGCCACAAGCGATCACGCAGGCGCCGCACCCGCTCCGCCGCAGCCAACCGCTCGGGCAGGGCCGCCATCACCGCGCCCAAGGCCGCGATCCCCATGATGTTTTCCGTACCCGCGCGCAGCCCGTGCTCCTGGTGACCGCCCTGGACCGCGCGCAGAGGCACGCCTCGACGCAGCCACAGCGCGCCGACGCCAGCAGGCGCCCCTAGTTTGTGCCCCGAGAAGCTGGCCAGATCGACGCCCCAACCGCGCAAGTCTAGGGGAATTCGCGCTAAAGCCTGGGTCACGTCGGTGTGCAGCGGGATGCGACCTCGCTGGGACAGGATGGCAACCTCTTGAACTGGCAGCAGATGGCCCAGTTCGTTGTTCACCGCCATCACGCTGGCCAGCCGCACGCCCGGGTGCAGCAACGCCGCAGCCAGGGCCGCGAGATCGAGCCGGCCCTGCGCATCGACGCTGACACTAAGTACGCGCACTCCCTCGGTTTCCAGCTGCCTCGCCACCGCCAGCACCGAGGGATGCTCGATTGCCGTCGTCACCGCCGCGTCGCCCGGCAGCAGCAGTCCGCGCCACGCCAGCACGTTCGCTTCGGTGGCGCCGCTGGTGAACACGATCTCCGCCGGTTCCGCCCGCAGCGCCGCCGCCACTTGTGCACGCGCCTGGTCCACGACCGCCCGCGCCGCCTGGCCTCGCCCGTGCACCGACGAGGGATTGCCCAGTCCGGACGCGAGGATCTCACTCATCACCGCACGGGCGGCAGGGTGCAACGGGGCGCTCGCGTTGTGGTCCAGATCGATCACGCGGAAGTCCAGGTGCGGTGGCAAGGCGCAGGGCGAGGCAAACGGTTCGCGTACTTGGCGGCAAGCCCGGTCGGTCGGTTGACGGCAGCGGCTAGTCGTCGTGAAATACCGGTCCGCTTCGGAGGGCTATCGTGGCAGATCGTATGGTCAGTGGACAACCGCGTTTGCACAGCCCGCGTTCACGGCTGCAGGTTCTCGGGCACGCGCATCGTCCGGGCAGCCGCATGATCGGTGCGTTTCTGGCCGCGAGCCTGGGGCTGCCATCGGCGGCTTGGGCGGCGCCGCCCGCAGATCCTGAGGCGGACGAGAAGGCTGCCGAAGCGCCGGCCGCCAAGTCCGAGGACGCCAAGCCAGACGCCAAGCCAGCGGAAGACAAAGCCAAGTCGCCCGAGGGCTACAAGGCGCCGTCCCTGCTCGACCAGATGGACGCCGACCCGGCCGGGGACACGCCTGCCTGGGACGCGCCGGCCCAGCCCGCCGCGGCGACGTTTCCTTATTTCGAATACCACGGTTACTTCCGCCTGCGCCCGGACCTGATCAACAACGGCCACCTGGGCCAGGCCGCGGAATCCTCCAAGTCGGGCGGCGTCATCACCACGAGCTCGATCCTGCCGCCGCTGTCGCGCTGGCCGCAGAACAACCAGACGAGCTTGAATCCAGCTTCGGAACACGTCGGCAGCAGCCGGGACGACAGTGCGATCACCGGCGCCAACATGCGCTTCCGCATCGAACCGACGCTGCACCTGTCTGACACCATTCGCATCCGCACGACCTTGGACATCTTCGACAACTACGTGTTGGGCGGCAATCCGGACTACTCCGGCGCGTTGAAGCGTCCCGACGTGCCTTTGTCCGCGTTTGCCACTAGTTCGCGCCCGGGCGGCATCGTCGTCAAGGAAGCTTACGGCGAGTGGAAGACGCTGGTCGGCCTGTTGCGCATGGGTCGCCAAGCCTCGCATTGGGGCCTGGGCATCTTGTCCAACAGCGGTGCCGGCAATGGCTGGGACAACGGCCGACCTGTCGAATACTACGGCGGTTCACGCCTTCCGCACGACGGCAGCGGCTACGACTCGGACTTCGGCACCTATGTCGACCGCGCCGCCTTCCTCACCCAGATCGCCGGCACCTACATCTCCGTCTTCTATGACTTTCCGTCCAAAGGCATCCTTGCCGCCGACGCTTCGCGCATCGACGGCCAGACTCGCGATCTGGGCAGCGGCGACGACGTCAACCAGTTCGGTTTCGCCATCCTTTCCAAGCCCTTGTCCGCCGACGACGTCATCGCGCGCAAGAAGCTGCTGCTCGACGACCTGAAGCCCGCGTTCGACTGGGGTCTGTATGGCCTTTACCGCAAGCAGGACCTCGACTTGCAGGGCAGCGCCGCTCCCTCGACCTTGACCGTGGCCGACGCTCCCGCCGCCAAGCTCATGGAACGCAAGGCATGGGCCGGCATCGGCGACTTGTGGGCGCGCTGGGAACAACGCCTCTCGTTCAGCCGCCGCCTGGTCATGGAAGCAGAAGCCGCCTACATCTACGGACATGTCGACGACGCCGGCGCGCCCTTCGACCCCGCCAACGTCAAGCCACGCGACTTGCGCATGTGGGGCGGCGCGTTCAAGGGCGCTTACCAGAACGAGGCCATCGGCATCTACCTCGACGTCGGCGCGGCTTCCGGGGACGACACCCGCTGCTACGGCGTCTACGGCACCGGCGACTGCAGCATCTCGACGGCGAGCGGTGGCGCCAACGAGACGATCAGCGGCTTCAAGTTCCACAAGGACTTCCGCGTCGATTCGCTGCTGTTCCGCGAGGTCGTCGGCTCCGTCACCAACGCCATGTACGTCAAGCCGACGTTCTCGCTCAACGCCTACCCATTCTACGCCCAGCAGCAACTCGGCGCGGATCTGTCGGTTTTGTACGCGCGCGCCATGAACGCCGAGGGCACGCCGGGCAACGGCTCCAACATCGGCGCCGAGATCCAACTGCGCGGTTTCGTGGGCCAGAAGGGCTTGTTCCTCGGTTCGGTCAGCTTCGCCTATGCCATCCCCGGCGACGCTTTCACGCTGCACAAGGACTGGAACGGCGCGACCTTGGGCAGCAGCGTCCTGACCCAGGAAGCGTCGAACACTTGGCGCCTGCTCGGCCACGTCGTCCTGATGTTCTGAAGCGAACCAGAAGGGACGCCGGCGGCTGAAGCCGCGCCTCAAGTTGCAAAGCCGGCCTGCGCC
>CAYHHL010000111.1:0-18542 GCA_964356325.1 uncultured Enterobacteriaceae bacterium | reverse complement strand
ACGCTGTTCTCCTCGGGAGGCGGTCCGGCGGCGGACGGCAATTACAACGTCGTGTTCAGCATCTACAAGGATGCCAGCGGTGGCACGGCGGTGTACTCCGAAGGTCCGGTGGCGGTCGCGGTCAAGGGCGGCCTGTTCACCCACCAGATCGGCAGCAAGACCGCGCTGACGCCGGCGGCGCTGGCCGCTTTGCCGACCGCGTTCCTGGGCCTCAAGATCGACCAGGACGCCGAACTGCCGCGCCAGCCGATCAACTCCACGCCGTTCGCCTTGCGCGCCGGGGTGGCCGAGGGCGTGGACTGCACGGGCTGCATCGCCGAAAAGGCCTTGGACCCGAACATCCTCAAGGATTACACCAAGACCGCGGCGATGACCGCGGTGGCGAAGTCGGGCAACTACGCGGACCTGACCGGCGCGCCGACGATTCCGGTGGTTTCGGCGGCGGGCAAGTCGGGCAACTACGCGGACCTGCTGAACCTGCCGACCCTGGCCAACGTCGCCAAGACCGGCAACTACGCCGACCTGATCGGCGCGCCGACGCTGGGCAAGGTGGCGACGACCAACAAGTACGCGGACTTGACGGGGCTGCCGACTCTGGCGGCGATCAACAGTTCGTGCGGCACCGGTCTGGCGGTCAAGGGCATCAAGGCTGACGGCACGCTGGATTGCGCGGCGGCTGGCGGCGGTCCGGTCGACGTGAAGAACCTGCCGACGGACGGCATCGACGAGATCTCCAATGGCTTGATCTTCAACCAGTTCAACGACACGTTTTCGGGCGTGGCGGGCACGAAGATCCCGGACAACAACCCGATTGGCATCTCGGACACGATCGACTACCCGGATATCGGCCTGTCGCAGAAGTTGACGGTGACGATCGACGTGGCGAACTCGGACATCAGCGGCCTGACCCTGTCGCTGTTCGACCCGGCGGGTGTGGAGCACGTGCTGTACAAGAAGGGCGGGACCGGCACCGCGGTGAAGACCAGCTACCCGTCGCCGACGACTCCGGTGAGCGGCGACCTGACGGCCTGGGTGGGCAAGAACCCCAAGGGCAAGTGGATCATCAAGGCGGTCGACACCGCGTTCTTGAACAACGCCTTTGACGGCGCGATCAACTCGTGGAGCATCACCAGCCAGACGTTGTCGAACAAGAAGATCGCCGTCGCCGGAAACCTGGGCGTCGCGGGCAACGTCACCGTCGCCGGCAGCTTGAACGTGACCGGCAGCATCACGGGTCCCTTGATGGCCAAGCCCGCCACCTACCGTTGGGCCGCGTTCAACACCTATACGGAGAGCAACGAAGGCTGGCTGATGGGCAACGACGCCGGCATGTTCGGCGGCGTGAATCCGAGCAGTTGGACCGACGGGAGCCAGACCGTGTGCAACATCGGCGCGAACAAGGAAGTCCTGCGCACGCTGTACACGAACAAGGGTTACGCCGTCGCCAACGCCAACGTCTGGTCCGAAGTCTGGTCCGGCTATTCGTCCACCAACGGCCGCGTCGCCACGGTGCTATTCCGCGTCCGCAACAACACGACCAGTGACATCGTCTGGACCCCGAAGTTCTGGTTCACGGCGTTCGCTCCCTGGGGTGAACTCGCGGGTGCTCAGATCAACGGCAGCTGCCTGTGGACCGCGGATTGCGGCGGCGGCACCTGCCAGAAGGCGCTGGGCATCACGGTACCCAAGAGCCGCGTCAGCACGATCCTCATCAACGCCAACAGTGGCGGACAGTACAACTGGGGCTACGGCGACCAGGTGCGCAAGGCCGTCCTCGCCTTCTACGGTGACAGCTTGAAGTTGCCCGCGGGTCTCGAGTACGTCGACGACCTGGACACCGCTGGCGGTGGTTGGGAACAGTAGTTCCTGTGATGGCGGAAGCCTGCAAGGCGATACGGTAGAGCCGGCGTCTCACGGGCACCCAGTGCAGATTTGGCCAGACGACGAAACGAGACCCAGGACAGCGGCGTCCACCCGGGCGCCAGACGTGGAGAGCAAAGATGCGGAACAAGCCTTCGAACATCCTGTATGCGACTTGGGCAGCACGTCTGGCCACCGGCGCGCTGATGGCCCTTCTTGCCGCGACCACGGCTTGCGGCAACGATCCGACCACTGAGGTCAAGGGTCCGACGCCCGACGTGACCGTCGAAGGCTCAGATACCACCATTGCCGGCACCGACACGGACCAGCCGGACGTGACCGGGACCGATGACATCGCGTCCGACATCGCCCAGCAGCCTGACAGCGAAGACGTCGGCAGCGACGACGTGCCCGGAGACGCCGAGGACGCGGCCGACACGCCGGACGTCAGCGGCCCGGTCTGCCCCGGTCAGGCCGGTTGCGCCTGCTCGTCGGTCGGCGACTGCGAGTCCGGCTTCTGCATCGACACCCCCAAGGGCCAGCTGTGCGCGGCGACGTGCACGGCCGGCTGCCTGGACACCACCTTCAAGTGCGTGACCGTGACGGGCGCGGGTGGCGACACGTCCAACATCTGCGTGCCCAAGTACGGCAAGGTCTGCAACCCTTGCAGCGCCAACTCGGAATGCCAGGGTCCCGGCAACGGCGACGCTCGCTGCGTGGACCAGGGCAACAACGGCGCGTTCTGCGGCACCGGCTGCAAGGCCGACGCGGAATGTCCCGCCGGCTACGGCTGCTCTGATGCCAAGGACGTGACCGGCGCGACCTCCAAGCAATGCGTCGTCAAGAATGGCGCGGCTTGCACGTGCAGCCCGCAGGCGATTGCGTTGGAGCTTTCGACCAAGTGCTTCGTGGCCAGCGGCGAGGCCAAGTGCGAAGGCAAGCGCACCTGCCTGCCGGAAGGCAAGCCCAACGCGCCCACGGGTGGCGGCCTGACCGGCTGCTATGCTCCCGAGCCCACGCCCGAGAGCTGCGACGGCAAGGACAACGACTGCAACGGCCAGACCGACGAATCGACCTGCGACGACAAGAACACCTGCACCGACGACATCTGCAACGGCTCGGGCGGTTGCCAGAACCCGAACAAGACCGGGCCCTGCGACGCCGACGGCAGCGTGTGCACCAAGGACGACAAGTGCGTCAACGGCAAGTGCCAGACCGGCGAGACCATGATCTGCAACGACAACAACAACTGCACGCTGGACGCCTGTGACGCCGCCAAGGGCTGCACTGCGACCAACAACGACGGCCTGAACTGCGACGCGGACAACAACGAGTGCACGTTGAACGACGTGTGCCTGAGTGGCGCTTGCAAGGCGGGCGCGCCCAAGGTCTGCGATTCGGGCGACCAGTGCGTGGGCGGCAAGTGCAACGTCGTGACTGGCGCTTGCGTCTACTCGCCCAAGGACGCCGAGCCCTGCAACGACGCCAGCGCCTGCACCAGCGATGACAAGTGCACCAAGATCGACGCGAAATCCTCGGATTGCGGCGGCACGGGCATCAGTTGCGACGACAAGAACCCTTGCACGGCGGATAGTTGCGATAAGCTCAAGGGTTGCCTGCACGCCGCGACCGAAGGCTCGTCCTGCGACGACCTCGACTTGTGCACCGAGAGCGACGCCTGCACGGCGGCCGGCAAGTGCGCTGGCGTCGCGTTCGATGTCGCCAAGAAGTGCGACGACAAGCAGGTCTGTACTGCCGATGTGTGCACGGCGACCGGCGGCTGCGTGAACAAGGTCACGGGCACCGACGGCACCGTGTGCGACGACGGCAACCCCTGCACTGCCAACGACAAGTGCAACAACGGCGCATGTGCTCCGGGCAACAGCACCTGCACGTGCATCACCGACGCCGATTGCAAGGACGACGGCAACAAGTGCAACGGCTCGCTGTATTGCGACAAGAGCAAGCCGGGCGCCTACGAGTGCAAGGTCGACCAGAAGACCGTCGTCGTGTGCGACGCGACCCTGAACGGCTCGTGCAAGACGGTGGACTGCGACACGGGCACCGGCCAGTGCGTCGTCACCAAGAAGCCCAAGGGCTTGAGCTGCGACGCCGACAAGGACAAGTGCACCAAGGGCGACGCCTGCGACGACGGCCAGTGCCTCGCGGGCTCGGTGCTGAACTGCGATGACGGCAACCCCTGCACCGACGACAGCTGCGACAAGGACAAGGGTTGCGTCAACGAAAACAACATCGGTCCGTGCAACGCCGACAGCAACGCCTGCACCCAGAACGACACCTGCGCCTCGGGCATCTGCGTCGCGGGCAACCAGAAGGTCTGCGACGACAAAGAGGGCTGCACCGCGGACACCTGCGAGATCGTCAAGGGCGACTGCAAGTACGCGCCGTTGACCAAGTCGTGCACCGACGACAACGCCTGCACCACGCCTGACGCTTGCGGCACCAACGCCACGACCGGCACGTACACCTGCATCTCCGGCAAGCTCCTGACCTGCGATGACAGCAACCCGTGCACCAAGGACAGTTGCGACGCGGTCAAGGGCTGCAGCAACGTCGTCGATGCCACGGTCAAGGTCGCTTGCTACACCGGCGATCCCAAGACCGCCAACAAGGGCCAATGCAAGGACGGCGCCAAGCAGTGCAAGGCCGACGGCACGTTGGACGTGTGCAAAGGCGACGTGCTGCCCGGCCCGAAGGAATTGTGCGACGGCGTGGACAACACCTGCGACGGCGTGATGGACGAGGGCTGCAAGCCCACCGCGTTCGCCGCCCGCTACGCTGCCACGGTCCTGACCGGTACTGGCACCAAGTACGGCGTGCGCGCCTTCGCGGGCGGCAGCGCGGTGGCCGGCAACTCTACCGGTGGCAAGTACAGCGTGCAGTTCGGCTTCTACGCCTGGCTCAAGACCTTCCTCGGCCTGTAGGCTCGTTTCGGAACCGGGGTCAGCCTGAGCCCTTGCGGCTGGCCCCGGTACCAACGCTGCTGCTGAGGCCTTGTCCTACCGCCCCTGCGCTGGTGACGCGGCCTTGCCGAAGTACCCTCGAAATCTGTAGACTGCGCTGCCCGCCGCTCCAGACAGGCCGAGGATTCCATGCTTACACCCGCGTTCCGGTTCGCCGCCACCGTCGCAGTTCTCGTTGCCGCGTTCTCGAGCGCGACCGCCTTGGCCGCTTCTCCCACCACCGTCAACGTCGATGGCGCCTTCAAGGCCACGACGGGGGGAGCCGCGCCCGATGGCAGCTATGCGTTCACCTTCGCGATCTACAAGGACCTTTCCGGCGGCGTCGCGCTGTGGAGCGAGGGTCCAACGCAAGTGCCGGTCTTGGCAGGTATTTTCGCTCATGCGCTTGGGTCGTCCACGCCGCTTGCACCCGACGTGCTGATCAACGGCCGCTTCATCGGCATCACGATCGGCGCTGAACCGGAAATGCAGCGAGTCGCTCTCTCCAGCGTCCCGTTCGCCATGCGCGCCACGGTCGCGGACGGCATCGACTGCTCGGGGTGCGTGCCCGGCTCCAGCCTGAAGACCGCGTCGGTCACCAGCGACAAGATCGGCTTCAGTTACGCGGGCGCGGACAGCAAGGGCGGCTCGGCGCTCAAGGCTTTGGACCTGCAGTGCACGGGCTGCGTCGGCGTGGCGGAGATCAATTGGGACGCTGACGTCGACCTCAAGGACAAGAAGCTCAGCGCGGGCGGCATGATCAGCGTCGGCACGGTGGCGGCCAAAGAATTCGTCGGCGACGGCAGCAAGCTGACGGGCATCTCGCAACCCCAGGGCAAGTGCCCGGCCGGCAAGGCGGTCGTCGGCATCAGCCCCGACGGCCAACTCTCGTGCGGCGCCGCGGTCGATGCCAGCGCACTGCCCGGGGACGGCTTGAACGAGGTGTCCAACAACTTGATCAGCAACCAGTTTACCGATTCTGCGTCCAGCAAGGTCGCCATGCCGATCCCGGACAACAACCCCAAGGGCCTGACCGACAAGATCGTCATGCCCGACATCGGCACCGCGCAGAAGCTCACGATTTCACTGAACTTGACCAACTCGAACATCGCCAAGGTCACCGCCACCGTCACCGATCCCGCGGGCGTCACCTACCTGCTGTACAACGGCGGCAGCACGGGCGGCTCGCTCAACACCAGTTACCCGGATCCGACGCCCGTGGTGAGCGGCGATCTCGGCACCTGGGTCGGCAAGAATCCCAAGGGCACGTGGACCCTGTTGGTGATCGATTCGGACTACCTCGACAACAAGTTCGACGGCCAGGTCAACAAGTGGAGCATCAACATCTCTACGCTCTCCAACAAGAAGCTGCAGGTCACTGGCAACCTCATCATCGACGGCGTGCTCCAGGCCTACGGCGTGTGCCCGGGCGGTCTGTACAACGGCGTGTGCATGGCAACTCCTGGTATCAACGGGACGTTCCTTGCTTCGGCCAAGACTTGCGCCGCCATGAAGGCCGACATCTGCTCGGACAGCCAGATGTGGACCTTGCGGCGATCGGGCGTGGTCGCGAACAATGCCAACTGGACGAATTCCTTCGCGGACAACGACAGTTCCTACTGGAACGAGATCAACGGTGGCACCGGCGACAACCATGACACCAACAGCAACTGGCTGGCACCGTGCTGCTACAACCTCACGCCCAGCCGCAGCACCGACCAGAAGGTGGCGGGCGTGCGCTTGGTCTACGTCAACAATGTCGCGAATACGTACTACCGCCCGGCCGCGCTGTTCTGCAACGCGATGCAGGCCGACCTGTGCGACAAGGCGCAGTACCGGGTCTTGCGCAACAACAGCGTGGTCACGGTGCCGGTGTGGTCCTCGGATCACTCGGACAACGACAACACCACGCCGCCGTTCGAAAAGGGCATCGGCGCGGTGACCGACGACCCGAGCATCGACCAGCAGTACGGTTTCGCCTGCTGTGCGACGGACCGCGCCGATCTGACCTGCCCCGGCACCGAAGTCGGCGGCGTGTGCACCATCAAGATCAACAACACCGGTGCGGACTGGAACAGCGCGGCCACGGACTGCGCCAATGTGGGCGCGCGGGTCTGCTCCATCTCGCAGAGCGCTGTGCTGCGTGACGCCAAGGTCCTGACTTCGGCAGCGAATTGGACCGCTTCGTTCAGTGATAACGACGGCAACCAGGCGGCGGTCGGCGTGGGCAACGCGGGCGATGATCACCCGAACACGTCGGTGTACGGCTACGCCTGCTGCCTGTAGCTCGCCTGCTGCCACGGATCCCATGAATCGCAACGACCAGATCCTGTGCGGATGGCACGCGGTGCTCGCGGCCGTGCATGCCCGGCCCCAGGAAGTGCGGCGCTTCTACTACGAGCCGGCGCGACGGCTGGACCTGCGGCCAGTGCTGCAGGAACTCGCCCGCCAGCACATCGCCTATCGCGAAGTGGATGGCGCGGAACTCGAGAAGATTTCGCACAGTCACGCGCACCAGGGCGTCGTCGCGGTCATGGCGCTGCCGCCTGTGCCGGTGCTGGACGAGGTGACGCTGCGGACCTGGGCGAGCCAGCCGGGGGTGACCCTGGTGCTCGATGGCGTGGACAATCCGCACAACCTCGGCGCGTTGGCGCGCACGGCGGCGTTCCTGGGCGCGCGCGGACTGTGGCTGGGCGAGCTGGGCGCGGCGGCCATTCGCAGTGCGGCGGCGGCGCGGACGGCTGAAGGGGGCCTGGAGCAGGTGCCGGTGTGGCGCAGCCCAGATCTCGTGCGGGATCTGCAGCAATTCCAGGAGCATGGCGGGCTGGCGGTGGCGTTGGCGGTGCGCGGTTCGGTGCCGCTACAGACGTTTCGGCCCAAGCCCGGTCAGGCGTTGCTGCTGGTGGCAGGTGCGGAGGAAGCGGGCCTGCGCCCCGAGGTCGAGCGCGCCTGTCGCAAGAAGGTGCGCATCGACGGCACGGGCGCGGTCGAATCGCTCAACGTCGGCGTGGCCGTCGGGATCGCGCTGGCGAGGTTGCGGCCCTAGTTACAGCTCTGCGCGACCGGCCGAGATCTTGTCCATCAGCAGTTGGATGGCGTCCTGGATCTGTTCGGGCCGCGGCGGGCAACCCGGAATGTACACGTCCACCGGCACGATGTGGTCGATGCCCGGCACCGTTGCGTAGTTGTCGTAGAAGCCGCCCGTCGACGCGCATGCCCCGAAGGCAACCACCCACTTCGGTTCGGCCATCTGGTCGTACACCCGCTTGAGAATCGGCGCGTTCTTGTGGTTCACGGTGCCCACGACCATCAGCAGGTCGCTCTGGCGCGGCGTGAAGCGCGGCACTTCGCAGCCGAAGCGGGCGAGATCATGCTGGGGCGCATTCACCGACATGAACTCCATGCCACAGCACGCGGTGACGAACGGGTACTGGAACAGCGAGAACTTGCGTCCCCAGTTGACCAATTCCTCGATCCGGGTGGTCAGGACGTTGCCGCCGAGTATGCGCTGTTCGGGCGTCGCGTCGGTGGGAAGTCCGGACTCGCTCTGGCGAAACATGAGACCCATGGTGCCCTCGAATGTGCTGTGTGGTCATCCGCGCCAAGGTCGCGGCGCGCGTACTCTAGCCTACGTCCTGGCCGTAAGCCACTGTCGCAGGTGGCTAGACTTCATCGACCACCCACGCGCCCGGCATCAGCCCGAGCAGCGCGCGCGGGATCGGCGCTGTGAATTCCATCGGCTGGTTCGTCACCGGATGCGGCAGCGCCACCCGCACGCAATGCAAGGCAATCTGGTGCGCGGGCAGGGTCGTCGCGTCTTTGTACTTTGCCGGCAACTCGATCAGCGCCGACAGCGGCACCTCGGTACGGTCGCGCCGGTACAGCCGATCACCCACGATCGGAAAGCCTATCGCCGCCAAGTGGATGCGAATCTGGTGCACGCGAGCCCCCGACAAAGTCACCAGCAGGCGCGACAGGCCCCGACCGCGTGCCAGCAGCCGCCACGTCGTCACCGCTTGCCGGCCGCCGTCCTCGATCGGCAACACCTGATGGCGCACACCGTGGGGCGTCTTGACCGCGCCGATGGGCAGCGTGATCCGACCGCGCGCACCGACCATGTCCCCTTGCGCCACGACGATGTACTGCCGTTCGCAGGCCTTGCTGCGCCAATGCCAACGCAGCGCCTGGGCCGCGCCTTCAGTGCGCGAAAACAGCACCACGCCCGTTGCCTCGGCGTCTAACAGACTGATCGGAAACAGCTTGCCCAGCCCCTGCTCGGTCAGCGCCATCATGACCGAACGCTTTTGGTACGGCCCTGCCGGCACGACCGGAAAGCCCGCCGCCTTGTCGACCACCACCAGCGCATCGTCGCAATGCAGGATCGTGCAGATTTCACTCGGAGCTACGGTGGGTTCCACCTGGCCCTTGCGAGTCTTGCCCGGGCGCGGCGCCGGCTGGCCGATGGCAGGTTGGCGACGTGGGGCCGGAATGGGGCGCCTCGTGTCCATGGATCTCCGCGGGGTCGAGCAGCTCGGTTGATGCCTCGGAGCCTAGCACGCCCTCGCTCTTTTCGGCATCACAACTTGCACGAGCACTCCGCGGCCTTCTTGTTCGCCGTGCAGGCTACCTTGCAAGTGCCGACTCCGGTGCAGGTTTCGCCGATGCTCTTGTCGGTCGTCACGTCGGTGTAGATGTAGCCCTCGTCGGTCACGCCGTCGCAGTTGTTGTCCTTGGCGTCGCAAAACGCGGCGTCAACGTCGGCTTCCGGGGTCGCGTAATCGGGCAAGCCGACGTAGGTGCAAGCGGCCCAGCCGGTGGCGCCATTGCACTTGGCCGCCGGGGCACAGACGCCCTTGAGGTTGCAGGTCGAATCCGCCGCGGTCAGGTTGTCGTCGATGGTCTTGCTGCAGTCGTCGTCCTTGCCGTTGCACAACTCCTTGGCGCCCGGGAAGATCTTTGCGTCGCTGTCCAGGCAGTCGGTGTTGTTCGTGGCGTCGTAGGACAGGGCGACCTGCGCCGTGCAGAAGCACTTGCTGTTGGTAGTGCCGAACTTGTCCCGGTCGATATCCTCGTTGAAGATCTTGCAACCCGTGGCGTTCTCCTCGTCGGTCTTGCCGTTGCAATTGTCGTCCACGGCGTTGCAGGCCTCGGTCGCGACCGGGTTGACGCCCGCCGCCACGTCGTTGCAATCGCCGGCGACCAACGCCTTGTACTTGGTCAGAAGATCCGGCGCGCACTGGCATTTCGCCGTCGAGCCGAGCGCGCCGTACGAGTCGCCGTCGCTGTCGATGAAGTAGTCCTTGCAGCCCGAGGTGTCCTGCGGGTCGACCTTCATGTCGCAGTTGTCGTCCACGCCGTTGCAAGTCTCACCCATGCCGGGGTTCACCGCGCCCTTGGTGTCGTCGCAGTCACCGTCTTTCAGCGCGGTGAACTGTGTGCTCGGACTGGCCTCGCACAAGCACTTCGAGTTGCCGCTGCCGAACTTGTCGCCGTCGCCATCGATCCAGAACTGCGTGCAGCCGGCCGCACCGTCCAGGTCGGTCTTGCCGTCGCAGTTGTCGTCCACGCCCGCCGTCGAGCACTTGTCGTTGGCCACGCCAGGGTTGATGGCGGCGTTGGTGTCGTTGCAATCGCTGCCCTTGGTCGCGGTGAACTTGCTGGCCAGGTCCGGGTCGCACGTACACGAGGAAGTGCCGGTGCCGAACGTATCGCCATCGAAGTCCTTGAAGTAAGCCACGCACTTGTCCGAATCCGCCTGATCGGTCTGGCCGTCGCAGTTGTCGTCCACGCCCGCGGTCGCGCAGGTGTCCTTGGCGACTCCCGGATTCACCAGCGGTTTGGCATCATTGCAGTCGCCGCTGCCCTTGAGGCAGACCTTGGGGCTGCCGACCACGACCATGCCTGCCGCGCACCACGCGTCCTTGTCGACGTCACAGCCTTCGTCGGTGCCTGCCGCGCAATTGTTGTCGATGTCGTCGCACAGTTCGGTCGCGCTCGGATTGACCGCCTTGACCGCGTCGTTGCAGTCGTCGCCGGTATTGGCCTTGCTCTTCAAGCACACCTTGGGCACGCCGATGACGACCATGCCGGCATCGCAAAACAGGTCCTGGTCGTCGTCGCAGCCCTCGTCGGTGCCGGTGCCGCAATTGTCGTCGACGTCGTTGCAGATCTCCGCAACGCCTGGATTCACTGCGCTGTTGAGGTCTGAGCAGTCGCCGCCACCCTTGAGGCAGACCGGCGGTTTGCCCACGACCGAAATGCCCGCGTCGCAGTAGCCATCTTTGTCGTCGTCACAACCCTCATCGGTGCCCGCGCTGCAGTTGTTGTCGAGGTTGTCGCAAATGTCCGGAATCGCGGGGTTGATCGTCGCCACGTCGTCGTTGCAGTCGTCGCCCTTGGTGCCCTTCGTATTCACGCAGGTCTTCTGGCCGATCACCACGTCGAAGGCGGAGTCGCAGAACCCGTCCTTGTCGTCGTCGCAGCCTTCGTCGAACTTGCCGTTGCAGTTGTTGTCCGACGAGTCGCACTTCTCGATCACGGCTGGGCTGTAGGTCGGATTCGTGTCCAGGCAGTCGCCGCCGCCGTTGGGGCAGACCTTGGGCTTGCCGACGATTTCGAACGAATTGTCGCAGTAGTCGTCGCCGTCGTCGTCACAGCCCTCGTCGGTGCCAGCCGAGCAGTTGTCGTCGACGTCGTTGCACTTTTCGGCGATGCCCGGATTCACGTTCGGGTTTTCGTCATTGCAGTCGCGCAAGGTGGCGTTCAACGTCTTGGCGCACGTGACCGACGCGCCCGCTGCCCAGCCGATGCCGAGGTCGCAGTAGCCGTCCTTGTCGTCGTCGCAGCCCTCGTCGGTCACGCCGTTGCAGTTGTCATCCACGCCGTTGCACTGCTCGGTGCCCTTCTTGCCAGCCGGGGCGTCCAACGTCGTCGGTCAGATCGCGCCCAGCTTGTCGCCCGAGCAGGTGACCTTGCCGCCCGCGCACGCGCCCAGGCCACACGCGTCGCCGACGTTCAACTGCGGCTTGTTCGGATCGCTGTAGTGAAAGAGGTCGTCGGTCTTGCCGTCGCAGTTGTTGTCAATGCCATCGCACAGTTCCGAGGCGCCCGGGTTGATCGCCTTGTCGTCCTTGGCGCAGTCGTTGCCGCCGTTGACGCAGCTCTTGGGCTTGCCGACCGTGTCGATCGCCTTGTCGCAATAAGTGTCCTTGTCGTCGTCGCATTTCTCGTCGATCACGCCGTTGCAGTTGTTGTCCAAGTCGTCGCACTTCTCGCTCGCGTCCTGGTGCTTGCTGCCGTTCGGATCGGTGGAACACGTCACCGCGCTGGTCGAAACGCACTCCACGCTACCGACGCCGCAAGTGCCGATGCCCTTGCATTGCGCGAGGATGCCGGGCTTGCTGCCGTCTTGCTGGGTGTAGAGGAACAACTCGTCGGTCTTGCCGTTGCAGTCGTTGTCCACGCTGTCGCAGATCTCCGCGGCCTTCTTCGGCAACGTCGAGCACGTCACACCCGTCTTGTCCGAAGTGCAGACGATGGTGCCGCTCGCGCAGGTTCCTGTCCCGCAAGCTTCAGAAATCTTGCGGACTTTGCCCAGATCGTCGAACGAGAAGTCCTCGTCGGAAAGGCCGTCGCAGTCATTGTCCTTGGCGTCGCACGTCACTTCGGCGCTGGTCGCGCATTTGCCGTCGCTGCCGCAGGTGACCACCTTGTCGCCTTCGAAGTCCGCTACGCCCTTGTAATCGCAGACCCACACGCCGGCCGGGCAGGTCGCCACGACATTGGTCACCGCGCACTGGCCCACCAGGCGGCACGGCGACTTGGCCACCGCCATCGAAGCATCGGCCAATTCGTCGGTCTTGGCGTCGCAGTCGTTGTCCTTGCCGTCGCAAGCCTCGGCCGAGACCTTGTAGTCAGTGTTGCAGACCAGGGCCAACTTGTCCGTGGTGCACACGACCTTGCCCGCCTCGCACGCGCCGGTGCCGCAGCCGTCGTTGATCAGCAGCGTCTTGCCCTGCGCGCCCAAGCCCTTGTAATCGAAGTCGTCGTCGACCTTGCCGTCGCAGTCGTTGTCCAAGCCGTCGCAGCTCGCCTCGATCATCTTCCAGCACTGCTGGCCCAGATTGTCGCACTGGCAGCCATTGGATCCGGGCGTGCACGCCTGCTTCTTGTCGACCTCGATGCTGGGTACCACCGAGTAATCACACAGCCATTGCCCGGCGATGCACACGGTCTTGATGCTGCTGGTGGCGGCGCCGCTGCACACGCCGACCTTCTGGCACGTCGAGTCCGAGACCGCAGTCAAGTTCTCGTCGGTCTTGCCATTGCAGTCGTCATCTTGATTGTTGCATGTTTCCGGCTTGTTTTGATGCGACTTGCCCTCGATGTCGGTCGAGCACACCGCCTTGTCCAACTGGTCGTGGCACTGCACCAAGCCGACGCCACACGCGCCCACGCCGTCGCATTGCACGTCCGGCTTGCCCGCGGTGCTGATGGTCAGCAGCTTCTTGCCGTCCTGCTGGGTGTAGCCGTACGCCTCGTCGGTCGTGCCGTCGCAGTTGTCGTCCAAGTAGTTGCACAGGTCTTTTTGCGGCCGGTGGTCGCCTTCGCAACCGACGCACACCAGCGACTTGCCGTCGAACGCCTTGACACCGCAATCCAATGCCGGGTCCAATGGCGTGACTTCCTTGGGGAAGTGCTTGCAGACCACGAAGCCGTGCTGGTTGTTGCACTCGCCCTTGGAGTTGCCGCACACCGCGTCCGCCTTGGCCGCGACGTCGCCGGTTTCCGGGTTGCCATCGTCGATCACGCCATTGCAATCGTTGTCGATGCCGTCGCAAATCTCCTTGCCTTCCGGGTTGATCGCCTTGTCGCCGTCGTTGCAGTCGGCGGGCGCGCCCCAGCCGTCGCCGTCCTTGTCCGAAGCGCTGGCACAGCCCAGGTCGCCGCCCTGGCAGTCCTGATCCACGGAATCGCCGCACTTTTCCGCGGCACCGGGGTAGGCGCGCGCGTTCTTGTCGTCGCAGTCGTCGCCGCCTTTGTTCTCGTCCTTGTGCCCGTCGCCGTCCTTGTCGTCCGCGTCGCAAGCCGTGACCTTGCCGTCGCAATTCGTGTCGCAAAGGTCATCGCCCTGGCCGGGCGCGCAGCACTTCTCGGCGCTGGCGCCAGGGTGGTACTCGGCGTGGAACTTGGCGAACTTGAACTTGCACTTCTGCTCCTCGACCAGATTCTCGATGCCGTCGCCGTCGATGTCCTTGAGCGCACAGCCGTTGTTGATCTTGCCGTCGCAGTCGTCGTCCAGGTTGTTGTCGCAGTCGTCGGTCGCTTGCTTCTTGCTGGCCGAGGAACACACCAGACTCGTGGACTTGCCGTCCTTGTCCGGTGCCGCGCACACGATCGAACCGCCCGTACACAAGCCGGTGCCGCAAGCGTCGGCCTTCTTGCCGGACGCGGGCTTGCCGTCGATGCCGACGAACGGAAGGTCCTCGTCGACCTGCTGGTTGCAGTTGTTGTCCTTGCCGTCGCACAGTTCCTTGGCGCCCGGGTAGACGGTCGGATCGTCCTTGGCCTGCGCACCGCAAGCGGTTTCCTGGCAGTCCGCAACGCCGTCCTTGTCGGTGTCGACGCAGGGCGTGTCGGTGCCGTCGCAGTCCTGATCGACGCCGTCGCCGCATTGCGTGCACGGGTCCTCGTTGGAAAACGGGCTGGCCGACGCACCCTTGGCCGCATCGTCCACGCAATCGCCGTCGCCCAGGTCCTTGCTCTGGCAGCAACCCAGCTTCTTGCAGTCGGGCGTGCCATCGCCGTCGGCATCGCACTCCGGCTTGGGCGCCTTGAGCACGACATTGATGACGCCCTTGTTGTTGGTGTCGATGATCAGCAACGCCGACGCCGCGACGTTCTTGTCCGCATCCAAACCGCGCAGCCGCAATTGGTACTTGCCGGCCGAGGTCTGCGGCTGGTCGAGCTTGACCTTGAGTATGTACGCCTGGGTCACCAGATTCTGGTTCACGAGCGCGTAGTTGTAGTCGATGTCGTTGGGCGTCGCCGGCACCTTCACGAACTTCGCGGCGCCCGGCACACTGTGCAAGGCCGCGTCAAGGCTCGCGATTGGCTTCTGCGTCGCTTCGGCCGTCACGCTCACGTACAGCGTGTCATAGTCGACTACCGTGTCGCCGCAACTCGTGCCGAAGAGGCTTGCCGCCATCATCGCCATGGTCAGCCAGGTACGCATTCCTGCGTCAAGGTGCCCGCTCGCCTGCATGAAGCCCCCCGTCCTTTTCGCCACCCGACGGCGCGTCGAGGCAAAACGCCTGATCGCGAACGCAGAGCGCCCAGAACGGCGCAGTATAGCGACCGCATCCGTGCAGGGAAACTTCCGTGGGATCGGAAACGTCGGCGACTGGGCGCCAAGCGACCCGGGTGCTAAGGACGGACACCGGCGCAGGTCCGGGCCAGGCGACTTTGCGCGGCCGCTCGATCGCCCCAACGTTGACACCAGCGCCCGGCGATTTCGTCGGGATCCGTTGTAGCCATCAAATCTTGCAGCGCACCGCCGAGTTCAGCGTCGAGCTTCGCGAGTGCCAGCCGGTCGGTGTCAGCGTCGCGTGTCAGCCAGGGCGCCAGCGTGCGGCGGATCAGCGTCGAGCGCAGATCACGCAGCCCATCGTCGTCGCCTGGTTGCACGTCCGCCGAAGCCAGCACCGGCACGTGCGGCGCCGCCAGCAACGCGATGGCCAGGCCCTGCAACGTCTGCGAGTCCGCGCGCAGCGCCACGCGCACCAGTTCGGCCCGGGTGTGGGCGTGACTCGCGGCCGCCATGCCCCAGATCGCCGCCGCCGCACGCAAGTAGTCATTGGCGGGCCAATTTCCCGCCGCCAACGGACTCGCCTCGACCAGCGCGTTCAAGGCCAGGGGCGCTTGCGGCACGTTCGGGCGCAGGCTCAATACCGCGCCGATCGCCAGCAAGGCGGCCGGTTGCACCTCACGCCGGGTCGACCGGGCCATGTGGGCCAGATCGGGCAGCACGTTGTCCGCGCCCAGATGCCCCAGGACGAGCGCTGCCATGCCACCCGGCTCCGGGCGCCCCAGCAGGCCCTTGAGCACCGCCTCCACGCCCGCGACCCTGGGCAGCGATGTCAGGGCCGCGAGTTGTGCCCGCACTACGTCGTCGTCCTGGTCCGAGCCCTCGCTCATCGCGTCCACCAGCGCCCGCGCGCCGGCTTCCGCATGCGAGGCGCCGATCGCCAACGCCACGTCCCGACGCAACACCGCGTTCGGACTATGTAACAGCTGCTTGGCCACCATCGGTGGCACCGACCGGCCGAGCGCCGCCAGCTGCCGCAACGCGCGCACCTGCATGGCGAGATCGCCGCTCGCCAGCGCGTCGCCCAGTGAACTCGGCGCCGGGGCCAGTTCCTGCTTGCCCAGCTGACGATCCAGCGCCGCCGTTCGCAGCCACGCGTCGTACGCGGCAATCCGCAAGCGTTCCAGCATGTCCCGACGCGCGTGCTGCGGCATCACGGTGTCCAGCCAGCGCACCAGTTCGCCCGACCGACCTTGCGCCAGCGCCAAGGTCAGCAGCCTTTGCCCCGCGGCGTCCAACTCGTCGGCTTCGCTGGCTTTCAGCACGATGTCGCGCAGGGCCCGATCCTCCTCGGCGTCCGCGCCCGCCAACCGGAACAGGCTCGCCAACCGGGCAATCGCTCGTGTATCCCGGGGATTGGCCGCTGCAGCCCGCCGGAACAGGGCCGCCGCGCCTTCGGAGTCGCCATAGCGCAGGTGCACGTCGCCGAGCTTGAGCAAGACCGAAGCGGCCGGCGTCTGCCCAGTGCCCTCGCGCAACAGCAACCCTTCGATCTTGCGCGCCATCGCTGCATCACCGTGACCCAGCGCGGACTCGACCAGTCCGGCCAGCAGCGGTTCCGCTACGTCGGCATCCACCTTGGCCAGGTCTTCCAGCACCGGCAGCGCTTCGGTCGTTTGGCCGATGTGCAACAGCCCCGTCGCGATCGCATGCAGCGCTTCAGGATCCTTGGGGAACCAGGCGCGAATCCGCTTGCCGTTGCCGATCCACAGCGTTTCCTCAGCCGGCG
The DNA here is from genome assembly GCA_964356325.1 of uncultured Enterobacteriaceae bacterium. Taxonomy (GTDB): domain Bacteria; phylum Myxococcota_A; class UBA9042; order UBA9042; family UBA9042; genus CAYHHL01. Next base: position 1,624 of record CAYHHL010000111.1, on the reverse strand, counting down.
TCGGCGTCCGGTCCAACTGGCCGTACAGTTCCAGGTACAGCAGCGCCTCGCCCAGAAGCACGGTCTTGGTCTGCACCTTGTTCGCCAGCAGTTCCACGTGTTTGGGTAGCGTCGCGGTCTTGCGGTACAGCGCCGCCAACGCCTGGCGGGCTTCCAGGGCGCGGGCGCGATCGTTCGGGCTCGGCGTCTCCGGCAACAGGCTCAACTCCTGCCAGCCGGCGTCGGCGTCCTGGGGCCGGCCCATGCGCTCCGATAGCAGCGCTTGCAGCCGAATCACCCGGGGATCACCGGGCTTGAGTGCTGCCATCCGCGCCGCCGTCGCCTTGACCTCCTCCAGTTTGCCGTGCGCCAGCAGCAACGTCGCCGCGCGCTGCAGGCCGGCGAACTCGCCGCCGGGCAGCTTGCGCAACTTCGCCAGCACTAGCCTCGCCGCGTCGAGTTCACCGCGCCCGAGCAGCCATTCCGCATACGCTTCGATGTATTGCGCCTCGCGCGGTGCCGCCCTGAGCAGCGCCTCGTACAGCCGGGCCAGCCGGTCGGTCTCGTCGCCCAGGCGCTGCTCGCGGTCGATCAGAGCCTCGAGCAGCGCGTCGTGCGCCGGATGCTTGCGCGCCAGGTCGTCGATCAGCGCCCGCGCCTTGGGCAGGTCGCGCGCGGTGATGTGGGCATCCAGCACTGCCAGCCAAGGCATGGGATCAGCGGGAGAAAGCCTCACCACTTGCGCAGCCACCTGCGCCAGTTCCTCGCGCGCGCCGGTCCGCGCCAACAGGCCCATGTAGGCCGCCTGCAGGCCGCGGTGCCCTGGCCAGGTCTTCCACGCGTTGCGCAGGGTCCCAAGCGCCTCGTCGTCGTCGCCCAACTCGCCGTGGACTGCCGCCGCCAACACCGCCGCGTCGGGATCACTCCAGGTTCTCAACTGTTCCAGCACGCCTTGCAGATCGCCTGCGACCCGGCCCAGCGCCACCAGGCGATCCAGCAGCGACCGCCGCTGCCCGCGCGGGGTCTTGTGCAGCGCCGCCTCGACGACCTTGCGCGCCTCGTCCGGTTGCCCCGCCGCCGCAAGCGAATCCGCATAGCCTTCCGCGATCACCACGCGGTTGTCCCGCCCCGACGTCCACGCCCGCTGCCACAGCCGGCGCTGGACCGGATCGTCTTGACCCTGCGCCAGCGCCGTCGCCGCTTCGACCAGCACCGGCACCGGCACGTTGGCCATGTCGGCAAGCGCTTCGGCCAGCACGCGCACGTCCGCGGTTTGCTGCGCGATCACAGCCTCTTTCAGCAACGCGAGCCCCGCACGGGCCGAGCGCTTGGCCGACTGCAGCCACGCCAGGACGCGATCGTGCAGGGGCGCAGCGGTCGGCGCGGTCTTGGCCGGCTTCTTCGCTTGGTGCTGCCCGGGCCGCGGCGGCTCCTTGCGCGCGCTCCACGCCTCCGCCTGGGTCGCGGGCAGCAGAAACAGCAGGGCAATAGCGAGCGTGTGGCGCATGTGGGCTTCCAGCGGCGGACTCGATTCGAGCGTACTCCAGCGACCCGATGACGAACACTACAGGCATCGCCGGTATGTCCGCAAAAGGGCGCATCCGCGAACTGATTCTGGGCCGGCGCAATGACCAAGGGGGTGGCC
>CAYHHL010000110.1:0-18584 GCA_964356325.1 uncultured Enterobacteriaceae bacterium | reverse complement strand
GGTCCTCACGGTGGCCTCCAAGATCTCGCACATTCTGACGTGCGAAGTCCTCGAACCACTTGGGCTCGACAGGGAAGCTCAAGAATCCGGCCATCGATTGGCCGTCGCTCCCCCACCAGCTGTCAGCTATGAACTGTAACGCATTCGCCACGAGCCACCGGCGAATGGCGAGTTCCGAGCGGCCTTCGGCTTCAGGTATGGCCTGAAGGAACCGCAGCCAACGCACGCGAATGTGTTCGGCGGAGCGCCAGCCGATCTCTTGCGTTGGGATAGCTATCGTGGCGTTGTTGTTCCCGATGAGCAGGGGCACATCCCCGAACGAAACTTTGTCCTCATAGCCGAGGTCGTGGTTCAGCACCGTGGCTGCGAACAGGAATATCGCCCATGGATGCTCGTTGACGGGCTCGCCGTCCGTCTCCACAAGCCAAGACCCAGGTGCGCGCACGCTGGCGTGGATGCGATTACGGGGCACGCCATCCTGTGACGCAATAGCAACTTTTACGTCTGCGCCCGCCGGGGTTGTCACCGCAATGGCGGTTCCGCCTTCACTGAGGCGCAGTTCGACGGCGGAGACGCTGCACGCCGATGCTGCTGCATGCCACAACCCCACGAGCTTGGACGCACCGGCGTAGTTGTCCCCTTGCTCCGGCAGGAGCCCCGCGACGTCCGCCAGCCACTGCGACAGTGCCTTGCGCCGGGCAGCGTCCGGGAAGACCAAATGCATGCTGAATTCGACGGTGGCATGGAAAGCCTCGAACCTGCCGCCGCCGTAGCTGTCGCCGAAGAGGTCGCGCAAGGCACGGAATCCCTCGCCCGAGCGGCGCATGTAGCTGATGCGAAGCATGTCGCCGATTCTGCGCCGCGCGATGCCACCGGGCGATTGGCGCGACTGAGTGTCGATCTCCCAGTCCAGCCAGTCTGGGCGCAGCAAGAACTCGCGCAAGACCCACGGGCCAGAGGCTTCCTGTTCGGCACTATCAAGGAGAAGCGCCAACTCGTCCACGGCCAACCGCGGCCAGTTCATGCCGCGGCTCTCCGGTGCCAACCGTCCGACACGTTGGGCGGCCTTCAGCCGATCCAGGCGTATCGTCTCCAGCATTGTTTCCGCCGCCCTCAGCTCCGGGGATCCGTCGAGTCGCAGACCCGCACCGACCAACAGGAGGTGGCGATCCTGCGGTGAGAGGCCGGATTCCGGCGCCGCCAGCCAGAGAGAAAGTTCGAGGTCGGCGCGCTCGACCCGAGGATCGACCTGCAGCGCCCACGACGGCACGCCGAGGCCGCTTCCCGTCGCGGCCATTGCACCGCTTGCCCAAGCCAATGCTCGCTCGTAAATGCGGTAGCCAACCGGTTTGGCGTCTGCCGAAGTTGGCGCGGAATCAGCTTGCTTTCGTCTCGCCTTCGGCTCGTTTGAATGCGCGTGTTCCAGCATAGCCAGTACATCGCTCGGCCGTTCCGCAAGGCGCTCCGGCCAAGTCAGTACCATCATCTCGCCTGAGGGCAATCGCGCGCGTCCGACAACGGTGGGCACCGGCATCGTTACGTCCCACGCGATCCGGCCAGGCGGCAGGTCGCCGAGCGCGGTGAACTCCGCGAACAGGACAGCTTCCGGTTCAGCGGGGACCGCGCCAACGGATTGCGTGCGCAGGAAATGTACGGACTCGATGAGGTTCCAGCCAGTCTCTCGGAGATCGCCTGACGCTGCGATGGCGAAGACCTTCAAGTCCGGCTCGCCGTCGTTGTCGACGACGCGGTCGCCTTCGGCTGTCCGCAGTCGCTGGAGTAGCACAATCAATTGCTGCCGTGCGGTGCCCTGCAATGACCCTGCCGTGCCGAGTAGGTCTCGAATCGGGAAGCCGAGGTACTCACCGCTGCTGTCCTGCGCCATGACGAGTTCGAACAAGTGGCGCTGCGACGGCGCATCAGTCGGTGGCCATGTGGCGAGGAACGCCGCCACGGATTGCCACTGGTCCGGCTTGCCAGGGAAGGGCTTGTCCAGGAACCGCTTCAGCGTGAACAACCCCATCGGCAGCACGTGTCGGAGCGGTAGCGTCTTGCCCAGCAGGTCTATTGCCAACGCCTTGCTCTCTCGCAGGCGCTCCCCTTCACGCCCGTCAGCCCACGCCACATGGGCCTGCGTGCGAGCAAGACCAACCAACCGGTCCGTCAGCACGTCGACCAAATGCCGTCGATTGCCCGTCAGCAGGAACACAACGCGAGGATGCCAGCACAGCCGCAGTGCTTGAAGCAGTTCATAGGCTCGGTGCGGGTGCAAGTCGAGATCGTCGATCGGCACGACCAACAAGCCGCCCTTGGGCAGGTGGTGCACCGGTGCGCGCTCCATGGCCTGCAGCAGGCGATCCACGAAGTTGCGCCATTCGTCCGCCAGACCGCGCCAGTCGCGCAGCCGTTCTTTCTGCACCTGGACGTACTCCTCCAAGTCCGCGTTCATCTGGTGCTGAGCGTGGGCGGCGTTCCAGCCAATCACGGCGTGCCGGTACAGATCGCGCCACTGCTGCCGCAGCGTCCTGTGCTTGCCCGTCGAACGCTTGGACGATTCCGCCTCGCCATCAGCGAATTCGGCGAGGTCGTGTAGCGTGGAGACAAGCCAGGCAAAGGCGTGCACGTGCTCGGGCAGCGGGTCGAAGTCGATGGGCCGGAGAAAGCGCCATGGAGGTTCGCTTCCGCCAAGGAGGGCCTTGAACTCGACATCGTTCGCGGTGGCATCACCGAAATGGGCGCGTGTCGCGGCGAGCGCGGTGAGCATGAGCGCGGTCTTGCCCGTACCGCGCATGCCTTCCAGCAGGATGGTGCGGTAGGAGCGGTCGTAATCTGGCGCTGGCGCCCACGGCGATTTCGGCCGCGTCGATTCACCATCATCGCGCAGCGGCTGACGATCGCGCGCCGCCGGGTCCTTGGCCATGCCGCGCAGCAGGTCAAACAGCCCGAAGAGCAACAACCTCTGCTCAGGCGTCAACTGGTCTGGGTGGATCGGTTGGGTGTCGAGCACAGGCGCGTTGGACTGCATCGGATCGTCAAGTAGTTCAGCCATGGCGTCGCCTTCATTTGAGGATGTTGCGGCGAAGCAGGGTACGCGTGAGGCTTGAGCGAAGCAAGTTCAGGGCGCGCGCGCCAGTATCTGCCTTGCGAGAAGGTGCGCACGGCAGGCCAAGCGGGCGCTGCGACGTCCGTACGACGGCTTCGTCCAACGGCGTGTTTCGAGACTGTCCAGACGGTTGGACAGTTGATTGCAATAGACGCCAGGTTTCGAAACTGATCGAGTGGAACGCGGGCCGGCGAGTAGCGACTGCTGACGCGTGCCGGCAGGTCGAGGCGGCTCAAATACGTGTTCGAAATTGGAGGCAAAGGACGGGATTGCAGCCGTGTTCAGCGGAACCTTGACCCAATGGCCCGCATCAGCACTGGCCACACGTTTGGACACTTTGCGCCAGTCGCAAATAGCGCGAGCGCTGGAGTGCCATCACTCTTTTGTAATTCAGTTAGTTGCATGACGATGCGCGACATCCATACCAGGTTGTCGTTGCAGATCGACTGAAGATCGCTCAAGCTCCACAATGGTCTGGTGCCGACGTCGAACGCGCGATTACAGATAGAGAAATGGGGCAATTGACATGCAAGACTGGCGGCTCGATGCGTACAAGGTAATCTTCGGCGACCTCTTCGGGACCGACGCGGAAGGGAAGGCCACTGTCGTTGAATGGTGTCTAGCCGCAAGGGCGGCCGGTCCCGTGGCTTTCATTGGCGCAGGGCTTACGCGCGGAGCGAAGGTTCGGCCTGCGTCGCCAACCCAGCGGGAGCACGGCACCAGCTTCCAGCCATTGCTCTGGGACGAACTCGCCGCCCGCTGGCGAGTTGGACTTGAGGGCGTCGGGGAGAACGGCACAACAGATCCGCTCTGGCTTGCTGAGTTGTTTCAAGCGCAACACTCACGGAACGCATTGGAACAGACAGTGCGCGAGGCTGTTCCCGACGATGATCTGCTTCCAAGTGACGCACACATGGCGATGGTCAAAATGCGATGGAAAACGGTAATTACAACCAACTACGACACGCTCATCGAAAAGGCGTTCTCTGCAGGTCGGCGCGACAGCCGCGTGATCCGACGGGACAGCGACATCGCTCGCGGCCATGGGCATGATATTACGCCAATTATACATGCCCATGGCGATTTCACCAACCCGCCGGAGATGGTCATCACGTTGGAAGACTACCGGCGTTACCGTGAAACCCGACCCGGCTTGCTGGTCAAGATCCAGCAACTATTGCTCGAACACCCGCTGCTGGTGCTTGGCTTCGGCGCGACGGATCCGAATTTCATCCAATGGTCCGGATGGGTGCGCGATTCCGTCGGCCGTCATCACCCGCCGGGTCTCGCGCTGACCGTTGGGCACGTTCCAAGTGTACCCCGGCAATCCTACTGGGGGGCCCGCCTGCACTTTGTGGCGGTCCAGTCCGACAGGTTGCCCGCCGTGCTGGCTGCCATCGCGGAGTGCCTTGATGACGAGGTGGCAAGCGAACGGCTCGAAGCGGTAGCCAAGATCCGCATCTGTGCGGCATCGACCGCAATTGACGTCTTGCGACACTTACGGGCTTGGCTCCAGATCCGCGCCAGAATGGGCCGTGATGTTGACACACAACTTCCAGACGAATTGCTTGAGGCGTCGATCGAGCGGATCTTTGCGGTCACTCCTGAGTTGCGGACGGCCAGCACCACTTATGCAGCGGCCGGCGGAGACGGATCGCCTCCAGACGCAGTTAACAGTCAGGTCGATCCATGGCGGCACATGGCCTTGCGAGAGGCCCGTCTTCTGCAGCAGGTGCGCTCAAACCTGGGCCAGTACTGGTTTCCATGGCTAGTCTGCGTTGCCACCCACCAGGGCGCTGCGTTCTGGATCCCGCTCGGTCAGGACCGGGTCCGTGTCAGCATCGATGCCGAACTACGCGCCAAGGATCGAGAGCTTGATGATGCGACACGTTCGACCCTTCGGGCAATCGTGTGCCAGGCGCGAGTTGCAGATGCGGCCGATGAACAGCAACAGCGCATCGCGATTGACGACGCGAGTGAAGCGCTCGACGCGGTCGGTTTGGACGATGGTGTTCGTAGCTCTCTCTTGGATGCAATCGAGCGCGCCCGTTTTCATCTTCACGAGAGGCAGGGTGGGCCTGAACCTCAAGCAGAGGACACGCAGGCACTAAGACGGCGCGGATATTTCGCTTATTTGCATGGCCACCTTGAAGATGCGTTTGAGTCCTATCGACGTGCTGCGCATCAGTCCAACAACGAAGCAGAGGACGAGGCCACGGAGTGGCTAACGCTCGAATCGTTCGCATTGGTGCGAAGCGCCACAAATGCGCTTCGAGCCTTGGGCAGCTCGGGCCGCGTGGCACCTCAACGTGACGACTTCGCAGAACGCCACAAACAATTGAAATGCAGGGATAATCCAGCGATTCGTGGATTTCAGCGGCGTGAGAAGACAGTGCGGGACAAGCTGTTGGACGCGTTCTGGCCTCTGCTCGCCCGCTCGACCGCTTGGGTTGACGCACGAACGTTGACGATGGGCAGTGCAGGGCAGGAGTTGCTGCAATGGTGCGAGGCCATGTGGGTGTGTCCGGATGTTGCGCTAGTTGCCGCAGAGGCTCGCGCGGTGGAATTGGCGACTGCCGGGGATTTTCCGGGGGCATTGCGACTGCTCTTGCTGTACGGCTCAGCGCGCGCGCAACAGCTATCGGCCTGGCTCGCGCAGGCCCCAAGGCGGCGGGCAGCCGCCGATGTTGCAGCGAGCTTGTTGACAGCCGAGCACAGCGGCCCGACATCATTGCGGGCCACGGTCGAGTGTCTGAAGGAACTTGCGGGTGAACTTCCTGGCGCAAGTGTGGCTCCCGCGACCAGTGCGCTGCAGAGGTTCTTCGAAGCCAACGTATTGACGCGAGCAGTCATTGTCCGTGGCGCGACACTATCCTTCTCGGCCCCAGGCGATACGAAATTGCTCGCTGACACCCTAATCGCGATGTGGTCCTGGCTACCCGGAACCGAAGTCGTGAACCAATGGACAGGATGGAGGGCAACGTGCGCGAAGTACCCGGTCGGAGCCGCGCTCTGGTCTGAACTTTCTGCGCAACTACATGAATTGCCATGGCAGGCTTGGGTCATGGCTGGCGACCTCGACGACGCCGCTGTGGACGAAGTGCTGTTGAATGCACTAGATGCCTTGAGCGGCACTCCACCTTGGAAACCGTATGGCAACGATGGCTTCCTGTGGTGGGCGGCACACGTGACTGCACCTTCTCGGCGCGCTCGCACTGCACAACGCTGGCCCAGGATGTGCGCTCGCCTTTCGCAACTCATAGCTCTGCCATCAACATTTGTAGGAGGAATCGCCGCTGCCAGCAGGGTGTCATTGGCGACACGCGTCGCCTTGAAAGCACTCACGGCGACGTCGGCCATCGTCGACCCTAACCAGATTAACGATTTACTCGACAACGTGCTCAATGCGGCGAGTCAGATCGGCGGCCGGGATGCTGCAGAAGCGATGTCTGCTCTGAGTGTCGCCGCGAATCGGATACCGAATGACGCATGGCCGACTATCGTGACATTGTGCGCAGACCAACTCGCTGCCCCTCGGCAGACGACGATGTTTGGCGACGATGCAGACGAATTGGCGCCAGGTGTTGTTGCGCTTCTCGCGGCTGTGATAAGCCACCGGCTCGCCGGCGACGACGCACTAAGCCGACGCGTCGAAACCCTGCTGCTCGAGGCGATATCGCGCGTGCCGATCCAGGCTCAGGCTGCAGTGACAACCATGCCCAACCTCACACGCGGCGGGGCAGAAGTCCTTGCGCGTCGTGTGAGCACACTACTCTTGGCCGCCAGTGCTGGTCCGGAACACACTGCGGAAGCCATGCAAGTAGCCGGCGTACGGGCCGTGCGCAGATGGATCGACAGCGATCCGCGTGTATCGATGCCGGGGCCCTGGCTGACTGGGCTCTGCGTCGCTGCGCGCGCGCAAAGCGTATTCGTGAGCATGCTGGCACTTCGAGCGATTGCCGCGGCAGTGCGGAAATCCTGCGTCCCAGAGACAAGTGAATGGACACACGAGTTGCTGGAAGATTGCGTGATCGCTGCAGCGGGAGACGGGCGCGCCTACGTTGTTGGCGCGGCCGCAGACGCGCTAGCCGCGATTGAGGCTCGAATGACTCTTTCCACTGAAACGGCCGGTCGGATTTCCTCCGCGCTCGCTGCGCTGGCGGACGACCCGCGTATTGCCGTCGCCGAGTCTTTGCGTCGTGCACGAGCGCTTGCGTGCAGCCCCGCCGCGCTTGACGACTAGCCCAATCACTTCTGCAATTGCGACTATTCCTGACCCGGCGCATCACAGCTATCTGATCGCGCAGCGTTTGGCCACTGCGGCTCCACCAAACGAGTCTGGGCCGACTGTCCACACGTGTGGACAGCTTCGCGACTACCTCCGCCCGCGCCAACATGCACGCTGCAACGCACTTGCAACCTGGGCAATAGGGGAGCACCATCCTGCCAGGAGAATCCTCCCGCAACCGCAATCCGGAGCCCCGAATGCTCACCGACATCACCATCGTCCAACAGCCCTCCCAGGACACGATCGACGCCGCCGCCGAGCACATCCGCCAACTCGACCGCACGTACTATCAGCGCTATGGCCTGGAGGTCGGCAAGTACCTGTTCGAGACGTTCTACAACAGCGACCCGGCCGCAGTGAAGTCGCATGACCCACGCAAGCAGGCCAGCCTGCGCTCTCTGGCGGCGCACCCGGTGCTCGCGGAGACCGGCCTGTCGCTGTCGACGCTCGCGAACTTCCTGGGCGTCCACGTGCAGTTGCGCCTCGTGCGCCCGGAACTAGCCGCTGTCGTCGAAGAGCTGTCGCTGTCCAAGCAGATTGCGTTGCTGACGGTGTCCGGCGAGGAAGCAAAGGCGCAGCTTGCGCATTCGGCACGTGAGCCCGGCGTGTCGGTGCGCGATCTGAAGGCGAAGATTCTTGCTGCACGCGAAACCGATCGCGGCACGACTGGCAAGCACAAGCCGGGACCGAAGGCGGCCCTCGCCACGGTACGGCACCTCCGCGCGGCGGAGCGGGCCTTGGTGGATGCGCTGGGCACCGCTGACGACGGACAGGAGATCTCGGATGTGCTCGCAGCGGTTCGGAAGCTGCTGGGCGTGCCCACGATCGCGGCGGTTTCTCGCCCGCGTAGCAGACTGAAGGCCGCGCAGGCCGTGAACTAGCTGAAGTATTGCGGTTTTTTCGCTCGTTGCATTGTCTTGCCGCAGTTGGCCGGAGAGCCTCCGGGCGGCAGGGCCTGACTCGGGCGGACCACGTTGCCGCGGTAGTCGCACGCCGATGAGGTTCACATGCCAAGGACCCGCTTCGCCTGGTCGCTGTTCGATCCCGTCACCGTAAGCGCCCTCGCCGCCGAGATCGGCTGGCATGCCGGCGACAACGGGTTGGACCCCGTCGCCCTGCTGTCGAAGCGCGCCCATCGGCCCAACGACGACTTCGTGCGCCGAACCAAGAAGGTCCTGGAAGACACGTGGCTTCTCGGCTACGACGGCACGCCGCAACTGGTCGAACGGCTGGTGGAACGGGGCGTCGGCCCGGGAGGCAATCCCAAGACCAGGGCGGGCTGCGTCGACTTCGTGCGCAAGTGCCGGAATAGCAGCTCGGTTCGACACCATCTGCTCGAAGCCCTGCTGCGTTTTGGCGACGCCGATCCGGCAACGCTCGACGAAGACCGCCTCATTCCAGGCGCGACAGTGCGGCGGTTCACGGTGCTGCGCCCTGCCGACCAGCCGGAAGACGCTCGGCAGCCCTACGACTACCAGGTGCTGGCCTGGCAGAAGATGTCAGCTCACCTGGCAACTGCGCGGACCACCGGCGATTTCCGCGGGCTCCTTGTCATGCCGACGGGCTCTGGCAAGACGTTCACCGCGACCCGGTGGCTGATGCGTGAGGTGGTGGCACGCGGAGAGCGGGTCGTGTGGCTTGCGCACCGGCACGAGTTGCTCGAGCAAGCCGCCTGTGACTTCTACAGTTGCGCAGCGTTGGCTGACCACGGCAAGCAGCTTCGCGTGCGGCTGGTTTCGGGGACGCACTGCTCGGCCCGGCAGATCGACCCGGCGGACGACATCATCATCGCATCTGTGGGCGCGCTGGTCCGCCAGGAGGACGTCGTGGCGTCGCTCGGCGACCGTCCCACGTTGCTGGTCATCGACGAAGCACACCACGCGCCGGCGCGGACCTACCAGAAGGTAATCAGGACGCTCTTCGGCGACAGCGCGCCGCGCCTGCTGGGGTTGACGGCGACGCCTACGCGAACTGTGGATTGCGAGCGTGGTGTTCTGCATGACCTGTTCGGCGGTCGGGTGCTGCATCAAGTCGACACACGCGACCTCATCCTGCGCGGCGTCTTGTCCCGGCCGATCCCCGTGCGCGTCGCCACGCGAGTCGATGTCGAAGCGGGCGTCACGGCCGAGGACGTGCGACATCTCGCGCAGTTCCATGAGCTAAGCGAGGAATGGCTCGGCCGCATCGCCAACCTGACTGAACGCAATCGCTTGATCCTGGAGCACTATCTCGATCATCGGCAGAAGTACGGAAAGACCCTGATCTTCGCCATCAACGTGCAGCACGCTGTCTTGCTGACCGACCTGCTGGAACACGCCGGCGTCCGAGTCGCGTGCATTGCTCACAGCGGTCCCGTCGGCGGCGCTACGACCAAGGAGAAGTTGGAGGCGTTTCGTCGGCCGGACGGGGACATCGACGTGTTGGTCAACGTGATGATCTTGACCGAGGGCGTCGACGTCCCGTGCATCGAGACCGTGTTCCTCGCACGCCCGACGCACAGTGAGATCCTCGTCCGGCAGATGATTGGCCGCGGCCTGCGGGGCCCGAAATCCGGTGGCACCGAGAACGCGTACATCGTTTCCTTCGAAGATCACTGGCAGAAGTTCCGCGATTGGCAGAGCCCCCTCGAACTCATCGCTGACTTGGTGGCGGCAGTCGAGCCGAAATCGACGCCGACAGATGCCGAGCGCTTGCTGGAGCAGATCCCCTGGGAGGCAATCCGTGCGACAGCGGCGGCGATGCGCGACGTCACGTCAGACCGCATGGCCGACTGCTTCGAGGCGGTGCCGCAAGGCTGGTATGTCGTCGAGCACGCGATCGACGGCGACGTCGTGTGCAAGAACATCGCCGTCTTCGAGCATCAGCAGGACTGCTGGGAACAGCTGCTGGATGCGCTGTTGTGCATGTCGCCTGCGGAACTGGACACGGCGGCCGCGTCTGACGTGTACGCGGAGTGGTTCGACGACTGCGACGACCCTGCGCCGGCCCCGTTCGAAGTGACGGAGATGGTCACGCACATCCAAGCTGGCGGTGGGCGCCCTGAATTCACGCCGCTCCCCGGGCGCGTGGAGTGCGACCCGTACGCGCTCGCCGAGCACATCGTCAATGCGAACCTGACCGAGAAGGAGAGGGCGGACCTGCTGCGCGCCCGGCACACGCCGCTTGCGCGAGCGATGTACCCGACGATGCGTGCCTTCCAGGACGCTGTGCACGACGCTGTGTATGAACTCCACAACCCAGAGGAAGCGACCAGGGGGCGCCGCGCCATCCCGGTCTTCGATTCCCGGCCGGACGTGGCCATGCGGCCCGCGCCCCATCACGACCTGCAAGCGTTGTTGGCCGAGGTTCTGGGCGATGCGGGGCGGCTGCTCGGGCTGCCGGCGGCGCCGCGGTGCGCTGCGACGATCACGTGGACCCGGCGGCGCGTGAAGGGCTGGTACGCAAAGGCCTACTTCGACAAGGCGTTGCCCCACGGGACCGGGCGGATCCGCGTGAACAGCCTGCTCGATTCGCCCGACCTGTCCGCGGAGACGATGCGGTTCCTGCTCTGGCACGAGTTCTTGCACTTGCACCTTCAGGACGGACATACCCCGGTGTTCAAGGAGTTGGAGCGTAGGTGGCCGACGAGTCAGGGCGGCGATCGGGAGTTGTACAATCTGAACGAGCGGTTCTCTGTGCAGTACTGGTAGCGGATTTGCCTGAGACTGGTAACCGCCGGACTGAACGCAACGAGCGGGCGATGAGTGCTGAACCCGATCGATCGCCAATATCTTTGGATGCGATACTTGGAAATACAGAGAGTTTCTAGTCCAGCGGTCCCCCGCCCACGGCCTTGACCGTGCCATTTACGGCTGACAGAATCGAAGGAGCGAGGTCATTCTGATGAATCCTGCCATCTCCAAAGCCCCGATGGATTGGGACGCCCAACCGTCCGCCGTTGCCGAAGTACCTGGGGTTGCTGTGGCCGGCAACTCCAGCCCCGTGTTGGACTTCCCTGCGGCAGCGGATCCCGGCGGTTCGGTGGCGTCGGCTGTCGACGAGGGCGCTGTGCTTGCACCTCGGCCCGTCCCGCCCGATTCACGGATCGTGCAGATTTGCGATCGATTCAAGGCGGCGCTACGGACCCGGCTCAAGGCGCGGGATGGCGAACAATTGGCCTCTTTCGAGTGGAAAGGCGGCCGTGCCGAGATGGGCGGCCGTGTCGACTTTCAACTAACAAAGGTCCTTGTCGACAAGCGCAAGAACGCAGTACCGACGTTCTGCGTGAAAATGACGTCGGCCGCTGGCGCAACATGGACCACAGAACCGATGGGACTTCAGGTTGTGGCGGCCGACGCCGGCCAGTGGTTGCGCCTGCGGATCTGGTATGGGAATCCAGTCGTGAAGACCGTCGACCTCGTGTCGGCTGGACAACTCTCAGCGCCTGAACAAGCTACCTCCCCGGGCGTTCGGCTATCCGGCACCCACGGCGTGTACATGGCGGAACTCGGGGCTTTCTGGTTCGGAGCAGGGCCTGGAGGTGGCGCCGAGGATCAGCAGATAGAGAGACAAGGCGATCCGTACAGCGCGGCGTTGGCGCCCTACTGGCCCCGGCATGACGGCAAGGGGTGGTGGATGGACACGCCGCCGCCGGTGGCCGATCCGTTCGATGCGGACGCGTGGACGTCGTGCGCGTTGGCGTTCTCCGTGTGGACGGTCGTCGTAGGCCTGTACGGCCAGTCCTACGGCCGCGAGCTGGGACAAAAAGTGCTTGGGCCGCACGGCTTGCCGCCTCGCGAGCTGTATGCTCTGCGTTCGAATCGCCCGGTAGAGCTGGACGCGGCGGACATCGATAACGCCCTTCGGGAACGCGACGAACCGTTGCATTTCCCGTGGCACGTCATCGAAGCCGCGTGCACCTCGCTGAACGCCGGCATGCACGTGATCCTGACGGGACCACCAGGCTGCGGCAAGACCGAGCTGGCCGTCGAACTGGCGCGTCATGGCGGCTTGGATCGGGGGCGCGCCGGTCTCCTCGCGACTGCCTCGCCCGCCTGGACGACAGGCGACCTGATCGGTCGGTATTTCCCCGAACGCGACGGCAAAGGCGGCCTCACGTTTCGCCCAGGTTTCTTCTTGCGCGCCATCGACGAGGGCCGCTGGCTCATCATCGACGAGTTCAACCGTGCGCCCATCGACTCGTGTTTTGGCGAACTATTCACCGTTCTGTCCAAGCAGACGGTAGAACTGCCCTACGAGGCGCAGTTGCCTGGATCGAGCGCATTCGGCCCCGTGCGCGTGCTCGCTGGCACCGACAAGGCTCCTGCCGGTGCGTTTCGCGACTACCGCGTGCCGGCTGGTTTCCGCTTGCTCGGCACGATGAACGACGCCGATCGTCATTCGTTGCAGCAGCTTTCGTTCGCGCTCCTGCGCCGGGTCGACATCATCCGGGTCGAGGCGCCACCGGCTACCGACGTGGCAAGGATCCTCGACGGGGCCCTGGCCGACCGCAAGGAGCGTGCAAAGCTTGCGGACTACGGATACTTGTTTCAGGCACCTTCAGGGGCGGCGCTCCTCGCGAGCGCACTCTTGGAACGGGTCGTACACGACTACGTTCAGCCATTGTTTGCCCATGGTACGGCCGGGCGAGACTTCTCCGATCTCGTCGCCGAACGGGTCGTCGGCATCGCCACCGCGGTCCAGACGGTGCAGTTCCTGGTCGAAGGGGTGCGCACCGCGACCCAGGACGCCCGAGCACGGACGTGCAGCGTCGCGTCGCCGGCCGAAGCAGAGGCGGCCCTGGTCTCCTATCTGGCAATGGCCGTCGTGCTCAAGGTTCTGCCGCAACTCGACAGCCTGGAGCGCACTCGCCGGCAAGATGCCATCCGGTTCCTGCTCGCCGTCTTCGCTGGTCGGCACGGCAAGCATCTGCCGTTCATGCGAATCTTGCGCAACCAGGACCGCGAGACGGGCGTGGGCTTCGCTTTGGTCTATCAGAAGGCCTGGTCGACGGCGGACCGAGATGGCGACGGCCGGCTCAACGTGGGCGAGTACCTCGTGGACGAATTGTGCCGGACCTACCGCGATGAGGCTGCTGACCTGCGTCAGATGCTGCACGGCCCCGGAGCGCCTGTCGCATGAATGCTGGGACGGTGCAGCACGACGTGACGTGGTTCGTCGACCAGGCGGCCTGGCTCGCGCCCTCCCTGACGGTACCGACCTGGGGCGGCTTCCTGGGCTGGATGGCCCAGTGGCTCACCCCAGAGTCCACCCGGCGCCTGCGCGGTCTCTTGCCGCTCGACCGGCCGGAGCAGCGTGACGCCGAAACCACGTTGATTGCCGTGCTGCGGTCCGAGTTGCTCAACCGGCGCAGTGACTGCTGGGAAGTTCACGAATTTGCCGAGCGCAACGTCGACTGGGCTGTGACGTATGCGACCGCCGAGACGCGGCCGATCCTGCAGTACCGAGCACGCGTTCTGGTCGAGGCCGTTGACCAGGATACGCGAGCAGCGCTGCTCTCTCTTGCTCAGGGCTGGGAGGCGACACTGTTGGCGTTCGGCCATCGCCCGGAGCACGCCGATCGAGCGGCGCGCCTGACCGACGCCGTGCGCGCGGCTGGCCTGCGTGACTCTCGGGGGGCGGCGTATCTTATGCGACATGAACGCCGTCTGGTAGTTCTAGGCGGCGTCGCTCGCCAGGCGGCAGCGGCGATTCGTGCTGCCCTGGGCATCTGGGGCGTAAGGCTCGATGCAAAGGGCAATGGCCTCCGCCAGGATCTGATTGCGCTGTCCACAGCTTTTATTGCCGATCCACGCAACGTCAATGACCTTCTGGAGGTCAGCGTCCGGATCGCAATCGCGCGAGCGGCTTGCAACGCGGCAGCCGACGATCTGCCGGACGGCGTGCCCTGGCAGATGGCGCGCCGGGTCGATTGCAGTCACAGTGGCAAACCTCGCTTGCTCCTTCAGTCCGGCGACATGATGTGCGAGATCAGCAAGGGGCGCCCGCGGCTTCGGCGGCAGGGAATCGAGTACGACGCCGTCGATCGCCTGATCAGCGCCGGAAAAGCATTGGGGCTGGCTCCGACCGGCAACCAACCGGATCTGGTGTTCGCGTTCTGGCGGATCGAGAACCCGGACCGTCGAATCTTTGCCCTGGGTGACGCCAAGCGCAATGCGAGCGGCGACGGGCTGAACTACGTGGCGGCATCGATCGAGGTCGCTGCTGTCTACTGCGTGTCGTATGGCCACGTCATGCATCTCGAACTCGATGACAAAGGGTTCCAAGGGCCGATCATGCCGGCGATGACACTGTTCACGCTACAGGGGGCTGCATCGGAGCTCTTGGACCCGGCGAATATCGCTGCCAAATTGCGCAGGCTCGACGTAGCGACGCCGTTCGTCCTCACGCTGGACTATCGACGTCATTTTGGCACCGAGCACGGCGACGGAATCCTTGCCGCGTGGTTCGGTCGTTTGGCGCGCCAGGCAGACCGCTTCCTGCGGATGCCTGGGGTCGCCCAGGTAGCGCCGTCTGGTTGCCAGGAATGTTGAAGCAGGACTGCATGTGGAGGCAACGTACTGAGATCGAATAAATCTCAGGGCGCCGATCAGGGCAGAAACCCGCAGGCGCCCTGGGTACGAAGGCTCCGTGCCCCGCGGCGAGCGAATGCCCTAGCCGTGAGCAGGACCACGCACCCGCTACCGCGCCGCAACTACCTCGCCGGTAGCCGTGCTGTCGAGCAAGTACTTGCCAACCTCGACCGCATAACGCTGGCAGTAGGTTCGGTCCAGCTGGCGGATGTGCTCAGCGGCAGCGTCGATCGTGTCCTCAGATGGTATCTGAATGATTGTGACCTCTACCGGCATTCCAAGCTCCTCCAGGCGACGGACACGAAAGTCCCGACGTGATGGTGGTGTCTGGTGCGCGGTTGAAATGGCAACTGATCGCATCGCATGAGCAAGGGCGAGTTGTCCAACCGTTTGGACAGTACAACGCACGCCGTGACCCATGCGCACGGAAGTCGGGTTGACGCGCCGCGAATCGCCGCGCAGCATGGCCGTCCGCGCCTGGATCCGAGCCTGGAAGCCACTAACGGAGACGAGCCATGATTCGCCCACACACCTTCATCGTCGGAGCCTCAGCGGAGTGCGACATTCGCTTGAGGCACCCGTCCGTCTCGGGCCGCCATGCTCGCCTGGAAGTGCGCGGGAAGGGCTGGCGCATCGTCGACCTGGGCTCGACCAACGGCGTGTCTATCGGCGGCGAACGCGTGCAGGCGGCCGATGTCGCCGAGGGTTCGTCCATCGCATTCGGGTCGTTGCCCGTTCGCCTCGGCGCGCTGCTCGCCCAGGCGAATCCGCCGCAACCGGCCGACGGCGAGTACTGGACGGTAGGCGGGCTGCCAGAGTGCGACGTGCACGTCGACTTTCCCCGGGTTTCGGCCGAGCACGCACGTATTCGCAATCAAGGCGGGCGGTTGTGGCTGTCAGGCTCGGCGGCGAACGGTGGCACGCGCACCGAAGCAGGCCCCGTGCACGGAGAAGTGCAGGTGCGGCTGGACGAACCGCTCTGGCTGGGATCGCTCGGAATGTCGGTGGCGGAGGTTCTGTGGTGGCATGACCCGCGGCGGGCGCAGGCTCGGGCATTGCCAGCACAGAGGAACGCGGCGCCCGTGCCGGAGCCGCCACCGCCAGCGCCTCTCGTGCAGCGCATGGCAGCGCCGTTGCCTGTGGCGCCAGTTCCTCTCGTTGTTCAAGTGGCGCCGCCGTCACAGTCGGACCGTCAGGAAGCGCAACGCGAGCGTGACTCCACGCCGCCGCGGCCAGTGAAGGTGACGCCCGCACCGAGTTCTCTTGGGCGAAACCTGTTCGCGCTGGCGGTTCTCGTGGGCTTCCTCTATTTCCTGTTTCCACAGTTCCGCCATGCGTCAGTCTTGCCGTCCGCGCTGCGGGAAACGCAGGTAATGGTCAATGAGACCGTGGTTCTGAAGGAAGGCAACGCGAAGTACTACACCTTCCACCTCCGAACCGACTCTGCCGTCTCGGTCGAGGTGACCGCTTCGCCCAAGAGCGTCGACGTGATGTTGATGACTCAGGAAGATGTCGCGTCGTGGAAGGAGGCGCGCGGCAACCTGTTCGGCGGCAAGTACGCCTGCCGCCAAGCGCTGTCTGCGCAAGGCGTGACACACATGGCGCAATCCGACACCCTGAACAGCGGCCAGTGGACCATCGTCGTCCAACGCCCACAAGAGTCTGCACTCATTGGTGATGACACATCGGCGTCGATCAGAGTCACGGTCCAGTAGGCGCCAGCCGGGGCTTTCTTTCCCTGATCGGCGCTGCAACTCTTCGAAGGAGGCAAGGATGAAAACAACGGCAATCACCTGGTGCGTGCTGGCTGTCGGAGCGCTTGCGCCCATTGGCTGCTCGAAGGCCTGCATTCCGGGTGCAACGCAGCAGTGCGTGTGCACGGGGGCTGCTTCAGGCGCGCAGTCTTGTATGGGCGATGGCGCCGGCTGGTCTCCCTGCAACTGCGAGACGGCCGGCGGCGGCGGGGCGTCCCGCGGTGCATCTGGAAGTCCGCAACAAGCAGCGCCGAACGGTGACCATGACCTGATTGAGTCTGCGAAGGTGCAGATCGCCACGGTCGGCGGGATCATCGAGGCCCACGAGGCGCGCAATGGAGAGTTTCCGGCCAACCTTCGAGCATTGACCGAAGGTCCTCGCGCCAGACTGAAGGAGGCAAACCTCACCGACCCTTGGAAGCGGGACTGGACCTACAGCACAGCGGGCGATAGTTTCAGCTTGTGTAGCAACGGTCCCGACGGCCGGGCTCAGACCGACGACGACGTTTGCTACGGAGGAAAATGAGCTCCGGTGACGTCACCCAGGACATTCTCGGCCGCATACTGACGTCTGAAGATCGCCTCGCCCAACAGGAATCCGAAGCTTCTCACCTATCTTGACCAAGGAACCGACATGTTCACCAAGCACTTCGCCACTATACTCGGACTCGCCATCCTCGCTGCATCCGCCTGCAAGAAGGAACCCGCCTTCCTCTGCACACCTGGTGAGTCCAAGGCGTGCGCGTGCGCGGATGGGCGTACCGGGGCGCAATCATGTCTTGTTGATGGTCGCGGACTGGCCCCGTGCGTTTGTCAGGATGCGGCTGGGGCCGTGACGCCGACACCGCCGGCCGCCGCCGCAGCACCCGCTCCTGCGCCGGCCGGGGCGGACAATCTGGTCAAGGCCAAAGCACTGATCGACCGCATGGCCGCGGATCTGGACCGGATGACGACCGAGGTCGAAGGAGCGGGCACCGACCAGGCGAAGATCAAGGGCATTGGCGACAAGTTCAAGGTGCAGGCCGAGGCCATGAAGTCCGAGGGCGAGGCACTGCGAAAGAACCTGAGCGAGGCAGAGAACACGGAGTTGGAGGGCTACGCCAAAGAGAAGATCACGCCGCTTACCGGTCGCTTGATGGCGGCGATGATGAAAGCACAAGCCTCGGCTCAAGATCCGGGCGGAGCCGCGCCGGCTCCAGAGACAGGTCTGCTGGCGAATCTGCGGAGCGCCAAGGCTGCGGAGGCGAATGAAATGCTCGACCTCATCAAGAAGGGAGCAGCGAGCTACTACACCACGCCGCGTGTGAGCAAGGAGACGGGCGCGCGGATTCCAGCGCAGTTCCCAAGATCCGTTGAGCTGACGCCGCCTGGTGCGTCGTGCTGCGATCCCCAGAACGACGCGGACAACGACAAACGCTGCGACGCACGCCCGGGGAGTTGGAACAACGCGACGTGGGCGGCGCTTCGATTCGCCATCACCGACCAGCACTACTTCCAGTATCGTTTCGAGAGCTCCGGCGTGGGTGCCGCCGCGAAATATACCGCCTCAGCGCACGCCGATTTGGATTGCGATGGTGTCCAGTCGACGTTCCAGTTGGTCGGCACCGGTGATGCTGATTGTGTGGAGGGCGCCGCGTGCGACCAGGTGGGACCGGCCGCGATCTTCCGTGACAACGAGACCGAGTAGGACCTGGACTCACCCGCGAAACCTGCGGTTCTGCGACGATGAGAGGATTCCCGATGCCACACTGCCCCAAATGCCAGAACCTCATTGCTGCCGACGCACACGCCTGCAGCCGCTGTGGCCAGTTCGTCGACCACCAGCAAGCCGACGTCGACGATGCGCCCCTGGTCGATGACCTCACCGG
>CAYHHL010000109.1:8896-18642 GCA_964356325.1 uncultured Enterobacteriaceae bacterium | reverse complement strand
CCCGCGAAGGCGGGGCTTTGCAATGCTAGGCGCGGATTTATCCGCCGGCCACCCCTTGGTCATTGCGCCGGCCCAGAATCAGTTCGCGGATGCGCCCGTGCCGGTTCACCAAGGCTTGGTTTGTATCTGGCCCCGAACATGCCTACGCTTGCGCCGCGCGGGTGCACCCGCATCCAGAGAGGATCGAAAGCCGATGAATCGAGGTATTTGCTCCCTGCCACCGCAAAATCACCGCCTGTTCAGGTGGTTGGCGGACGGCGTCTCGATCCGTCGCTGGAACCTCGCTTGCCTTCTGGTGATGGGGCTGGGCTGTGCGTCGTGCTCACCGGACGAACTCGTGGTCGGCCAACCCGCCAAAGTGGGCGACGTGGTGGCGCCGACTGCGGACGCTTTGGACGCCGGTGCCGACTCGGCGGCGACCGATGCTGCCGACACGGTTGAGGCCGCGGACCTGGACAGCGCTGGTGCGCTCGACACGCAAGACTCTGCCGATGCTGGTGATTCCGCGGACTCCGCGAGCGACATCGACACCAGCAGCACGGACACGAGCGGCACCGACGCCAGCGACGCGGATGCCAGCGATACCGACACCGGCACAGACACCAGTGCTTCGTGCAAGACCGACGCCGACTGTCCGTCGGACCTGCACGTGTGCGACAAGTCCGCGGGACTGTGCGTGCAATGTGTGTACCCAGGCCATTGTCCGATATCGGGTTCGACCTGTCAGGCCCACGTCTGCATCGCACCGATCGCCTGCGCCGGCGCCAGCGGCTGTCCTACCGGTGCTTGCGATGAGAAATCAGGGTGGTGCGTCGGCTGCTCCGTCGATGCCCCATGCCCCGGCGGCCTGACCTGCAAGGCCAGCCAATGCGTACCAGCGGCGACCGCGTGCCAGAAGAACGCCGATTGCCCTGTGTCCGGACAGACTTGCAACCAGGATGCCGGCGTGTGCAGCGCATGCCTGACCGACGGCGATTGCCCCGCGGGCAACTGGTGCCTCGCCGACGCGTGCGTGCCGCAGGTCTGCAAGCCGAACAGCAGTTCGTGCCTCAGCGCCACATACCTGAGCACTTGCAACGTCATCGGCACCGGGCTGGTCAAGACCCAGTGCGGTGCGGATCAGGCCTGCTCGGGCGGCGCTTGCCTGGCGCTCGTGTGCGTGCCGGGCGGCGTGTCGTGCGCGGGCAACGCGATCGCCACGTGCAATGCGCTCGGCACGGGATTCGTCACCACCACCGCGTGTTCCGCAGACAAGGTCTGCGACGCCGGCACCTGCCTGCCCAAGGTCTGCCAGCCGGGCGCGACCACCTGCGATGGCGGCAAGGTCTTGAAATGCGATGCAGGCGCGCTGGGTTGGACACCGCTGCCGTGCGCCGCCACCGAGACCTGTGTCAGCGGCGCGTGCGTCCCCTACACGTGCCAGCCCAACGCCAAGGGCTGCAAGGGCACGACCTCCACAGTGTGCGACGCCGCCGGACTGACGCTGTTGGTCGCCGAAGAGTGCGGCAAATTCGGGCAGGTATGCAAGGCGGGCGGCTGCGTGGACAAGGTGTGCGTAGCCGGGACCAAGCAGTGCGTCGGCAACGCCATCGAGGTCTGCAACACCGACTTCCTGACCTGGACCACCAAGCCTTGCGCGTCCACCGAGGCGTGCGACGCCGGTTCGTGCAAGCCCATGGTCTGTCCGCCCGGTGCCGCGACCTGCCTGGGCAACAACGCGATGCTGTGTGACGCCAAGGGGTTGCAGAACAACCTCGCCGCGAACTGCACGCTCACCGGCAAGTCGTGCCAAGCGGGCGGTTGCGTCGCCAAGGTGTGCGCGCCAGGCAGCGTGTCCTGCGTGGGCAACGCGGTGCGGACCTGCGGCAGCGACGGCTTGACCTGGACCGACCAGGCGTGTGGCAATGGAAACTCTTGTGACAGCGGTATTTGCAAGAAACAGGTGTGTACGCCCGACTCCAAGATCTGCAGCGGCTACAAGGTGCTGGCGTGCGATGCCAAGGGCTTGGGCTCCACGCTCGGTCAGGACTGCGCCGCGACCAAGCAGGCGTGCCAGAACGGCGGTTGCGTCGCCAAGGTGTGCGACGCCGGCACCAAGGCATGCGCCGGCAGCACGGCAAAGACCTGCAACTTCGATAGCTTGGGTTGGACCGAACAAGGCTGCGGCGCCGAGGAGGTCTGCAGCGGCGGCACCTGCAAGCCATTGGTCTGCGTGCCGAACTTCAAGTCGTGCAGCGCCAGCATCCTCCTGGCCTGCGACGCCACCGGCACTTCCTTGAGCATCGTCCAGGACTGCGCAGCCAAGAACCAGATCTGCAAGTCAGGAACCTGCCTGGACAAGATCTGCAACGCTGGCGAGAAGCAGTGCAATGGCAACACCTTGCGCACCTGCAACGCCGACAGTTTCGGCTGGACCGACGTGGCCTGTTCGGCGAGTGAAACTTGCGCGGGCGGAGCGTGCAAGCCCATGATCTGCGTGCCCAACGCCACGACGTGCAGTGGCCTCCAGGCGATCAAGTGCGCGCCGGACGGCCTGTCGACCCAAGTGACTCAAGACTGCGGCGCGAGCGGCAAGCTTTGCAAAGCAGGTGGTTGCGTCGACAAGGCGTGCACGCCCGGCGCGGTCAGCTGCCTGGGCAACGTCGTGCTCGTGTGCAACGCCGACAGCCTCAGCTACACCGACACGCCTTGCCCGGCGAATCAGGCTTGTGTCTCCGGTGTCTGCAAGCCCTTGGTCTGCGTGCCCAATGCCAAGAATTGCAGCGGCGACAAGGTGATGGTGTGCGACGGCAAGGGCTTGTCGATCGGCGTGCAGCAGGACTGCGCAGCGACCGGACAGGCATGTAAATTCAGCAATTGCGTCGACAAGGTGTGCCAGCCCGGCGCCATCAGCTGCCTGGGCAACGCAATCCACACGTGCCTGGCGGACGGTCTCGGCTACTCGGACAAGCCCTGCGCCGGCAACGAGAGTTGCTTGGGCGGCACCTGCAAGCCCATGATATGCACGCCCAATGCCAAGACATGCAGCGGCGGCAAGGTGTTCGCGTGCGACGCCCTCGGTCTGGCCAACAGCGCCACGCAGGATTGCGCGACCACCGGCCAGTTGTGCAATGCCGGCGCGTGCGTGAACAAGGTGTGCGACGCGGGCAGCGTGGTGTGCTCGGGCAACTCCGTGCACCAATGCAATGCCGATAGCCTGGGTTATACGGACAAGGCGTGCGCCGCCAGCGAGAGTTGCGACGCCGGCGCGTGCAAGACCATGGTCTGCCAGCCGAACGCCAAGTCGTGCAACGGCACCAAGGTTTTGTTCTGCGATGCCAAAGGCTTGACCAACAGCCAGGCACAGGAATGCGCCGCGACCAACCAGGTGTGCAGCAAAGGCGGCTGCGTCAACAAGCTGTGCAATCCCGGGGTGATCGTCTGCCTGGGCAACGCGACGCTGCACGTGTGCAACGCCGACGCCTTGAGCTTTACCGACAAGCCTTGCGCCAGCACCGAGTCGTGCAGCGGTGGCGTGTGCAAGCCCATGATTTGCACGCCGAACACCAAGAGCTGCAGCGGTAGCCAGGTGCTGGCTTGTGACGCCCTGGGCCTTTCGACCAGCGTTGCGCAGGACTGCACGAGCACCGACCAGGTGTGCAAGTCCGGAAGTTGCTTGGACAAGGTCTGCGTGCCGGGTGCCAAGATCTGCAACGGCAACGCCTTGCACGTCTGCAATGCCGACGCCATGGGCTACACCGACACGCCTTGCGCGGCCAACAGCCTGTGCGAGAACGCGATTTGCATGCCGATCGTCTGCAAGCCTGGCGTGGTCGCCTGCAACGGCAACAAGATCGGCCAGTGCAACGGCACGGGCACAGTCTCGGCCACGCTCACCGACTGCGCGGCCACCGGCACCTCCTGCTTCGAGGCCAAGTGCGCGCCGACGATCTGCCCGGTCGGCACGAGCAGTTGCCAGGGTACGGCCTTTGCCATCTGCACCAACAACGGCACCGCCTGGGCGATGTTCCCGTGCTCGGACGACAAGGCTTGCACGGTCGACACTTGCGATGCCAAGACGGTGCAGTGCGCGTTTCCGCCCAAGGACTGCGACGACGTCAATACCTGCACCGATGACGCCTGCACCGCGGCCACCGGCGCTTGCACGCACGCCGCGGTCACCGGCACCTGCGACGACGGCACGGCATGCACGCTCGGCGACAGTTGCAAGGCCGGCAAGTGCTTGCCCGACAACTGGACCAGCGTGGGCACCTGGGCCGGCAGCACCTACGGCTATGCCAACGGCGCGGGAACCAATGCACAATTCGCCAATCCGCAGGGCATGGCCATGGGCGCGGACGGCTCGCTCTACGTGGCGGACTCGAGCAACCACCGCATTCGCCGCATCGCTGCGGACGGCGCGGTCACCCTGTTCGCGGGCAACGGCAGCGGTGGCTTCGGCGACGGCGACGCGGCATCGGCGAGCTTCAAGACACCCCAGGACGTCGCCGTGGGTCCGGACGGTTCGGTCTACGTGGCCGACGTGGGCAACCACCGCATCCGCCGCATCAGCACCAAGGGCATCGTCACCACCTTTGCAGGCGACGGCACCGCGGGCTGGAGCGATGGCCAGGGTGGCAAGGCGCGCTTCAACTCCCCAGCAGGTCTCGCGATCGACGCTTCGGGAGCGTTGTATGTCGCGGACACGGGCAACCACCGCATCCGCAAGATCTCCCCGGGCGGCGTGGTCAAGACGGTAGCCGGCGCGGGACAGTCGGGCTACCAGGATGGCCCGGGCGACAAGGCCAAGTTCTGGTCGCCGCTGGACGTGACTGTCGACGGCACTGGCAAGCTCTATGTCACTGACTACAATAACCAATTGATCCGCAGCATCGCCACCGACAACAGCGTCGCCACCGTCTCTGGCACGGTCGGAGTCACTGGCTACCAGGATGGTGCGGGCTCGAGCGCTCGCTTCTACCTGCCGCGCGGCATCGCCTGGGCCGGCACCGGCCTCATCGTCAGCGACGGGACCAACCACCGCATGCGCAGCGTCGCCGTCGACGGCACCACTGGCACGATCGCAGGCACCGCCAGCAGCCCGTCGGACTCTGGCTACAAGGACGGCGCGCCCAGTTCGGCCAAGTTCGCCACGCCCAGCGGCCTCGCGATCGCGGCCAACGGCGTGGTGTACGTGTCCGACAGCGGCAACAACCGCATCCGCACCGTGACGCCCGGCACCAGCAGTTGTGACGACGGCAACCCATGCAGCACGGACGCTTGCGACGTGAAGACCGCCAAGTGCAGCCACGGCACCGTCCCGGTCGGAGCTGGTTGCCAGGACGGCAGCGCATGCTCCACGCAGGAAACCTGCGACGCTGCCGGAGCTTGCGTGGGCAAGGCGAAGGGCTGTGACGATGGCAACGCCTGCACCGACGACGTGTGCAACCCCGGCACCGGCGCCTGCGAGACCTTTGCGCTGGAAACGCCCTGCTCCCTGGGCGACGCCTGCGAGCTGAGCTTGGTGTGCGGCGCGGGCAAGTGCGCTCCTGGGCAGACGATCCTCTCCACGATCGCGGGCACGGCGCAGAGCGGCTACGTCAACGGCCCGGGCAACACCGCGCAGTTCACCAGTCCGCAGGCGATCGTGCGCGCCCCGGACGGCAACACCTATGTCGCCGACCGCAACAACAACCGAATTCGCCGCATCGCCGCGGACGGCACGGTCTCGAACTATGCCGGCACAGGCGCTTCCGGATTCCAGGACGGCGTCGCCAGCGAAGCGATCTTCACCACGCCGGTCGGCCTCGCGTTGGATCGCCGCGGCAACCTGTTCGTCGCCGAGGAAAACGGCCAGCGCATCCGCCGCATCACGCCCAACGGCATCGTCACCACCTGGGCGGGCACCGGCAAGGCCGGCTACGTCGACGGTTCCGGCGATCTCGCGCAGTTCGCCACCCCGGTCGGGCTCACGATCGACGCCGCCGGCACGCTGTACGTCGCGGACCTCGGCAACTCGCGCATCCGCACCATCAACGCCAACGGCGTCGTCGGCACGCTGGCCGGCTCGGGCGTCCAGGGCTTCCTCGACGGCCCCGGCTCGTCGGCGCGGTTCAACCTGCCGCGCGGAATCGCGTTTGGCAGCGGCGTCGTCTATGTCGCGGACAGCAACGGCAAGCGCATTCGCGCGGTGGCAGCGGACGGCAGCGTCACCACCCTGGCGGGCACGGGCAACGTGGGCAGCCAGGACGGCCCCGGCAGTTCCGCGACGTTCAACACGCCCTGGTCGCTATCGATGGCTCTGGACGGCAGCGTGGTCATCGCCGATCTGAACGGCGCCCGTCTGCGCCGCCTCGACACCCAGGGCAACGTCACCACGATAGCCGGTTCGACAGGCGGTTTTGCCGACGGCCCCGCCTTGACCACGGCGCTATTGTCCAGCCCGTCGGCGGTGCACGTCGACAGCCTCGGCCGCACCTGGGTCGGCGACAACACGCGGGTCAGGTTGCTCGCCGCCGCCACGCAAATCTGCAACGACTTCAGCGTGTGCACCAACGACAGCTGCGACAAGGCGACCGGCAAGTGCGTCTACGCGGCGATCTCGAACGGCACTGCCTGCAACGACGGCGACGCCTGCACCAGCAGCGAAACCTGTGACGGCAAGGGCGCTTGCGTGGGCACGAGCAAGTCCTGCGACGATGGCAACCCGTGTACCAGCGACCCCTGCAACGTCTACAGCGCGGTCTGCGAACACCTGGAGACCAAGGACAAGTGCGACGACGGCAACGCTTGCACGCTGGACGACCAGTGCCTGGGTGGCAAGTGCGTGATCGATCAGGCATTCGTCTACACGTTGGCGGGCAGCGCCCAGGGCGGCCTGGTCGAAGGTGCCGGCGCCGACGCTCGGTTCAACAGTCCGCGCGGCCCGGCAGTCGACGCCAAGGGCGTCACCTTTGTCGCGGACACCGGCAACCACCGGATTCGCACGATCGCCGCCGATGGCACCACCACCACGCTTGCTGGCGGCCAGGCGGGCTACCTCGACGGACCAGCCAGCAGTGCCAAGTTCAATGCGCCGCGCCAGGTTGCACTGGACAGCCAGGGCAGCCTGATCGTCGCGGACACCGGCAACCAGCGGATTCGCAAGGTCGCGGCCGACGGCACGGTGACCACCGTCGCGGGCAGCGGCCAGGCCGGCTACTTTGATGGCGCCGGGTCGAGTGCGCAGTTCAACGCCCCGTACGCACTCGCGATCGGCCCGGGCGGCAAGATCTACGTCGCGGACACCGGCAACCTGCGCATCCGCATCGTCGCGACCGATGGCACGGTCTCCACCTTGGCCGGCTCGGGGCAGAGCGGCTACACGCAAGGCGCGGTCACCTCGGCCTCGTTCAACAGTCCGCGCGCCATCGCGGTCGACGGCAAGGGCGTCGTGTACGTCGGCGACACGGGCAACCACGCGATTCGCCGCATCTTTGGCGGCACGGTCGACACGTTGGCAGGCGGCAAGGGCGCGGGCTTCGTGGACGGTCCGGCCAAGGTCGCCGCATTCAACAGCCTCGAAGGGGTCGCCGTTGACGCCGCGGGCGCGGTGTTCGTGGCGGATCTGGGCAACAGGCGGATTCGACGCATCTACGCCGGTCAGGTGACCACGATCGCAGGCGATGGCAGCTCAGGGCTCGTAGACGGACCCGGTGCCACCGCCCGTTTCGTCGCGCCCGTTTCGATCGCCGTCGCGCCGTCCAACCACTTGTACCTGGTCGACAACCACGCGATCCGCAAGGTGACCCAGCCGGTGCTGATCTGCGACGACGGCGATGCCTGCACGCTGGACTCATGCGGCAAGGGCGGCGGCGGTTGCACCTACACGCCGGTCGGCGCGGGCGGGGCGTGCGACGACGGCGACGCGTGCACGACCAACGACGTGTGCAGCCAGAACAAGTGCGCAGGCAGCGCCAAACAATGCCCCGCGGGCCAGATTTGCGGCGGCAAGGCGGGCAGTTGCGGCTTGTTCGCGGGCACGACGCTGTTGACGATCGACCAGCAGACGCAGATCGACACCTGGGCCCAGTTGCCCGGCCAGACCTGGGTGCCCTGCTACGTGCGCTCCACGGACGGCGCCAACGCCGCGATCTTCCACGGCCAGTGCGACAACAAGGGCAAGACGGTCACCGTCATCAAGGCGGGCAACGCGGTGTTCGGCGGCTTCACGGCGGCGCCTTGGAACACTTCGCAGAACTACAGCTCGGATCCCATTGCGTTTCTCTTCTCGGTCACGCAGGGCACCCAGCACGCGCTCAAGTCCACGGGTGCCTCCACCGCCATCTACGGCAAGAGCGACTACGGCCCGACCTTCGGCGGCGGCCACGATTTGTGGGTGAACGGCGCGATGTCTGGCGGTTACTCGAACCTCGGCAACAGCTATACCTGCCAGGGCATCGCCGACTGCAAGGCCTACCTCGCGGGCAGCTTCGATACTTGGACCGTGACCGAGATCGAAGTGTTCGTCGCCAAGTAAGCCTGTCGATCTCGGATGGTCGATAGCTGACGGCAGCGCATTGGCGAGCCGCGGCGCAGCTTGCATGAATCCTTTGCTGCCGCGCAGGCTCCAACGAAATGGACCTACGCTGATTTCCGGGTCCCGCAGGAGTTCACGTGAGCCGTATTCTAACCTTTGCGATCGCCCTGGCCAGCCTTGCCTCAGCCTGCAACAGTCCCACCGCGACGCGGTCGCCCGGGCAATCAGGGTCGCCCGCAGCCCGCGCGCCAGGCCGGTTGACCCATGTCGACGCCCCGACTTTCAGGAAACTATTGGAGGAAAAGGGTGGCATCCTGGTCGACGTGCGGACGCCGGGCGAGGTGGCGCGCGGGCACCTGGCCGACGCGACGTTCATCGACAGCAACGACCCGCGCTTTGCCCAGAAGTTGGACCTGATGCAGAAGAGCAAGCCAGTGCTCGTCTATTGCGCGTCAGGCCGGCGCAGCGCGGCGGCGGCCGAGCTCATGATCGAGAAGGGCTTTGCCGAGGTGTACAACCTCTCTGGCGGCATTTCCGCTTGGAACTCAGCAGGATATGCCATCGACCGCTCGGCCGCGCCGACAGCGACGGCGGGTGCAGGCGCCATGCTGCCGACCGCCCTGGACGCTATCCTGCAGGGCGAAAAGCGCGTGCTGGTCGCCTACCAAACGCAGTGGTGCGGACCGTGCCGCAAGATGGCCCCGGTGGTGGATCAGTTGGCCGACGCCTGGAAGGGCAAGGCCCGCGTGCTGAAGGTGGAAATCGACGAGAGCGAGGCCTTGGCGCAACGCGAGAAGATCCAGGGTGTGCCGGTCTTCGTGTTGTATGTGGACGGCAAGGAGCGCTGGCGCCGTTCGGGCGAGATGCCGCGCGAGGTGCTGGAGGCGGAACTCGCGCGGCCGTAGGGCTATTGCGCCACCAGCCGCCACTCCCCGCTGGCGTCCAGTTGCCACAGGTGTGCCGCGCTTCTCCAGGGCTGTGCCAGAGTCTCGTCGATGAGCCGCCGCTTCAGCGCCTCGTCCGCAACCGGAAACCACGCGTCGACCTGCCGCCCGAGACCGCGCTCTGTCCAGTCGCCAGTGCCGCACCACACCTGATCCTGACCACCTGAGGCGAACCAGGCGACGCGGGCGTGCTCGATCCAGCGGCCGACCAGTGACCGCACGCGGATGTGCTTAGACCAGCCCGGAACTCCAGGGCGTAGGCAGCAAACCCCGCGCACCAGCAGATCGATCGCGACGCCGGCCTG
>CAYHHL010000109.1:0-8796 GCA_964356325.1 uncultured Enterobacteriaceae bacterium | reverse complement strand
GCTCAGCAGGCTGACGTCGACGACGCGCGAGTCCGGATCGACTCGGTAGTCGCCCGTGCCGAGCTGAACGTACGTACGCAATCCATGGACTTCACGGCGGATGATCAGCATTGCGCTGGCATGTGCGGTGTGGTCCGGCGCTCCATAGGTCACGTTCACACCCGCATCAGCCAAACGCTGCCCGATCAGGATGTTGGCGACGTCGTCGGTATGGGCGCGCAGTTCCACGATGGCCAGCACCGACTTGCCGCGCTGCGCCGCCATCGCCAACGCATCGACGAACGGCGAGGCCGGCCCGGCGCGGAACAGCGTTTGCTGGATGGCCACGACGCAAGGATCCTCGACGGCTTGGCGCAAGAACTCCAGCAGCCGCGAGGTACTGTCGGTCGGATGCAGGAGCACGACGTCTCGTTGGCGCAGGCGCTCGAACCAGTCGCCGGTGTCGAGCCCCGACGCTTGGACCGCAACCGGCGGATAGGCGAGGTCCGGGCGGTCGACCAGGTCGCGCAGCGACGCCAGCCGATGCAGGTTCACAGGTCCGCGCACCCGATGCAGATCCTCGTCGTGCAACTGGAACTTCGCGAGCAGGAAGGCCACCAGATCCGCCGGGCAATCGACCGCGACCTCGAGACGCACCGGCTCGCCCAGATGCCGTCGCCACCGTTCGTCCTGCATGGTCTCCAGCACGTCATCGCGCTCGTCGTCGCTCAAGCCCGCCTGGCCGTCACGCGTCACCCGGAACGCCGCGCAGTGCTGGACCGTCATGCCTGGAAATAGTTCGGCAACGTGTTCTTGCAGGATCGCCGACAGCAGGACCAGTTCGTGCGTGCCCGGCCGCGGCGTCGGCATGGCCACCACCCTGGGCAGGGCGCGCGGCGCTTGGACCACGGCGATTCCGCTCGTCCGCTCGAAGGCATCGTCGCCCGCCATTGTCACCACGAAATTGAGCTGTTTGCTCTGCACGTGCGGAAATGGATGCGAGGGATCCAAACCGATCGGCGTCAGGACCGGCAACACCTCGCGGTGGAAGTAGGCCAGGGTCCAGGCGCGCTGCTCCGGGGTCCAGGTGGAAGGCGAGAGGAGATGGATGTTCGCGTGTTCCAGCTCAGGTAGTAGCGAGCCCAGGAGGATGTCGTCCTGAAGTACCGCCAGCACCCGCGCGGCCTCGAGCACCCGCGCAAGCAGCGTCGCCACGAACACTTCGCCGTCGAGGTGCGTGTCCTGGCCCTGGCGCGCCAGGTCCTTGAGCCTGGCCACCCGCACTTCGTAGAAGCTGTCGAGCTGCGTGCTGTGGGTCGTCAGCGCCGCCAGGCGTTCCAGCAACGGCACGGTCGGATCTTCGGCCAGGGCCAGAACGCGCCGGCACCAAGCCAGTTGGCTCAGTTCGCGGTCGAGGTTCTGGCCGATCGGCCTAAGAGGCGTCATGCGTCGGTGACCTGCGGTGAAAGTTGCCTTCTTCCGGTGTTCCGAGCATCCGCCAGCCGTATCGCCGGACGACGGCGGCCGGGCAACATTTGTGTGACACGCGACTTGAGGGGCGTTCTTGCAGGCGTGGCCCGGAAACTGCCAACCTGACCACGCACGGCCAGGGTTTGCACGGCTGTCACGCGGCTGTCACATCGTCGCGGCATCCTATTGGCATCCACAGTCCCGACACTGAACGATCGGCAGGCGCACACCCGCCTTTGGAGAGCCCCATGATGTCGAGTCCCCTTTCCGGCCTGGTAGCTATCGCGACGACACTCACGCTGGTCGCGTGCAAGGCCCCGGCGCCCTTGCCGCCTGCCGAATCCCCGGTCGGTTCGCCCGCGAGCCTCTCTGCCACGCCGCCCGTCGCCGCGCCTGTCGCCGCGCCTGTCGCCGCGCCTGTCGCCGCCGTCAAGCAATTGCTCGGTGCCGGCGCGACGTTCCCGTTCCCGATCTATTCGCGCTGGGGGGCCGACTACCACAAGGCGACGGGCATCCAGCTGAACTACCAGTCGATCGGTTCAGGTGGCGGCATCCAGCAGATCAAGAACAAGACCGTGGACTTCGGAGCCTCGGACGCGCCGCTCAAGGTCGAGGAACTGGCCAAGGCGGGCCTCGTGCAGTTCCCGATGGTGCTGGGCGGTGTCGTCCCGGTCGTGCACCTGACCGGCGTGGGCACCAACCAACTGGCGCTGGACGGTCCGACCCTGGCGAGCCTGTTCCTGGGCGAGATCAAGACCTGGAACGACCCGAAGATCGCGGCCTTGAACCCGGGCGTGAAGCTGCCCGCGACCGCGGTGACGCCGGTGTATCGCGCCGACGGTTCAGGGACCACGTGGATCTTCACGCACTACCTCAGCAAGATCTCGCCCGATTGGAAGTCCAAGGTGGGCAACGACAAAACCGTGCAATGGCCCACCGGCGTCGGCGGCAAGGGCAACGAGGGCGTCGCGGCCTACGTCCAGCGTGTCGAAGGCAGCGTGGGCTATGTGGAGTTCGCCTACGCCGCGCAGAACAAGCTCGCCGCGGTGAAATTGAAGAATGCCGCCGGCCAGGTGGTCGAGCCGAACATGCCGAGCTTCGAAGCCGCCGCGTCCCATGCAGACTGGGCCAACAGCCCGGGATTCTACGTCATCCTCACGGATCAACCGGGCGCGGACAGCTGGCCGATTACCGGCGCCTCGTTCATCCTCGTGTACGCCAACCAGCAGGACATGGCCAAGGCTCAGGGAATGCTCAAGTTCTTCGACTTCGCACTGCGCAAGGGCGCGGACATGGCCAAGGCGCTGGAGTACGTCCCCTTGCCCGCGACCGTGGTCGATCAGGTCGAGCAGGCCTGGGCCACGCAGATCAAGGTCGACGGCAAGCCCGCCTGGACCGCCGAGATGGGAGCGCGATGATGACGATGGGAATGCGCAGCGTGCCGGCAGCGCGGGCCATCAAACTCGTGCAGCCTCAGGCGCAGCGTGACACGCCTCCACCGGGCGCGCGTTGGCCGGACCGGTTCTTCAAATACGGCACGGGCTTCGCCGGCGTCGCGATTGCCGCGCTGGTACTGGCGATGGGCACGATGCTGATCCTGGGCGGGCAACTCGCGCTGTCGAAGTTCGGCTTCGCGTTCCTGACCACCTCCGCATGGGATCCGGTGCGCGGTGAGTTCGGCGCCTTGCCCGCGCTGGTCGGCACCTGCGTCTCAGCGGGTCTGGCGCTGGCGATCGCCGTGCCCATCGCCATTGGTATCGCGCTGTTCCTGACCGAGCTGGCCCCCGCGTGGCTGGCCGGTCCCGCGAGCCTCGCGGTGGAGATGATGGCCGCCGTTCCCTCCATCATCTACGGCATGTGGGGCCTGTTCGTGCTCGCGCCGGCCTTGTCCACGCACGTCGAGCCGCTGCTGGCGCGCCACCTGGGCTTCTTGCCGCTGTTCCAGGGCGCTCCGATGGGCATCGGCATGCTGTGCGCGGCCTTGGTCCTGTCGCTGATGGTCGTGCCGTACATCGCCGCGGTGGCTCGCGATCTGTTCCGCATGGTGCCGCCGCAAGTCAAGGAAGCCGCCTACGGTCTGGGCGCCACGCGTTTCGAAGTCCTGCGCGCCGTGGTCTTGCCGCATACCCGCTTGGGCCTGGTGGGCGCCATCATCTTGGGCCTGGGCCGCGCGCTGGGCGAGACGATGGCCGTCACCTTCGTCATCGGCAACAGCCACCAGATCAGCGCCTCCCTGTTCGCGGCGTCAGGCACCATCGCCTCGACGCTCGCCAACGAATTCGCCGAAGCCACCGACGCCCTGCACATGTCCGCGCTCATGGCCCTGGCGTTCGTGCTGTTCTTGCTTACGTTTGCCGTCCTGGCCCTGGGCCGGTTGCTGGTCCGCAGCACGGTGCGCGAGGGGAGACCGACATGACCTCGCTGGCCCACCGACCGCAGGCGCTCCGGCTGCGCACACGCCGCAAGATCTTGAGCATGCTGATGATGATGGCATGCGCCCTGGCTCTCGTGGCAGGCGTCTCGATGCTCGCGTGGGTGCTCACGACCCTCGTGGCCCGCGGCGCGGGCGGGCTGTCCTTCGCGTTCTTCACGCAACTACCCAAACCTCCAGGCGATCCAGGCGGCGGTCTGGCCCACGCGATGGTGGGCACCGCGACGGTGACCGGGCTGGCGGCCTTGTTCGGCGTGCCCATGGGCATCGCGGCGGGCGTCTGGCTCGCGGAGTTCAGCCAGGGATCCAAGCTCGGCCACTCGGTCCGCTTCCTGCTCGA
Source organism: uncultured Enterobacteriaceae bacterium (assembly GCA_964356325.1). Taxonomy (GTDB): domain Bacteria; phylum Myxococcota_A; class UBA9042; order UBA9042; family UBA9042; genus CAYHHL01. Next base: position 4,576 of record CAYHHL010000109.1, on the reverse strand, counting down.
CGTGCTGATGGGCATTCCCTCCATCGTCGTGGGTGTCTTCGTCTACGGGCTGATGGTCGCACCGCTGGGCGGCTTTTCGACCCTGGCGGGCGCGGCGGCCTTGGCCTTGCTGATGCTGCCCATCGTCGCGCGCACGACCGAGGAGATGCTGCGCACCGTGCCCGTGCCGATGCGGGAGGCGGCCCTGGCCCTGGGAGCGCCGATGTGGCGAACTGTCGTGCAAGTAGCGATGCGCGCTGCACTTCCTGGCATCATGACCGGCGTGCTGCTGTCGATCGCGCGGGTGGCGGGCGAGACGGCGCCGCTGCTGTTCACCGCGCTGAATTCGCCGTACTGGAGTTTCGATCTGCACAAGCCGATCGGTACGCTCAACGTCACGCTGTTCCAATACGCGATGAGTCCCTACGCTGACTGGCAGCAACTCGCCTGGGCCGCGGCTCTGGTCATCACCGGCGCGGTGTTGCTGCTGACGGTGGTGGGCCGGTTGGTGCGTCTGCGGAGGACATGATGGCGCTGGAACGGGGTGACAAGGCCAAGATCGCGGTCTCGCACGTGGACTTCTTCTACGGCAACCTGCGCGCATTGCAGGGCAATTGCCTGGATATCGCCGACGGCAAGGTCACCGCGCTGATCGGGCCGTCGGGCTGCGGGAAGTCCACGCACTTGCGCACCTACAACCGCATGTTCGAGCTCTACCCGAACCAGCGCGCGACCGGCAGCATCCACATGGACGGCGTGGACTTGCTCGACCCCCGCGCGATCGACGGCATCGCCTTGCGCAGTCGCATCGGCATGGTCTTCCAACGGCCGACGCCTTTTCCGATGTCCATCTACGACAACATCGCGTTCGGTTTGAGGTTGCTCGGCGTCAAGGGCAGTGAACTGCAGGATCGCGTCATCAGCGCCCTGGACCGTGCCGCGCTGTGGGACGAGGTCAAGGACCGCTTGAAGGCTCCAGGCTTGTCGCTGTCGGGCGGTCAGCAGCAGCGCCTGTGCATCGCCCGGGCGATCGCGGTCGACCCCGAGGTGTTGCTGCTCGACGAGCCGGCGTCGGCGCTGGATCCGATCGCCACCGCGCGCATCGAAGATCTGATCCACGCGCTGAGCGGCAAGTATACAATCGTCATCGTCACGCACAACATGCAGCAGGCGGCGCGGGTCAGCGACTACACTGCGTTCTTCTACATGGGCCAGGTCATCGAGCACGGTCCGACCGACGCCATCTTCACCCACCCCAAGGAGCGCCGGACCGAGGACTACATCTCCGGCCGGTTTGGCTGACCCCGGAGGCCTCGCGCCGTCACAGCCTTCCTTCGTCCGTCCAAGTCAGGAGCTTGCCATGGCCACGCACCACATCGACCACCAGTTCGAGGGCGAACTCGATCGGCTGCGGACCGCGCTGCTCGCGATGGCGGGGCAGGTCGAGCAAATGATTGCCTACGCGATCGACGCCTTGACCCAGCGCGACATGGAACTGGCGCAGCGCACCATCCTCATGGATCGCCGGGTGAATCGCATGGAACTGGACATCGACCAGTTGTGCCTGCTCATCCTGGCCAAGCGCCAACCGGTCGCCTCGGACCTGCGGTTTGTTACCCTGGCGCTGAAGATGGTCACCGACATCGAGCGGATCGGCGACGTCGTGGTCAACATCTGCGAGCGGGTGGCGCAACTGAGCAAGGTGCCGCCGCTGACGAACTACACCGATGTCGAGCAGATGGCGGTGCTGGTGCGGCGCATGGTCCACGACGCGATCGACGCTTTCGTGCACGCCGACGTGGCCAAGGCCGAGGCGGTGATCGAGCAGGACAACGAGGTGGATGAACTATACCACCGCGTCTTCCGTGAACTTCTGGAGCACATTCGCCAACGACCCGATCACGTCGAGGCGGGTGTGGCGTTGCAGTCGGTGGCGAAATACCTCGAGCGGATTGGCGACCACGGCACCAACCTCGCCGAACAGGTCATCTACATGGTGCGCGGCACCGACCTGCGCCATGTGGGCAAACTCGCTTGAGCCCTGTGCCTGGGATGACTCGGCCAGGACGAGACGTCGCCTGCTTGTCACGAAATCGTCATACAGCCTTGGCAGACTGAAGCCATCCAAGTGCGGTGTGTGAACGACGACAACACAGGGAGGACGCAAAGCTCATGCGAGTCAAGGCCACGCTCATGCTGACGGCGCTGCTGTCGGCGATTCCCCTACTGACGGCGCCGCTGTCGCCCAACTCCATGCTCGTCCACGCGCAGACGATGCCGGGCCAACCCGAGGAACGGCCGATGCCGGGGCCGGTCGTGCCCATCGATCCGGTGCCGGCGCCAGTGGTCGTCGTGTCGCCGTCACCGCCGCAGCCCGACGCATCGACGCAAGAGCGCCTGGCGGCCGTCGAGAAGACGACCTCGGCGCTGACCAAACTCAAGCTTTCCGGGTATGTCCAGGGCAGGTACGAGTACCATCAGGACTCGGCGGACATCGGCTTCAACGGCGGCACCAAACCGGCGGTGACCAACCAGTTCCTGGTGCGGCGCGGCCGTCTCAAGGCAGCGTATTCAGGCAAGATGGCCGAGTACCTGCTGCAGATCGATGCCACTGGCAAGGAAGTCACGCTCAAGGACGCCGAGGCGACGTTCATCGAGCCGTGGACCGGTTTGGGCCTGCGCGTGACGATGGGGCAGTTCAAGTGGCCGTTTGGCTTCGAAGTCCTGCAGTCGTCCGTGGACCGCGAGATGCCGGAACGCGCCCTGGTCATCAAGAAGTTGTTTCCCGGCGAGCGCGACCGCGGCGCCCGGCTGCAGTTGAAGTGGGAGCGGGTGCGGCTGAGCGTCGCGACGGTGAACGGCAACGGTACCTCGGACCCGCTGTTCCCGGGCCAGGACAACTCTGGCTACAAGGATCTGGTCGGTCGCCTGGGCTTCGACATGGACTGGCTGACCGGCGGACTGTCGGCGTACCGCGGCAAGAACCTTTCGACGATCACGGTCAAGGGCAATGCGGCGGCGACGCCGCCGACCGTGGACCACACTGCGTTCGGCTACTTCGCCAAGAACCGCTATGGCGCCGATGTGCAAGTGAAGATCGCGGTGCCGAGCCTGGGCGACCTGGCCGTGCGCGGCGAATTCATCGTCGGAGAGGAGGCCAACGCGGACGTGCGCGGCTGGTACGCCTTCTTGCGCCAGGGCTTGGGCGAAAAGGTGGCGGCGTTCGCGCGGCTCGACCAGTACGACCCGAACACGGCCAAGGCGGACGACGCGACCACCACGGTGGGCGGCGGCGTGCAATACACTGCTTCACACGACGTGAAACTAAGCGGAGTGTATGAGCATGTGACCAAAGAGGGCGTGGACAAGCGCGACGACATCCTGACGCTGCAGGTCCAAGCGAGGTTTTGAGGCCAAGGAAACGCGATCGGCTGCGGCGCTGCTCCCCGCCCATGGGCGCCTCTTGGGAAAGATCTACCTGGATCCATATGGTTGCAGCACCTCAACCAGTTCCGCGATCACACGGGCATCGCCTTCGTCGCTCACGTTCATCCAAATCGAAGGATAGTCCGCGCTTCGACTGTCCAAGCGCACGCGCAAACCGCCATCCGCAGTCTCGATGGCTCCGACTGTCTTGAGCAACCACGCGCCGCCGGCTTGCGGATCCTCGTCGGCTACCCGAATCAACATCTTCTTGCGCACGTTCAATTCCGACACCGGTTGGCGCAGCAAGCACCAAGCGCCGTCCGGCACGTCTGGCGCCATGGAATCACCGCGCACTTTGGCCAGCAGGAAGCCTTCACCATGCAATCTGCGGCCTTCTGGCGGATGCGCCCAGCCGATGCGTGACGGCAATGCTTGAGGTTGGAGTCGGCCTGCCTGCGGCCGCAAGTCGTACACTGGCACGACCCCTTCGCGTTCCGGGTCGTCCAGACGCCCGCGCACAGTCTTCCAGCCGGTTTGTGCCAGGCCCGCCAGTGGCCCTGTAGCCTTTGGTTGCCGTCCTGCCGGCTCGTCGCTCCGCACCGCGAACAAATCTGCCAGCGAAACGCCCAGGGCATCGGCCACGTGCTGAACGGTCGTCAACCTCAGGTCATGTCTACCATTCTCCAGCCTTTGTGCATTTTTCACGCTGATACCGAGCGCCGCCGCCAACGTCTCTTGCGTCCATCCGCGTGCCGAGCGTTGCCTGTGCGATGGCGCGCCCCGCCTGGCGAAGGAGTTCGGCGTCTGCAGGGCTATGGGTCATGGCGGCAGGCTCCAGCGTTGTGTGCGCTGCAGCAATCCCGTGATCGCATCCTGTTGAAATGGTCCATGCACCGCCGTGAAACGTACCAATGCAGGCTGCAATGCCAGGCCGGTGTCTTGACAGACCATGCGATGATGGGGTGTTATCTGCCGCGACCGGCAGCTTGGTCTGAGGTGGCGCAGATGCAGCACATGGACGCCGCGATGTTGGGCGGGCAGCCAGAACTGGCTCAGGGCGGCCCAGACTCGTTGACAAGCCTGCGGACTGGCCCCGCGGCCACGACGATGACGCGATTGTCCGCCGCCACGATAAAGGGACCACCTCGGGCCACGCGCCGCCACGAGGATG
>CAYHHL010000108.1:13778-18646 GCA_964356325.1 uncultured Enterobacteriaceae bacterium | reverse complement strand
GCAAGGCCGCGGCCAACTGCGCGGACGGTAAGGAATCCGGCAACGAGTCTGACGTGGATTGCGGCGCGAGCTGCGGCGGCAATGGCACCTGCACCGGCCTGTATCCCGGATCGTTCTGCTGGACCGACAGCGGTTGCTCGGGAGCGGGCGCCCAGTGCGTGAACGTCGGCAAGAAGCTCTGTTACATCGGCAAGAAGTGCAGCATGAACGGCGACTGCCGCTCCGGCAAGTGCGACGGTTTCGTGCCGGCGGTGATGGACGGCAAGGCGGTCAAGACCCCCGGCACCTGGGGAAAATGCCATCACCTGTGTGAAAACAGCAAGTTGGATTCAGGGGAGGGCGGCCCGGGCGAGACCGACGTCGACTGCGGCGGTCCCGATTGCAGCACCAAGTGCGCGGTGAGCAAGAACTGCGCGCTGGACACGGACTGCCAAAGCGGCATCTGCGCGATGGGCACCTGCAAGGTCTCGATGTGCAACGACGGTGTCGCGATGGGCGGCCTCGTGGCGAACGCGCCGGGCTGCGGCGTCGCGGGCAAGGCGTGCGTCGTCAACGGCGACTGCGTGAGCGGCGTCTGCGAAACCGTGACACTCAACCAGTGCAAGTCCTCGACGAAGGCGTGCACCGTAGACGCGAACTGCTACAACGGCGGCGGCAACGTTTGCGACAAGACCAAGACCGTGAAGGTCCAGCAGTGCAAGGTCCTGCCGTGCGACAAGGGCATTCCCAAGCCCGGCCCGGAGCCCGACGTCGACTGCGGCGGCCCCTGCACGGCCAAATGCGCCAAGGCCAAGAAGTGCTACGTCAACGCGGACTGCGTCTCGGCATCGTGCGCGGGCGGTCTGTGCGCTGGCGGCGCGTGCGACAACGGCGTGCTCGACGCGACCGAAACCGGCGTGGACTGCGGCGGCCCGTGCGGCGCGATCTGCAAGGTCGGCGTGACCTGCAAGCTCGGCGCCGATTGCGCGAGCGGCGCGTGTAGCAGCAGCGGCACGTGCGGTTGCCCCTTCGGCCAGCGTTGGGACAGCGTGACCAAGGCCTGCATCGCCTGCGGCTGCGCGTGGTTGGGTAGTGCGAGCCTGACGTGCGACGACGCGGGCGCGTGCGCGTGCAAGAGCGGGTACAGCGGCCCGAAATGCGCTGTCCAGACGGTTCCTTGCACGGGATCACAGTGCGCGCCCGCCGTCTGCTCGGCGCCGACCTTCTACAACCCCGCGAGCCTGCCGATCGCGCAGATGAACAATCCCGTGCTGTCCGGCGACTTCAACGGCGACAAAAAGATCGACGTCGTGTCCCTCGGCGGCGGGGAGGTCGCGCTGGGCAACGGCGATGGCACCTTCACGCTCAAGGGCGCGCCGAACCCCAACCTGCAAGGCGGCGGCGGGTTCACGGGCGACTTCAACGGCGACGGCAAGCTCGACGTGTTGACGACCTGGTGGGACTATTCCGGCACCCCGACCTTCCGGGTGATCGGCGTGGCGCTCGGCAACGGGGACGGGACCTTCGCACCGCGCTTCGTGTTCAAGCTCACGACCTACATCAGCGCGATGGCCGTCGGGCAGGTCAACAACGATGGCCGCACGGACCTGGTCATCACGGTGACCGACGGTTGGTACAAGAACCCGCAACTCCTCGTGTACTACGGCGGCAAGGGCAACGCGTTCCAAGGCGTCACGGAACTGCCATGCGGGGGCTGGGAGTACGGCGACCAACTCGTGCTCACGGACCTGGACGGCGACGGCAAGACCGACATCGTCCTCGGCTCGAACGTCTCCGGGGCGTACGTCCTTTCGGTGTACCGCGGTCAGCAGTCGTGGCCGGAATTCGCCAACAAGATCGACCGCCAATTCGACCAGCCTTTCAGGCGGCTCCTCGCGGGTGACGTCACGGGGGACGGCAAGGTCGACGTCATCGGCCTCAACAACTCGGGCGTGACCCTGTTCGTCGGCAAGGGCAGCGCAGACCCGGGGACGCTGGCGGTTGGCAGCGTCTACCCCGTGGAGTTCGGGACGTGGCAGTACGCCAAGCTCATCGACGTCAACGGCGACCAGCGCCTCGACCTGGCGATGCCGAATGGCCTGAAGTTGAACAATGGGTACGGCGGGTTCCAGGCTGCGACCGAGCTGCCGACCGGGTTCCCCGAGGTGTGGGCTGACGTCAACGGCGACGGCAAGATCGACATCGCCTCGGCTGGCGGCGTGCTCATCGGCAAGGGCAACGGCACCTTCATCTACCCGCAGACGGGTCAGAAGCCCGGCGCCATGGTCGTGGCGGACTTCAATGGCGACAAGAAGGCCGATTTTGCGGTCGCGAACGCGGGTTCGAACTACGTGAGTGTCCTGGTCGGCAAGGGCAACGGCATGTTCGAGCCGCAAGCCATGGTCGATTGCGGCGCCGGCCAGCAGGCCGTTGCGCAGGGAGATCTCAACGGCGACACGTTCGTGGACCTCGTGGTGGGCAAGGTCGACAAGGGCGGCCTGGCCGTGCTGCTCGGGAAGGGCAACGGCACGTTCAAGGCCAAGGTCGAGGTACAGGTCGGTGTCGGGCCGACGTTCGTGGCACTGGGCGACCTCGACGGCGACGGCAAGGCCGACCTCGTCACCGCCAACGCAAGCGCAGACACGGTCAGCGTGTTTCTGGGCAACGGCGACGGCACTTTGAAGCCCAAGGTCGACCTCGCCACCGATGCGCAGCCCGTGCATGTGTCGATCGGCGATCTCAACGGCGACGGCGTGGCGGATCTGGCGGTGACCTGCCTCAAGTCCGGGATGATCGACCTCTTCTTCGGCAAGGGTGCAGGCATGTTCACCCCCGCCGTGCCGTTGCCCTCCTCCACGCCCAACTGGTTGCTCGATCCGGCGACGGGATTCGCCAAGGCAGGGCCCTACGGCGACAAAGCCAGCATGACGGTCATCGCCGACCTCAACGGCGACGCCAAGCCGGACCTGCTGGTGGGCCCGTCCTGGTGGAATGGCGTCTCCCACAACACGGCGGCGCTGTTCGCCAAGGGGGGCGGCGCATTTGGCCCCAAGTCCATCGTCGCGGCCTCAAGCTTCGGCGACCAGTTCCAGGTCGGCGATCTCAACGGTGACGCCATTCCGGACATCGTCGGCGTCGGCACCGGCGCCGCGTTCTACGCCTTGGGGTTGGGCGACGGCAAGGTCAAGCTCGCAGGCTACGCCAAGGACGGCATCGACTACTCCGCCACGACGACGGGCCCTGGCCTCGGCGACTTCAACGGCGACGGCCGGCTGGACTTCGTCGTGGCGGTCCAACAGGTTGGTAAGTATCTAGTATTTTTGAACAAGTGCCAGGACGCTGAATTCTGCAGCAACGGCAAGCTCGACGCCATCGAAACTGACACCGACTGCGGCGCCAAGTGCGGCAAACCGTGCGTGGTCGGCAAGAAGTGCCTGGCCGACAACGACTGCCTGGCCAGCCAGTGCCTGGACACCGGCGTGTGCGGCAACGGCTGCATCGATGGCAAGAAGGACGGCCTGGAGACCGACCTGGACTGCGGCGGCGCGTGCACGATCAAGTGCGCATTGACCAAGGGCTGCGCGACCGGCAAGGACTGCGCCAGCGGTTTTTGCAACGGCACTGCGTGCGTGGCGACGGCCTGCGAGGACAAGCTGCAATCTGCCGGCGAGACCGATATCGACTGCGGCGGACCCTGCGGCAAGTGTTTGAACAACAAAGGCTGCAAGGCGGTCACGGACTGTTTGAGCGGCCTGTGCAACGGCAGCCAGTGCGTGGCCAATGCATGCCTGGACAAGAAGAAGTCGCCGCTGGAGACCGACATCGACTGCGGCGGCGCCTGCGCCACCAAGTGCGCGCTGAAACAAGGCTGCAAGGCGGACTCGGACTGCGCCAGCGCGATTTGCGATGCCGCCGTTTGCGTCGCTACATCGTGTTTCGACAAGAAGAAGAACAGCGGCGAGATCGACGTCGATTGCGCCGGACCGTGCGCGGCCAAGTGCTCGACCGGCAAGGCGTGCGGGCAGGGCGGCGACTGTGCCAGCGGCATCTGCAGCGCCAAGAACACCTGCGTGACCAGCAGTTGCGACGACGGCAAGCTCTCGGCCGACGAGACCGACCTCGACTGCGGCGGCAGTTGCCAGCTCGATTGCCTGCCCGGCGCCAAGTGCAAGGGCGACGGCGACTGCGTGTCCAAGGCGTGCACGGCCAAGACCAGCGTGTGCGCGACCTCGGCGTGCTTCAACCAGAAGAAGGACGCCAATGAAACCAGCGTCGATTGCGGCGGTGCCTGCCAGGTCAAGTGCATGGACGGTGCCGGTTGCAAGATCGGCGGCGATTGCAGCTCGTCGGTTTGCGCAACCAAATCGGCCCTCTGCGTCGCCTCGACCTGCCTGGATCAGACCAAGGACGGCGACGAGACCGACCTCGATTGCGGCGGCAGTTGCACGGCCAAGTGCGCCGTGGGCGCGCTGTGCAAGCTGGCGGCGGACTGCGGTTCGGCGGCGTGCTCGGTCAGCGGCAAGTGCGTGACCTCGACGTGCCTGGACGGCAAGCTCACCCCCGGCGAGAGCGACGTCGACTGCGGCGGTCCGTGCGCGGCCAAGTGCGCGACCGGCAAGCTTTGCGGTCTCGACGGCGATTGCACCAGCAGCTTCTGCAATGCCAAGAGCGGCTGCGTGGCCAGCCACTGCGACGACGGCAAGCTGTCGGGCGACGAAAGCGACCTGGACTGCGGCGGCAGCTGTACGGCCAACTGCCAGGTGGGCGGCGGCTGCAAGTTGCCAGCGGACTGCACCTCGAGCGCCTGCTCGGTCGGCGGCAAGTGCGTCGGTTCCACCTGCGAGGACGGCAAGTTGGACGGCGATGAGACCGCGGTGGACTGCGGCGGC
>CAYHHL010000108.1:5466-13678 GCA_964356325.1 uncultured Enterobacteriaceae bacterium | reverse complement strand
CACCTGCGAGGACGGCAAGTTGGACGGCGATGAGACCGCGGTGGACTGCGGCGGCACGTGCCAGGTCAAGTGCCTGGACGGGGCCGGTTGCAAGATCGGCGGCGATTGCAGCTCGTCGGTTTGCGCGACCAAATCGGCCCTCTGCGTCGCCTCGACCTGCCTGGATCAGACCAAGGACGGCGACGAGACCGACCTCGATTGCGGCGGCAGTTGCACGGCCAAGTGCGCCGTGGGCGCGCTGTGCAAGCTGGCGGCGGACTGCGGTTCGGCGGCGTGCTCGGTCAGCGGCAAGTGCGTGACCTCGACGTGCCTGGACGGCAAGCTCACCCCCGGCGAGAGCGACGTCGACTGCGGCGGTCCGTGCGCGGCCAAGTGCGCGACCGGCAAGCTTTGCGGTCTCGACGGCGATTGCACCAGCAGCTTCTGCAATGCCAAGAGCGGCTGCGTGGCCAGCCACTGCGACGACGGCAAGCTGTCGGGCGACGAAAGCGACCTGGACTGCGGCGGCAGCTGTACGGCCAACTGCCAGGTGGGCGGCGGCTGCAAGTTGCCAGCGGACTGCACCTCGAGCGCCTGCTCGGTCGGCGGCAAGTGCGTCGGTTCCACCTGCGAGGACGGCAAGTTGGACGGCGATGAGACCGCGGTGGACTGCGGCGGCGCCTGCACGGCCACCTGCGCCTACGACCTGCCGTGCAAGGCGACCGAGGATTGCGCCAGCGGATTCTGCTCGGGCGCCGGCAAGTGCGCCTGCGCGGCGACGCTGTATTGGGACGTGACGGCGACGCAGTGCGTGGACTGCGCCTGCTCCGTGGCCGGCAGTTCCGGCAACGGCTGCGATGCCACCGGTCAGTGCGCCTGCTCGGTCGGTTGGGGCGGCAAGCAGTGCACCGTCCAGGGCGACGTCTGCGTCGCGCTGAACCTCGATTGCGACGACAAGGATCCATGCACCGTCGATTCCTGCGACCCCGTCAGCGGTTGCGCGCACGACAAGGGACCTGCCGACGGCAAGAGCTGCGACGACAAGGACGCCTGCACCACCGTCGACAAGTGCAGCGCGGGGGCGTGCGTCGGCGCCAGCCCAGTGGCTTGCGGCGCCAGCGATTCGTGCCACGTGGCGGGCGTTTGCGACAAGGCATCCGGGGTGTGTTCGAACCCGAACAAGGCGGACGACGTTGCGTGCAATGACGGGTTCTCCTGCACCCAGAACGACGTCTGTAAGGGCGGAGTTTGCAAGGGCAACCTTCTGGCGGCGAGTGGCGGCACGTTCGCGGCCAAGGTCGACTACCCGGCGGGCGACGGCGCCATGGCGGTGGCGGCGGCGGACTTCAACGGCGACGGCAAGATCGACCTCGCGGTCACCTCCTGGTATGCCACCAAGGTCGCGATTCTGGTCAACAAGGGCGATGGAACCTTCGCAGCCAAGGTCGACTATCCGGCAGGCTCCGGGACCTACGCCATCGTTGCTGCGGACTTCAACGGCGACGGCAAGCCCGATCTCGCCCTCGCGAACCGCAGTGCTGGCAGCGCGAGTGTCCTGCTCAACAAGGGCGATGGCACGTTCGCGGCCAAGGTCGACTACCCGACGGGTGGCAACTCATGGTCGATCGCGGCGGGCGATCTCAACGGCGACGGCAAGGCTGACCTGGCGGTGGCCAACCAGACCGGCAAGACCGTGAGCGTCCTCATCAACAAGGGCGACGGCACCTTCCCCGTCAAGAACGACTACGCGGTGGGCGGCACCGGCTATCCGCAGTCCGTTGCCGTGTCCGACCTCGATGGCGATGGCAAGCTCGATCTGGTGGTCGCGAGCGTGGTGAGCAACCTGATTACGATCATGATCAACAAAGGCGACGGTACCTTCCCGAGCGTCGTCAACTACCCCAGTGCTGCAGGGCCAAATTCCGTGGTCGCGGTCGATCTCAACGGCGACAGCAAGCCGGATCTCGCCGTCGCTACCGTCTATGGCTGGGCCAGCGTGATGCTCAACAAGGGCAACGGCACCCTTGCGAGCAAGGTCGACTACGCGGCCGGACAGGAGCCCGCCTTGATCGCCGCCGCCGACCTCAATGCCGATGGCAAGCCCGACGTGGTCGTCGTCAACCAGAAAGGCAGCTCGGTAAGCGTGCTGCTGAGCAAGGGCGACGGCACCCTGGCCGCAAAGGTCGACTACGCCACGGGCCCGCGACCCTACACGATTGCCGCGGCAGACCTCAACGGCGACGGCACCAACGACCTCGCCGTGCCGTCCTATGACGCCGACGTGGTCAATGTCCTGCTCTACGCTTGTCCCTAGCGCACGGTCGATGGCGGCGCCGATGCTGAGGTGCCTGGAAAGGTGAAGCTTTGAAGCAATCGAACACGTCCTGTGCCCACAGTTGCAGCACCAGAATCGCCGCGCGGTCGCCGACGCTGCACGTTGCACTCTGGCTGGCCTCGCTGGCCGGTATCATGGCCTGCACGCACGACAACCTGCCGGTGCCAGCCGCCGATGCCACGCACGGTGACGGCGGCCAGCTCGAGGCCGGATCGGGCGACGCTGGTCCGGGCGACGCTGGTTCGGGCGACATCGGCCGTGTACCAGGCAGCGACACGGCGGCTGCCGACCCTGACGCCTTCCAGTTCCCGGACATGGCCGGCAACCAGGCGCCGAACGTGGCGTGGCTGGCGCCCGCGGCTGGTGCTGTGGTGCAAGTGGGTGTTGCGGTTCAGTTCGTGGCCAAGGTGGGCGACGACAACACCGCTCCCGTCGACCTCGCGTTGGACCTGACGCTGACCGCGGGTTCGTGGGGCGGCGGCGTGGCGATGGCTGTCGATGCCAGCGGCACCGTCTCGTTTGCCAGCGACAGCTTGCCACCAGGCAAGAATACGCTGCTCTTGACCGTGTACGATCAATACGGCCTGAGTGATTCCGCGACGCTCACGGTGCTGGTCAACACCGCGCCCGGTGCCCCGGTGGTGGCGATCGAGCCGGCGACGCCCAAGACCACCGATGACCTGGTGGCGGTCCTGCTGCAACCGGCGGTCGATCCCGATACCGGCGAGATGCCCGTCGAGAAACACGTGTTCCAGTGGCTGATGGGCGGCACGGTGCAAGCCGATCTGACCGGCCCGCAGGTGCCCGCCGACCGCACCAAGGCCGGCGAGGTCTGGACGGTGGTGGTGCGGGCGAGCGATGACAGTGCAGTCGGCCTGGAGGCCAGCGCCAGCGTCACGGTCGATGACAGCGCGCCGGGACCGGTCGGGATCGCGTTGGCACCGACCGCCGCGACGGTCGGATCTACGCTCGAATGCATGGTAACTTCGCCCGCGCTGGACGCCGACGGCGACGAGATCAGCTACCTGACGCGCTGGACCCTGAACGGCGAGGACCTGCCCGAAGCCGGCACCGCGACCACGCTGGCACTGGCGAGCAAGGCATCCGGCGCGTGGCTGCCGATCCTGGCGCTCAAAGTTGGCGACGTCATCGGCTGCCGGGTCCACACGATGGCCGGGTCCGCGGTGGGCCCGACGGCGGAAGTAACGGCAACCTTGGGTGCTTTTGACGCTTGTCAGGACGGTGGCGGCGGCTGCCCTGCCCACACCACGTGCGCCACCTCAGACACCGCAGCAGCCGCCTGTCCCTGCGCGACCGGCTACGACGGCCCCGGCGGCAAGGACTGCACCGACGTCGACGAATGCACGCTCGGTCTGGCCGAATGCGTCACCAACTCCGTGTGCAGCAACACCGAGGGCAGCTTCGCCTGCACCTGCAACCCCGGCTGGGCCGGCGATCTGGCCAGCGGCGCCACCTGCAGCGACGTCGACGAGTGCCAGGACGGTACCGCGGTGTGCGACTTGTTCTCGGAATGCTCCAACACAGCGGGTGGTTACAGCTGTCCGTGCCTGGCGGGCTTTGCCGGCGACGGCGCCAAGGAAGGCGGCTGCGCGGAAGTCGACGAGTGCGCCACGGGGCTGGCCGCGTGCGACCTGTCGGCGGCGTGCAGCAACACGGCGGGCAGCTACACGTGCAAGTGCAACGAGGGCTTTCTCGGCGACCCTTCGGCAGGCTCAGGGCAGGTCGGCAAGGCGTGCAGCGACGTCGATGAATGTGCCGACGGCAGCGCGGTGTGCGATCTGGCGGCAGCGTGCACGAACACGGTCGGCAGCTACGCCTGCACCTGCAAGCCGGGCTACAACGGCGATGGCAAGGCGTGCCAGGACATCGACGAGTGCAGTCTGGGCTTGTACCAGTGCGATCCGCACTCTGCGTGCGGCAACCTAGATGGCAGCTACCTGTGCAAATGCGACGCCGGCTGGGTGGGCGACGGCGCGCAGTGCGACGATGTCGATGAGTGCAAGGGCGTGGGGCTGGCCGACTGCGCCACGCAGGCTACATGCAGCAATAATCCTGGCGCGTACGACTGCACCTGCAAGACCGGCTGGCTGGGCTTGGGCTTTGGCGCCCAAGGCTGCGCCGACGTCGACGAGTGCTTGACCGGCCAGTTCGTCTGTGCCGACACCGCCGACTGCAACAACCTCGCCGGCGATTACCAGTGCAAGTGCGGCGCGGGTTACGTCGGCGATGGCAAACTTTGCGATGACGTGGATGAATGTGCTGCTGGAACGGCGATCTGCGATCCGGCGGCGATCTGCAAGAACGCGGGCGGCGGCTACACCTGCGCCTGCAAGCCCGGGTGGACGGGCGACGGCAAGACCTGCGCACCTGCGCCGCAGTAATCCTGGCGCCGCCGGTTGTTCGAGCGCAAATCGAATCTCAGCGGCCGCGAACGCTGGCTCGGCGTGCCCGCAGGCCAAGAACCAGCGCAGAAACCAACAGCACTGCCGACGCTGCATTGGGGCCTGCAGGTGAACCGGTGCAACCGGCCGCGTCGGATTGCGCTGTCGGCTTGGCAGCGCTGGCGGGGGCGCACGTCGTTGCTGTCACCTCGCTGGGATAGGCGGCGCACGCACCGGCTCGGTCGTCGGCCTGCAAAGTGCCAAGTCGATCGATGATCTCGGGTGGTTTGGCGTACATGATGGCCGTGGGCACGTCGCTGTGGTCGAGGCCGATGAAGTGCCCCGCCTCGTGCAGGATGACCCCGCCGAAGTGCGTCTGGCCCGGGCCGCAGGCGTCAAGGCAGAAGGCGAAACCGGCGTCGTTCACAGCGATGTCGGCGTCGCCTATTAAGCCGGTGTTCGTCTTGGCGCTGACCACAGTCATCGCGATGACCAGGGTGCCGAAGTTCCAGTTCTTGGCGTCGTGAACGAAGGTGATCTGGTTGCCGTTAGCCGCGTAGGCGACGCAGGCGCCGTCCTTCGTTTCGCGGCACCCGAGGCCAATCGGCAAGGCAGGTTGCCAACCCAGGGACACGAAGGTCATGCCGAGAGCCCTGTCCTGGCATCGGCCGCCACCGCACGGTCCGTTCGCTATGCTTGCGGTACACCCCGGGCACTTGAGGCCCTGCCACTGCGCCAGCGCAGACTGCACGGCACCTGACAGGGCGTCGGGGGCAATTCCGTCGCCGGTGAGCCCCGTTTCATCGATGCCGTAGCCGACCGCCTGCTGCAACGCCTCGACGGACCAGCGCATTGGCGCCCCGGTCGAGGTATGGTACTGCTGCCAAGCGCAAGCTGGCCGCGCCGCCAATGTGAGCGCACACGCCAGCAGCACGGCAGCGATGCTGATGGGCCGTCCGACGCAGGCCATAGCATGTCGCCCGTGCGAAATCGGCACTTCAAGCCTCCGGACGGGCATCTTGCCGCTGTTCGGAGGTCGCGACAAGCGGTCAAGGGTTGACGCATCATTTCAGGGTGACCGTCGTCTTGCGCAGCTCAGCCGCAGGCACCTCGACCCGTTCGCCCAGCGTGGGCACAGCCGCCGGCCAGCCCAACTCAGTCTCGATGCGCCCCGCCAGCACGCCCGACGCCTCGGGCTCGCCGTGCGTGACATACACCTGCCGGGGCGCTTGCGGCATGCCTCGCAGCCAAGCCAGGAGTTCGTCGGCATCGGCATGCGCGGACAGGTTGCCCAAGTGCGCGACTTCAGCCCGAATGATTACGTCGCGGCCGTGGATGCGCACCGACTGCGCGCCGCGGATGATGTTGCTGCCGCGCGTCCCCTCGGCCTGATAGCCCGCGAACAGGATGGTATTGCGTGGGTCCGGCGCGAAGGCCTTGAGATGGTGCAGCACGCGCCCGCCCGTCGCCATGCCGCTGCCGGCCAGCACCACCATCGGCCCCTGCCACGCAGTCACGCGTTTGGACTCTTCCACGGTGCGCACGATGTGGACCGCGGAGCCCATCTCCTCACATTGCGCAGCGCTCAGCCGATGTTCGCCCTGATAGCGGATGTACAGCGCGGTCGCGTTGATCGCCATCGGACTGTCGAGATACACCGGCACGTCGGGAATCGTACCCGCGGCCTTGAGACGCGAGAGCAGCAGCATCACCTCCTGCGCGCGCCCGACGCAAAAGGTCGGCATGATCACGGCGCCGCCACGGTGTGCTGTGCGCTGGATCACCTCGGCCAGCATGACGCTCGGGTCCACCGTCGAATGCAGGCGATTGCCGTACGTCGACTCGATGACCAGCACGTCCGCGGCAGGCGGCGGTTCCGGCGGCGGCAACAGGATGTCGTTCGGTCGGCCCACGTCTCCGCTGAACAGCATGGAACTCTGGCCGTCTTCCAGCAGGATCATCGCCGCGCCGAGCAGATGGCCGACCGGCAGGAACGTCGCTTGCAGGCCATCGCCCAAGTCGACGCGCGTGTGCCAGGCCACGGATCGGAACAGGTCGAGCGCCTGGAACGCGTCCTCTTCGGTGAACAGCGGCAGCGCTGGAGAGTGCTTGGAAAAACCTTTGCGATTGGCGTACTCGGCGTCCTTCTCCTGGATGCGCCCGGCGTCCGGCAACAGGATCCCGCAGACTTCGCGGGTGGCATGGCTGCAGTGGACCTTGCCGGCGAAGCCTTGGCGCACCAGAGCCGGCAGCCAGCCACTGTGGTCCAGGTGGGCATGGGTCAACAGCACGGTGTCGATGCTCGCGGGCTGGACCGGCAACGGCTGCCAATTGCGCAGGCGCAGGTCCTTCTTGCCCTGGAACATCCCGCAGTCGACCAGGATTCGGCGTCGGCCGGTGTCCACGAGGTACTTCGAGCCGGTGACAGTGCCGGCGGCGCCCAGGAAGCGGATTTGCATGAAGTTCAACCTCCGGAAACCAGGAACATCTTGGGTTCAGGGCGGCAGCCTGCAGGGGCTGTACAGAATCAGCATGGCAGATCCAGGTCCGCCGACACGCATCCGGCCACGCGCGGCTTCAACGGGCGTGCAGCGCGGTCGCAAGCATTTGGATGACCAGCGGGCGCACGCCATTGATCACGAACTGGACTCCGACGCACAACGTGAGAAAGCCCATCAGCCTGGTGACCGCCGCGATGGTGTTGGGGCCGATGCGCGAGTGCAGGCTGACGGCGCCACGCAGGATGAGCCAGGTCGCCAAGGCCACCAGGGCGATGGCGATCACGACCCCGGTGCGGTCCGTGAGGGTCCGGGCCTGCGTCGCAAGGCTCACCACCGCGGCGATTGCGCCAGGTCCCGACAGCAGCGGCATCGCCAGTGGAGTCAACGAGATGTCCGGCTTGGCGATCGCGTCGGCTTGCTCGGCGGCGTCGACCTTGGGCTCGCTCTGCAGCATGCCGCGCGCGGCGTAGATGATCATCATGCCGCCAGCGATGCGCAGTCCTTCCATGGAGATGGCGAAGAACTCGAGGACGCCCAGTCCCACGAGGAAGAACGTCACCAGGATGCCGGCCATGTAGGCGACGGCGTGATTAGCTTGGCGGCTGCGACGGATCTTCGAATCGCCAGCCGTGAGCGCGATGAACATGGGCGCGGCAGCCAGCGGATCGACGATGGGAAACAGCGCGAGGACACTGGCGGCGATGATGGTGAACAGGGTCATCGTGACGTCCTTGCGGCGGCTCGGGGAAGGTTCATGCGGCCTTGATCCGGGTCATGCGGCCTTGATTCAAGTCATGCCGGCCTTGCTCCTGGACTCCTACGTCCGGCACAATGCCTCCCATGAACATTCTCTGTGGCACCGACTTCTCCAAACCGGCCAGCGCCGCGGTCGACGTGGCTGCTGCGTGGGCGCGCGCGACCCAGGGCCGACTGACCTTGGTCCACGTGATACCGCCTCCGAGCGTCGAGTTGCCCGAGCGCTCGCTGAACTGGCC
>CAYHHL010000108.1:0-5366 GCA_964356325.1 uncultured Enterobacteriaceae bacterium | reverse complement strand
CGACAGCCGGAGCCGCTGCTGGACTGGCTGGCCGGTCACGGCAGGCTGCACATCATGGCGGCCATGGACCTTTCGCCGGAATCGGCGCCCGTCGTCAGTTGGCTGCGCACGTTGCGGGCGATCGCCCCTTGCGACGTGGAGGCCGAAGTCGTGCTCTGGCCGCCAGAAGCGCACCTGCCGATGGTGGATACGCACGATTCGGCGTCCCGCGAGCGATTGCTGGAACTCGAGCGGCAGATCCTCGCCCCGCTGGCCGGACTGCCCGGCGAAGGCGTCGTCACGGGCCATGCCTTCACCTCGCTCGGCCGTGTCGACAACGCCTTGGCTGCGAGCGCCTTCGAGCGGCGGTCCGGGCTGGTGGTCGTCGGCACGCATCAGCGGCCCTGGCCGGCGCGCCTGTGGCACGGTTCGGTGTCACGCGGGTTGCTGCACCTGTCGCCGTGCTCGGTGTTGGTGGCGCCGCTGCCGGGACGCGCGCCGGAACCGTAGCTCTGCAGAATAGCTGGAAGTTCGCGACGGGCTATTCCGGCTCCACCGCATCGAGCAACGCGTCCAGATCCGGCACCCGGCAACGCCGCCCCTCGAAATGGGCGATATCCTCTTCCTCCAGCGCACGCACGGCGCGGGCAATCGTCTCGGGCCTGGCGCCGATCATCGCCGCCATGTCCTGCCGCGACAAAGGCAACTGGATCATCAGGTCTCCAGCGTCGTTGGTCTCGCCGAAACGGTCTTTGAGCACGAGCAGCAGGTGCGCGAGCCGCGCCTTGACCGGCAGTGCCGCCGCGTGCAGCCGGGCTTCCTCCGACCGCTCGAGGTCGCGGGCCATCCGCTGCAAGAAGGCCTGACCAAGAGCGGGGTTCTGATCCAGCAGGCGGCGGACGGCGGCCTTGTCGATGAAGCAGATGCGGCTCGGCTCCAAGGCTTCAGCGCTTGCCCGGTAGCCTTGGCCGGCAAAGAACGAGCGGTAGCCCAAGGTGTCGCCTGCATGGGCCAAACGGACGATGACGGAGTTGCCCGCTTCGTCGTTCTTGCGCACGGCGATGGTCCCGGATTCGACGCAGAAGATGCCGACGCTGGGATTGCCCTGGTAGAAGATGGTCTGACCGGGCTGGTACACGTTGCCGATCTTGGCGTCGCTCAAGGCTTGAAGATGCGGGCCTTCGAGCGAACACCACTCGGTGCGCGACCGGCTCTCGCAGGTCTCGCAGTTGGTGCGGCCGGCGCGGCTGGTGCGCGGGCGGGCTTGCTGCGGGGACAAGGGCCAGGTCGTCGTTTGCATCGGAGGCTCGCGCGCGGTGTCCTTCCAACGGCACCGGTCGAACAAGATACAAGAGCCGTGCCATCTCTGGATGAATACGAAGTGCCCTGATAGTACGACAAAAATACTACCGCAGCCACGTCGTGCGACTGCCCGGCTGCGTCGCGACGCCCACGGCGATGCGCAAAACTACGCAGCGGTGCGGGAATTCACGCCTTCAGGGCCATCAGGGCCAGGGCGGCGACCAGTTCCATGACTTCTGCAAGCTGACCGCCCATAGACCGGCAGCCTCGAGCATCTGCACCGCCGCCTGATCCGAGGTCAGGACGCTGCGCGGCAGGTACAGGAGGCGCGCTCCTACCTCGACGCGCACGGATCGGGCGGCGGCAAGGTCCAACTCGTCTACAGGCGGCACCAGCACCGGCTCATCGCCCGGTGAGACCCTCACGAACTGTACACGCTGACTGTCCGACACGAGCACGGTCCCTTGCAGCACCACGAAGCAGCCTGCCGGGAAATGGCCACGGTAGACCAGCACCTGTCCGACGTGCGCGACCAGAGGCGTGGCGCCTTCGAGCTTCGCGAGCGAGCACCGGTCCTCCACCTCTGCACTGCATTCCATGGGTTCCTCTTGCCAACCGTATGTTCCTACCACCTCATAGTCCCCCCAGTTCAGTAGCGCCTTGGTCCGAGTCATTCCTGCGCTTGATCCGCGTCAAGGTGCCCGTTCCGGTGCTGCATCAGGCAGCGACCTCGTCGGCAGGAAACACCCGGCAGGCCAGTCCTGCCTCGGTTCGAACGCGCGCGGCGATCGCCTGCATGCGCGCCGTTCCCGCCGCGGCCAGGCGTCGATCCAGGGAGGGCCGGTCCAGCGTGTACAGGTCGACGCGACGCGGCCGGGCCTTCCCCACCAGCGCCAACCAGGCTTGAATCTCGGCCTCGCCGGTGTTGTCGACGCGGCCGGTGACCAGCATGGTTTGCACCACGGCGTTGGGCAGCCCGCCGATCCAGTCGGCAATCTGCTCGGGTTGCAGCGAGTGGCGAGGCACGTCCAGACGGTCCAGGGTGGCCTTGGTGCCCGCATCGAGCTTGACGGAGACCTCGTCCAACCGCAGCGCCGCCTCGCGGATGGCCGGTCGGGACAGCTCGGTACCGCAAGTCAGCAGGACGACGGGCAGACCGGGCTGGTGCTGGTCACGGGACTGCAACACGATCTCGACGGCCTCGGCAAACCGCGGATGCAAGGTGGCTTCCCCATTGCCACTGAACACGAGGTGGTCGAACCGGGGCAGATCCGCGTGGCCGAATGCCCGTGCCAGATCGCCAGCGAGGCCCGCTACGGAAGGGAACGCCGCGTCTGGTCCCCGCTTTTCCGCGCCGAGCTGGCAGTACGCGCAACGGTACGGGCATCGCTTGCTGGCCAACGGCGACAGGTTGAGGCCCAAGGAAATGCCGTAGCGCCGCGACGTAGCCGGCCCATAGACCATCGTCGTGGCCAGGTGCGTGTGCGCGTGTTCACTGCGGCTCTGCATCGCGTGCGCTCGTGTAGCCCGGCGAACGTGCCGGCCTGACGACACTACCGGTTCCCAGGTTGGCGCGCCTTGATCGGGATCAAGCCACTGGAACGCGTTCGTTTGTCAGCGCCGCGGCAGTACGCCCATCCGCGCCGCGAGCCTGTGGAAATTGCCGCGGTCCAGGCCAAGTTCCCGCGCCGCTTCAGCCTGATTGCCATGCGAGCGTGCCAATGCCTCGCTCAACCGCTGACGCTGAAAGACTTCTGTCGCTTGGCGCAGGTTGGCGTGGCCCGGCGACGGCGCGCCAATCGGCAGCGGTTCTTCCGGCGCATCGGTTGCGAGTTCTAGCCCCAGGTGCGTGACGTCTACTTGGACCCCGACCAGCCGCTGCCCTCCCGAAGCGCGCAAAGCCGCTCGCAGCAACACGTGCTGCAGTTCACGGACATTGCCGGGCCAAGGGTAGGCCAACAGAGCCGTGCGCGCCGCCTGTGTCAGGCGCACCGGCCCCAGGCCCAGTTGGACGCGCGCGCCGTCCAGGAAGTAGCCGGCCAGGACTTCCACGTCGCCGCGGTGATCCCGTAACGGCGGTACATGCAACGGATACACCGCCAGTCGGTGGTACAGGTCGGCGCGGAACCGCCCCGCGCGAACCTCTTCTGCCAGGTTCCGGTTGGTGGCAGCCAGCACCCGCACGTCGACGCGCAACGGCTTGTCGCTGCCGATACGCTGGATCTCGCCGAACTGCACGACACGCAACAGCTTGGGCTGCAGGTGCAGGGGCAGTTCGCCCACCTCGTCGAGCAGCAACGTGCCGCCGTCCGCGACCTCGAACTTGCCGGCCCGCGTCTCCACGGCTCCGGTGAAGGCGCCGCGCACGTGGCCGAACAGCTCGCTTTCCGCAATGGTTTCTGGCAATGCCGCGCAATTGACGTGAATCAGCGGCTGCGCGGCCCGCGGCGATCGAGCGTGCAGGGCCCGCGCGATGACCTCTTTGCCCGCGCCAGTCTCGCCCGTGATCAGGACCGAGAGATCGCTCTGAGCCAGAAGCGCAACCTCTTCGCAAAGTTGCACGGAAACACTCGACGTGCCGAGCCATTCGCTGCCGTCTCGATTGGCATCGCGCTGCAGTTGCGCCGCGAGTCGTCCCTGGCGCTGCGCCGTTCGTTCGATGGTGTCGATCAGCCCCGCGGTGTGCAGCGCGGCCCCGGCCAGCGCGGCGAACACGGTCAAGGCAGCGTCGTCGACCGCACCGAATGCTGTCGGATCCAGCGCATCCACCGTCAGCGCGCCGACCACGCGGCCGTCGACGCGCAGCGCGCAGCCCATGCAGGCGTGCACCGGTTCCAGATCGGCACCCGCCGCGGTCAGTCCGTCGAACGGATCGGGCAACCGACCGTCGTGGAAGCGAACCGGTCCGTCGGCGCGCACGATCTGCTGTAGCCGCGGATGGTCGGCCAAAGCGAAACGGCGACCCATGGCCTCTGGCAGCAAGCCGACCGTCGCGACCGGCACGAGCGCCTCGCCTTCGAGACGGAGCAAGGCCGCGGCATCGCAGGGCACGACGCGCGGCACCGCGTTCAGCAGGCGTTCGTAGCGATCCGGCGAGCCCAGGTGGGCACAGAGGTCGGCGGCCAGGGCGAGCAGGTCGTGCATGGTGCGCCATTGTAGAATCGACAGCGAATGTAGTCAATCAGACAGCAGATACTTGTCGTCAGCGTGACTACATGACTCATAACTACTTGAGATAGCAGGTGTGATTCTCTGGCACGGTCGTTGCAAAGACCCCTGGCAGCGGCAGTCACGCCGCCTCCGCTTGCAAGGAACCCGAATGGAAACCACCTGGACCGTTGCTGATCTCGCCTCTCGCCGCCCTCGCTCCGTCGCCGTGTTGCAGCGTCATGGCATCGACTTCTGCTGCGGCGGCAAGCGCCCGCTGGTCGACGCTTGCGCGAAGGTAGGTGTCGAACCTGCGACCCTGCTGGCTGAAGTCGCTGCGGCCGAGGACTCGGGCGACAACAGCATCCGCTGGGACGAGGCGCCGTTGTCCGCCCTCATCGACCACTTGATTGCGCGCCACCACCGGCCACTCGACACCGAACTGCCGCGGCTCGAGGCGATGGCCCGGCGCGTGCTGAAGGTCCACGGCGACAAGGATCCGGAGCGTTTCGAGAAGCTGCTCGAGCTGGTGCTGGCCCTGCGCGCGGAGTTGGAGCCGCACATGGTCAAGGAGGAAACCATTCTTTTCCCGTGGATCCTCGGCGGTCGCGGGCGGGATGCCGGTGCGCCCGTGCGTGTCATGCTGATGGAGCACGAGGCGGTCGGGTCGCTGCTCGCGTCGCTGCGGGAGGTGACGGACGACTTCGTGGTGCCGTACATGGCGTGCGGAACCTGGACGGCACTGTGGCAGGGCTTGGAGGCGCTCGAGGCGGATCTACACCGGCACATCCATCTCGAGAACAACATCCTGTTTCCGCGCGCTTTGCAGGCGGCGTGACGCAGAGCCTGTGAATCTTCCGATTCAGGGCTCTTCGCCAACATGATTGTCCAGTCAGCCAAGAACTGCTTGAAGTGAATTCAAGCAGTTTCGGCCGCCT
>CAYHHL010000107.1:14404-18747 GCA_964356325.1 uncultured Enterobacteriaceae bacterium | reverse complement strand
AAACCACATACATCGCCGGCACCACCAACAGCGTCAGCAGCGTCAGCGACACCAGGCCACCCCACATCGGCGCGGCGATGCGCTTGGCCACGTCCGCGCCGACACCGTCGTCCAAAAGCAGGGGCAGCAGCCCCAAGATGTTGGTCGCGACCGTCATGACCAGCGGCCGCACACGCTGGCTGCCGGCCTCTACTGAAGCCGCGATCAGGTCGGGCACGGTGCGAATGCCTCCCGCCGCCCAGCCCTGATCCAGATAAGCGACCATGACGCTGGCGGTTTCGGCCGCGACGCCGAGCAGGCCGATCATGCCGACCCACACGGCGATCGAGGTGTTGTACTGTGCCGCCCACAGCAACCAGATGGCGCCCACCGCCGCGAAGGGCACCCCGGACAAGACGATCAGCACCTGGGGCATGCCGCGGAAGTTCAGGTATAGGATGAGAAATACCAGCACAAGCGTCAGGGGCAGCAGCCAGGCCAGACGCGCCCGCACCCGTTCCAGCAACTCGTACTGGCCCGTCCACTTGAGGGTGTAGCCCGGGGGCAGCACGACCTCGCGCGCCACCACGGCTTTCGCGTCGTCCACATAGCCGCCGACATCGCGGTCTTGCAGGTCGACGTAGACCCAACCGGCGAGCTGGCCCATCTCACTCTTGAGCATCGGTGGCCCCATCACCGTCTCGACCCGCGCCAATTCGCCCAGTGGTAGCCAAGCCTTGCGCGCCATCGGTGCCACGGCGCTCCCGCCTGACGCTGCGGCCGGCGCCATGCCCGCGCCCATGCCACCGCCGCCATCGGTCGGCATCGCCGCGGTCACGCTGGTCTCGCCGTCGCCCATGCCGCCGCCCATGCTTGGGCCACTGCCGCCTGGCCCGAGCGCCGTCATCCGTCCGCTCGCCGTCGGCCCCAGCCCGCGTGACTGCAGCGCCGGCACCGGCACCCGGATCGCCCGGATGGCCTCCAGGTCATTTCGCAACTCGCGGGGATAGCGCACGTTCACCCGGTAGCGCTCGCGTCCCTCGTAGGTGGTCGCGACATCCTGACCGCCCAGGGCGCTCTCCACCGTGTCGAACACGTCGCGTACCGACAGCCCGTAGCGCGCAATCGCCCGGCGATCCGGAGTGATGTCCAGGAAAAAGCCGCCCATCTCGCGTTCGGCGTAGACGCTGCGGGTGCCCGGCACTTTGCGCAAGGCTCGTTCCAACAGGTCGTTCACTTGGGAGATGCCCTCGAGCGACGGCCCGAACACCTTGACTCCTATCGGCGTGCGGATCCCAGTCGAGAGCATGTCCATGCGCGCCTTGATCGGCATCGTCCAAGCACCTTGCAGGCCTGGCGTCGCGACCCTGGTCTCCAGCTCGGCAATCAAACTCTCCTGCGTCAGACCGGGCCGCCACTGCTCGCGCGGCTTCAACTGCACCACGGTCTCGAACATCGACAGCGGTGCCGGGTCCAAGGCGCTGTCTGCCCGCCCGGCCTTGCCGAACACCCGCGCGACCTCGGGCACGCTGCGGATCTGCGCGTCCTGCCACTGCAAAAGCCGACGCGCGGTTTCAATGGGCATGGACGGCACCGAGATCGGCATGTACAGCAGGTCGCCCTCGTACAGCGGCGGCATGAACTCGGAGCCCAGACGCGACAACGGCCACCACGTCGCGCCGGTGAGCAGGATCGCGCCCAGGATCACCAGGTAGCGATGGCGCAGACAGAAGCCGAGCACCGGCCGGTAAGTGGCGATGAGCAGCCGGTTCAGCGGGTTGCGCGCCTCCGGACGGATCTTGCCGCGCACGAAGAACACCATCAGCGCCGGCACCAGGGTGATGGCGAACAAGGCCGCGAATGCCATCGAGAACGTCTTGGCCAGCGCCAGCGGTCGGAACAGCCGGCCCTCCTCGCCCTCCAGCGTGAACACCGGCAGGAAGGCCACGGTCAGCACCAGCAGCGCGCCGAAGATCGACGGCCCCAGTTCACGCGCTGCCGCCAACACCAGTTCCAGCCGCGGCGTCTTGCCCTCGGGATCGGCGGCTATCTTCTTGTGTGCGTTCTCGGTCAGCACCACCGCCGAGTCGACCATGTCGCCCAGCGCCAGGATGAGGCCGGCGAGCGACATGATGTTGATGGTCATGTCCAGCGCCCAGAAGGCAATGAAAGTCGCGAGGGTAGCCACCGGCAGCGCAATGGCCGCGACCAGCGACGAG
Source organism: uncultured Enterobacteriaceae bacterium (assembly GCA_964356325.1). Lineage (GTDB taxonomy): Bacteria > Myxococcota_A > UBA9042 > UBA9042 > UBA9042 > CAYHHL01. The sequence continues at coordinate 16,549 of CAYHHL010000107.1, read as the reverse complement.
CGCAGGTGGAACAGGAACACCGCGATGACCAGCACGATGATGGCCAGGATCTGCACGACGTTGGTACCAAGGGTCTGCACCGACGCGCGGATCAGTCCACTGCGGTCGTACACAGGCACGATCTGCACGCCCGGCGGCAGTGAAGCCTTGAGATCCGCAAGCTTGTGCTTGACCCGTTCGATGACCGCCAGGGCATTTTCGCCCGAGCGCATGACCACGATGCCGCCGACCACGTCGCCACGCCCGTCCAGATCCGCGATGCCCCGGCGCAGGTTGGGGCCCACCTGCACGGTCGCGACGTCGGCGATGCGCACCGGCGTGCCTTTGCTGTCGGTCGTCACCACCGCTTGGGCAAGGTCATCGATGCCTTGCACGTAACCTCGCCCGCGGATGGCGTATTCGTGCTGGGCCATTTCGACCACGCGCCCGCCGACCTCGTCATTGCTGCCCCGGACCGCCGCCGCCACCTGCGCCACCGTGACGCCGTAGGCCTGCAGCCGCACCGGGTCGACCTCGATCTGGTACTGCTTCTCGAAGCCGCCGACGGTTGCCACCTCCGCCACGCCTTCGACCGACTGCAGCCAGTAGCGCAGGCTGAAGTCTTGCAGTGCACGGAGTTGTTGGGCGTTGAGAGCATGCGAAGGATCGATCAGCGCGTACTGGTACACCCAGCCGGAACTCGTCGCGTCCGGGCCGATCTGCGGCTCCACGCCCGGCGGCAATTGCCCGCGCACCTTGGACAACAGTTCGATGACCCGCGACCGCGCCCAGTACAGATCGGTGCCGTCCTGGAAGATCACGTACACGAACGACATGCCGAACATCGTGAAACCGCGAACGGTCTTGACGTTGGGAGCGCCGAGGAAGGACGTGACGATGGGGTAGGTGACCTGGTTTTCGATCAGCGTCGGGTTGCGGCCCATCCATTCGGTGGCGACGATGACTTGCGTGTCGGACAGGTCGGGCAGGGCGTCGAGCGGCGTGCGTTGGGCGAGCAGAATGCCCGCGCCAGAAAGGCCAAGCGCGGCCAGCAACACGAGCCAGCGCTGGCGGCCGGAGAAGTCGATGATGCGCGCGATCAAGCCGTGTAGTTCTGCTGGCCGGACGACCGGGTCTTCACTGGCCATGACTGTGGCCCTGGCCGCTGGAAGCCCGGATTCGGCTTTCGGAATCAAGCAGGAACTGGGCGTTGGTCGCCACCCTCTCGCCCGCCTGAAGGCCAGCGTTGACTTGCAGCCAACCCCCCGCCGATTCGCCGAGTTGGACCTCGCGGGGCTCCACGTGCGTCGGCAGCACCACGAACACGAGGTCGCGCGTGCCGGTTCGGACCACCGCTTCCTCCGGCACGCCCAGCGCCTCGCCCAGGTCTATCGCCACTTGCGCAGTCGCGAACGCGCCGGGCCGCAACTGCCGGTGCGCATTGTCCAACTCCAATCGGACCCGCACGGCGCGGGTCGCCTCGTCCACGCTCGGTGCCAGGAAGGTGATCGCGGCGTGCAGGGGGGCCGCCACGCCTTCCACCACCAGCGTGACGTGATCGCCGACCCGCACGCCCAGCGCCTCGCGACCGACGAGATCGACTTCCACCCAGACCCGGCTCAGGTCGGACAGGGTGTACAGCTCCGTCGCCGCGTCCGCGTACAGCCCGGTCAGCGCCTGCTTGGCCACTACCGTCCCCGACCGCGGCGCCACCAACGAGAAGGTGCGGCGGGCCTGACGGGTCTTGAGCAGCCGGCGGATCTCGTCCTTCGGCACGTCCCAGAGCTGCAGCCGGCGCTTGGCCGCCGCGATGGTCAGGGATCGCACCTGCCGGTCGGCTTGGACGAACTCGTCGGCACCCTGCGCGATAGGGGTTGCCAGCATCGACAGCAGTTCCAGTTGCGCCGAGTAGACTTCCGGACTGTAGATCGTGCAAAGGACCTCGCCCGCCCGGACCTCGCGGCCGGTGAAGTCCGCCCGCACTTCCTCCAACCAGCCGCGGACCTTGGCGTGGACGTGCGAGGTGCGCGTTTCGTCCGGAATGACCGAGCCATAGGCGCGCAGGTTGCGGGTGAACGGGTGGCGCGCGACCGTGGCCGTGGTCAGATCGAGGCGCTGGGCCATCGCCGGCGACAAGGCCACGTGCGCGTAGCCGACCGGCGCGGC
>CAYHHL010000107.1:10969-14304 GCA_964356325.1 uncultured Enterobacteriaceae bacterium | reverse complement strand
CAAGCCTACAGACACGACGGTTGTCCACCAAGCACCTCAGTTCTTCCAGGGAGATGCGTACCATGCCAGGCCGATTCCGTGGCGCCTCCCAGGCCATCGCCAGGTCTGAATGCCGCGTCCGGACCGCGCCATGAGCGGACTCTCGAGCGACGAGGCTGCCCAGCGGCTGCAGGCGCATGGCCGCAACGAACTGCAACGCGAGGCGGCGACGCCGTGGTGGCACCTGCTGCTCGGCCAGTTCCGCGGCGCCTTGGTCTGGCTGTTGCTCGCGGCGTGCGCGATCTCGGCGGCGCTGGGCGAGGTCGGCGACGCGGTGGCCATCGCCGCGATCCTGGTGCTCAACGCGCTGGTCGGCTTCCGTCAGGAATTCAGTGCCGAGCGTGCGGTACTGGCCTTGCGAGCGATGACGGCGCCGCTGGCCCGCGTGCTGCGTGACGGTCGTTCGGTCATGATTCCCGCGGCCGAGGTGGTGCCGGGCGATGTCTTGGTGCTCGAGGCCGGCGATCTGGTGGCCGCCGACGCGACGCTGCTGGAGGCGCACGCCCTGACGACGTTGGAGGCGGCGCTGACCGGTGAAAGTACGCCGGTTGACAAGCAAGTAGGGCCGACCGGGGCAGACACGCCGCTGGCCGAGCGGCACGGCGCGGTATTCCTCGGCACGTCGGTGGCAACCGGCACGGCGCTGGCGGAGGTGACGGCGACCGCCATGGCCACGGAACTAGGCAAGATCGCTCATCTGCTCGGAACCGCGGAGCAGACGGCGACCCCGCTGCAGCAACAGCTCGAGAAAGTCGGCGCCGTGCTGTTGCGCCTGTGCTTGGGCATCGTCGCTCTGGTGGCGATCTTGGGTCTCGCGCGCGGTCAGCCGTGGCTGCAAGTGCTGATGGTGGCAGTGTCGCTGGCGGTGGCGGCAGTACCCGAAGGGCTGGCGGCAATGGTCACGATCGCGCTGGCGCTCGGCGTGCGACGGATGGCGGCGCGGCACGTGCTGGTGCGCCACTTGCCGGCCGTGGAAACGCTGGGCGCGACGACCGTCATCTGCACGGACAAGACCGGCACGCTGACGACCGGCGCGATGATCGTGCGCGAAATGTGGGGGCCCGACCACGCGGCGGTGCTCGATGCGGCGGCGGCTTGTTGCGATGCCGAACTGGACGCAACGGGCCTGGCCGGCACAGGCGATCCGACCGAAGTGGCCATCCTCGTAGCGGCCAGTGAGCAGGGCATTACCCGGGAGGCGATAGAACGCGAGCGACCGCGGCGCGGCGAAACACCGTTTGACAGCGACCGCAAGCGCATGTCGATCCTGCGTGCGGACGGGCGGTTGTACGTCAAGGGTGCGTTGGAGTCGTTGCTGCCTCTGTGCACGCAGGGGCAGGAGGGCGCATCGGAAGCCCAGGCGGAACTGGCGGCCCGTGGCTTGCGCGTGCTGGCGGTGGCGGTGGGCGACCACGCCACGGAGACGGAACTGAAGCTGCTGGGTCTGCTGGGCCTGGCAGATCCGCCGCGCGCCGAGGCGATTGCCGCCGTCAAGGATGCGCACTCGGCTGGCATTCGCATCGTCATGATCACAGGCGATCATCCCGTGACCGCGCGGGCGATCGCCCGGGAAATGGCCATTCTGCAGCCGGACGACGATGCCGCCGACATCGTGCACGCGCGCGCCACCGCCGCGGACAAGCTGCACATCGTGCGCACCTGGAAGCAACGCGGCGCGATCGTGGCGATGACCGGCGACGGGGTGAACGACGCCCCTGCGTTGAAGGAAGCGCACATCGGCATCGCGATGGGTCGCACGGGGACCGCGGTCACGCGTGAAGCGGCGGACATGGTGCTGACCGACGACAACTTCGCCAGCATCGTCGCGGCAGTCCAGGAAGGCCGAGGCATCTTCGATAACATACGCAAAGCATTGGTGTACCTCCTGGCAGGCAACTTCGGCGAACTGCTGGTCATGCTGGGCGCGTCGCTCGCGGGCTGGCCGGTGCCGCTGCTGCCCTTGCATCTGTTGTGGATCAATCTCGTCACCGACGGCCTACCGGCACTGGCGTTGGTGATGGACCCGCCGGACGCCGACACGCTGCAGCGAGCGCCGCGCCGGCCGGACGAACCGATGCTCGGTCGGCGCCAATGGCGTTACATCGCGGCGACGGGTGCGCTGGAAGCGACGGTGACGCTGTCCGTGTTCGCGTGGGCGCTGGTCACTCGGAGTGAGCGGGAGGCGCGCACCCTCGCGTTCACGACCCTGGTGTTCAGCGAGATCCTTCGGTCTTTCGCGGCCCGCAGTCCGACGCGCCTGTTCTGGGAAGTAGGGCCGTTTACCAACGTGCGGCTGCTGGCCGTTTGCGTCCTGTCGGTGCTCATGCAGATCGCGATCCACCACCTGCCGTTCACGAGGGCGCTGTTCGACGTGGGGCCGCTGTCCCTGCACGACTGCTTGCTAGGCCTCGGGCTGGGCCTCATCCCCGTTTCTGCGTTGGAATTGGCTAAGCTGGCCCGCCGCGGGTTCAGCGTGCGTGCGTGATCCGTGCGGGGTCGCCAGGCCTGGATGCACGGGCTTGCTCGATCACGGCACCAGGTCGACGCCGCTCACGAGGTGGCCGCGGCAGCACGGCGGCAGTTCGGCGCGGATGCGATCCAGTGCCTGTCGGGCCTTGTCCAGGAAGTCCGCCTCGCTCGTCACGAAGAAGCGGCGTGGATGTCCGTTCCACGCAGCTTCGATGCGCGCGTCAAGGGCCAGTGCCTCTTCCTGGGTCTCGAGGCGCACCGGGTTGACGTGGTCGTATCCCTGACCGATGCCAGGGGTATGCAAGTGGATGACGGCGTCGTAGCGGGCGAACTGCTCGGAGCGGGTCGTGCCCATCGAGGCGAGGAAGACTTCCGGATCGACGGACACGTAGGCCAGCCCATCGATCGTGCCGCGATCGCACAACGCGATGGCCGGTGTCGAATCCGCCTCGACGACGCACTCCAATTCCCGCTGGACGTTGAAGATCGCCCTCTGGGTCGCGATGCTCGCCGAGACGGACGCTCCGCGGGGAAAGCCGCCGGAGAAGAGAATGCTTGCCGACTCCGGCAGGACTCGCACGTGCGCGCAGAAGGCTTTCTTGATGAGTTCGAGAACCGCGGTCTTGCCCGCACCGGGCCCGCCGGTCAGGACGATCCGCCGACGCGGATGAACTGCCTTGCATCGACAGGCAACAGAATCTGGCACTTGGACCTCCGCCGTGGTCGAATTCGTCACTGCCTCGCCAGGTCTGGGCGATCGGGCCTCCTGTGCAGCAGGCTAGCCAGAACGGCGGAGCAGTGCCAGCGCAGCCCAGGCGCTAGGAGCC